>SHXK01000048.1 GCA_009693335.1 Betaproteobacteria bacterium | reverse complement strand
CGGCTGGCTGCGAACTGAAAGCGGGGAAGATTTAGGCTTTCAAGTGACTTTTTTCAGGACCAGAACCGATTTTGAAACTTCTAACCCCAGCACTTTCACGCCACGGCAACTGATCTTCGCCCACGCCGCGATTTCCGATCCGCGCCACGGCCGCTTGCGTCACGACCAGCGCGCCGCGCGCAGCACGCTTGATTTGGCGGGCAGCGGGCAAGCAACCACCAAGGTCTGGGTGGACGACTGGTCGCTGGCTTTGTCTGCCGATACCTACCTGGCAAAAATAAACGCCCGCGATTTTTCTCTGGAGCTTCAATGCACGGCGAAAAACGCCCCTCTGCTGCAAGGAGAAGCGGGTTTTAGTCGCAAGGGCCATCGTCCCGAGGAAGCCAGCTACTACTACAGCCGGCCGCATCTCGCGGTGCGCGGCCTCGCCAATGGTTCAGCCGTGACCGGCAGCGCTTGGCTGGATCACGAATGGTCAAGCCAGATCATGGCGGCGGAGGCCGTCGGCTGGGACTGGTGCGGCATCAATCTCGATGGCGGTGCTTCCTTGATGGCTTTCCGCATGCGCGACCAGAACAGCAATACGCAGTTCGCGCCGCCGGGTGTGTCCTTCGAGCCTCTCAGGACATGGAAATCTCCGAGGAGCGGCACTGAATACCCGGTTTCCGTCACGGTAAAAACCCAACATGACGCACTGAACCTCCAACCCCTGCTGGAGGATCAGGAACTCGATGCGCGCGCCAGCACCGGCAACATTTACTGGGAAGGCGCGGTCACGGCTTATCGGGACCGGACCCTGGTGGGGCGCGGTTATCTGGAACTCACCGGCTACTGGCGACCGATGAAGTTCTAGGAGGGGGTAACGGGGGAACCTGGGTTCCTCTGTTCCGAGGACGAGGACAGCGCTACGCCGGCCAGGATCAGCGCGATGCCGGCGCCGTGGTACCAGCGCGGGTACTCGTCGAGGAAAACGATCGACAAGCCCACCCCCATGGCGGGCATCAGGTGTAGGGTGACGCCGGCGCGCGCGGCGCCCAGGCGCGTCACCACGTAGCTCCAGCCAGCGTAGGCCAGCAGCAGGGATCCCACCGCAGAGTACAGCACCGCCAAAGCGCCCATGCTTGAGAGTTCGGTCTTGGCTCCTGTGAGCACTTCATAGGTAAACCAGGGAAGCATGAAGAGCAAGCCAAATACGCAAATCACCACCAGGAATTCCGGCGTCTCCAGGGTGTCGCGCCGCAGGCGCAGGAAAACCGTGTAGCCGGCCCACATCACCATCGAGGCGAGCGCCATCAGGTCGCCGATGTTGAAGGACAGCGTTTGTATCTGTCCCTGGGTCGCGATGAGGAAAATTCCCAGCAATGAAATAGTCACGCCCAGCCATTGCCGTGGGACGATGGTCTCGCCCAGCAGCGGTCGCGCCAGTAGCAGGATGAATAGCGGCGAGGTCGAGAGATACAGAATGGCGCTGGTGGCCGTGGTGTAGTGCAGGCCCAGCCACTGCAGCCCGAGGTGTAGCCCACCGCCGAAGAAGCCTAGCGTAGCGAGGATTATCCAGTGCTGTTTTTGCAGAGCGGGGAGTTGTTTTTTCAGGGATTGCAGGCAGAAAGGCAGCAGTATCAGCAGAACGATCAGCAGCCTTGCCACGGTCGCCATCCCAGGGGCGATGTCCTCGCGCACGGCGCGCGCGACGATCCAGTTACCCGACCATAGCAGCAGGGTGGCAGCGAGAACTAGCCAGGCAATCGTCGGGAAACCACGGCGCATGGCGCATGCTAATCTGGTTCATGCCGCAAATCAGCGCCGCCGGCCGTTCGCTGGAGTACCTTTGGATCGAAGGCGCCGACGCGAGGCCGACCACGCCGCTGCCTACCCTCATATTCCTGCACGAAGGCCTGGGCTCGATACGCCAATGGCGCGATTTTCCGCGCCAAGTGGCGCAGGCCAGCGGTTGCTGTGCGCTGGTCTACGACCGTTACGGCTACGGTGAATCGGAGGTTCTCGCCGAGGACAGGGTAGGGATCGATTTCATGCATCAAGAAGCCTTGCAGTTTCTTCCGGAAATTCTTGCCCAGCTGAGAATCGACCAACCCATACTGGTGGGCCACTCCGACGGCGCGTCCATCGCGCTGATTTACGCCGGCGCCGGGCGCCCGGTGCGCGGCATTGCGGCAATAGCGCCGCATGTGTTTGTAGAAGAGCATGGCTTGAACGGCATCAAAAACGTGAAAAACAGATTCGAAACCAGCGATCTTCCGCAACGACTGGGGAAGTACCATCGGGATGTGCACAAAAGTTTTTATCTGTGGAATGACGTCTGGCTTGATCCGGCGTTCAAGGGCTGGAACATCGAAGCCTGCTTGCCGACGATACAGTGCCCGGTGTTGGCGATCCAGGGCGAGGACGATGAATACGGCAGCATGGCGCAACTTGCCGCCATTCAGCGCCAGGTGGGTGGACCCTGCGAGCTGCTGAAGTTGCCCGCTTGCGGCCATGCCCCGCACCAGGACCAGGCAGAGAAGGTTTTGCAAGCCGTGGTGGGATTTATCAAGAGGATATTGTGAACGTTGCCGGGACCGCAGCATTAAGACAGGACGTAAAAACCATCAGCCTGGTGGCGCTGGCGCACGGCTTGTCGCATTTCTTCCAGATCGTTACCGCGATGGTGTTCCCGTTGATCAAGGACGACCTCGGCGTGTCCTACGTGGCGCTGGGCGGCACGGTGGCGCTGTATTACACCGTCAGCGGTCTGTGCCAGACGCTGGCTGGGTTCATGGTGGATCGCTACGGCGCGCGGCGCGTGCTGTTCTTCGGCCTCATTTTGAGCACCCTGGGTGCGCTGATCGCCGGGCTGGCGCACAGTTATGCCATGTTGGTGGCGGCAGCGGTGGTGGGTGGCATGGGCAACAGCGTGTTCCACCCCTGCGATTTCTCGATTCTCAATGCGCGCGTGGACAAGCAACGCCTAGGCTACGCCTTCAGCGGCCATGGCATCGCCGGCTCCCTGGGCTATGCCGCAGCGCCGCTGTACGCCGTCGCGGTGGCGGGAACCGCGGGTTGGCGCAGCGCGCTGCTGGGCGCGGCTCTACTGGGGGCGATCATCATCGTGCTGCTGGCGGTGTTGCGTGAGGCGATCCATGTTGAGCCCGCCGATCGCCGCAAACCGGGCCTCGAGGGCGGACTGGCGGCGGACATCCGCGTTCTGCTCTCGCTGCCGGTGCTGATGTGCTTCGGCTACTTCGTCCTGGTTGCGGTCCCCTTTGTCGCAATGCAGAATTTCGGCATCGTTGCCAGCATGGCGCTTTACGGCGTAAGCGTGGCGCTGGCTTCGGCGGCGCTGACCGCTTACCTGCTGGGTGGCGCAGCGGGGATACTCACCGGCGGTTTCATCGCGGCGCGCACTCCGCGCCACGATTTGGTGGCGGTCTGCGGCGTCGCGGTCAGCGCCGGTTTCATGTTTCTGATCGCCACCGCCTGGCTCCCAGCGGCAGTGCTGCCGGCACTGTGCGCGGCGGCTGGATTTGCCACCGGCATGACCGGCCCCTCCAGGGATTTGATCGTGCGCGCTACCACGCCGCCAGGATCGACCGGCAAGGTCTACGGTTTCGTTTACTCAGGCCTGGACGCCGGCTCGATGGTGACGCCGGTGTATTTCGGCTGGCTGCTGGACGGCGGTCGCCCGGGGGTGGTGTTCTACACCGTGGTGGTTGCGGCGATCCTGACCATCGGCACGGTGCTCAAGCTGCCGACTAGGAAAGGAGCCGCAACAGCGGCTTAGCAAGGAGCCGCAACAGCGGCTTTGCAAGGAGGCAGCTAGCTCGCGTAGTTGCTGCCCTTGCGCTCGAGCAGGCGCAGCAATGCGGGCCAGTCCTTGTGCGCGGAGGGCCGGTCAGGGCGCTCGAACTGCCCGGCGGCGGCATCGCCCGCCTGCTGGCTCATCTGCTGCACGTTGTCGATGCCCCCGGCCATGGCATCCACTTGGATCTGGCAGGCGCAATCGAGGTAGTACATCACTTCAAAGGCCTCGCGCACCGATGCGCCCAGCGTCAACAGGCCGTGGTTGCGCAGGATCATCGCTTTCGAAGTCCCACCCAGGTCCTTGGCCATGCGGGTGCGCTCGTCCAGGTCGAGGGCGATGCCTTCATAGTCATGGTAGCTGACCTGGCGCTGGATGCGCATGGCGTGTTGGCTGATAGGCAGCAGGCCGCATTTCATCGCCGACACGGCGACCCCGGCGCGCGCGTGGGTGTGGATCACGCACTGTGCGTCGGGGCGCGCTTCATGTACGCAACCGTGGATCACGAAGCCGGCCTCGTTGTAGCCCAGACCCAGCGGGTCATCCAGAACCTTGCCGTGATGGTCGATGCGAATCAGGTTCGAGGCCGTGATCTCCTCGAACATCAGGCCATAGGGATTGATCAGGAACTCGTCGTGGCCGGGCAGGCGCGCCGAGAAATGGGTGTAGATGAGGTCGGTCCACTTGAAGATCACGGCAAGCTGGTAGGCCGCTGCGAGGTCGACGCGCAGCTCCCACTCTTCCTTGCTGACGCGCTCTTTAACGGATTTGGCCAGGCTGGGTTTAAGAACGGCGCTCATGAGGGATCTCCGGGTCGGGTTTTTCTTGAGAGGACGTGGATTCTACTGCGTCCAAAGCCTCCAGCAGCAAGGCCGGATCGTTGTGCGCAAGCCGGGCGGAATCCGACAGCAGGCGGCGCCACAACCGGGCACGGCGGTGGCCGTGGTAGAGGCCGAGCATGTGGCGGGCGATGTGGCGGACGCTTGCCCCGCGAGCAACCTGTTGTTGGCAATACCGATGCATTTTTATTGCCACCGAGTGGCGTGAATTCCCGCTCTCCGCGAGTACCCAGGGATCGTGGTAAGCGGCCCGCCCGAGCATCACGCCATCGACCAGCGAATCTTGGTTCGCAATCTGTGCTTGCGTCGTCAGACCCCCATTCAGGATGAATTCAAGCTGCGGAAAATTCTTCTTCAAGCGGTGGACATACTCATACTTGAGCGGCGGGATCTCGCGGTTTTCTTTCGGCGACAGGCCTTTCAGTACGGCGTTGCGGGCATGGACGATGAAAGTTCGGCAACCTGCCTCGGCAACCGTCTGCACAAATTTCTCGACGAAAGGAAAATCTTCCATGGCGTTCAGACCGATTCGATGCTTCACGGTCACCGGAATCCGGACCGCTTGCCGCATCGCGCGCACGCAATCGGCGACCAGTTCCGGCTCGGCCATCAGGCAGGCGCCGAAGGCGCCGCGCTGCACCCGCTCGCTGGGGCAGCCGATGTTGAGGTTTACTTCGTCGTAACCATATTGCTCGACGAGCGCGGCGCATTGCGCCAGCTCATCGGGCTCGCTGCCGCCCAACTGCGCTGCCACGGGATGTTCTTCGGCGCTGAAAGCGAGGTGCCGTTCGACGTTGCCGTGGAGCAGGGCGCCGGTGGTGATCATCTCGGTATAGAGAAAGGCACTGGAGGAAACCTGGCGCAGGAAATAACGGCAGTGCCGATCGGTCCAGTCCATCATCGGCGCCACGCAAACGCGATGCGGATTTTCCTTCACTTAGCGGTATTGCCCCGTCGATTCCGCCCGCAGGCGCGCTAGGCCCGCCAGGCTTTCGGTGTATGGCGCGGCGACGCCCGCATGGCGGGCGATTTCGAGGGTGCCGATCAGCAGGCCGTCGATTTCCAGGCGCTTGCCTGCCTCGAGGTCCTGCAGCGTCGAGGGTTTGAAGACGCCAAGCCTGCGCGCCATGTCCATGCGCGCCTCCGGATCGATATCCGCGTCCACGCCCACCGCGCGCCCGATGGCGAGGCATTCGCGCATGATCGCCACCATGTAGGCCTTGGCGTAGGGGTCGTCGATCAGCCGGTTGGCAGTGGCGAGCGTCAGCGCCGCGACCGGGTTGAAACTCACGTTGCCGATCAGCTTGACCCAGAAATCCTTCTCGATGGTGTCACTTTTCTGCGCCTCGAACCCAGCCGCCGTCAGCGCCTCCACCAGGCGCAGCGTGCGCGTCGTGACGATTCCACCGGGTTCGCCCAGGATCAGGCGCGCGCCCATGTCGTGGCTGATGAGGCCGGCTTCGGGGGTGGAGGCGGCAAGATGGATGACGCAGCCGACGATGCGTTCGGTGGGCATGGCGCGCGCGAGCTTGCCGCCCGGGTCGAGGCTTGCCAGGCGCAGCTTGCCGTCGCCGAACGGCAGCCGGTCGAAGAACCACCAGGGGACGCCGTTCATCGCGGTCACTATGGTGGTCTGTGCGTCTAGCAGTGGCCCGATGGCGGCCGCCACCTCGGGCAGGCTCTGACCCTTCACGGCAACGATTACGTAATCCTGCGGCCCAAGATTGGCGGGGTTGCTGTCCGCCTTCAATTTTGCGATGGTCTGCTTTTTCTCATGCAGGATGCGCAGGCCATCTTTGCGGATCGCCGCAAGATGCGCGCCCCGGGCGACGACCGAGACTTCGTGACCGGACTGCGCCAGCCGCCCAGCGATCAGGCCGCCGACCGCGCCGGCGCCATAAATGCATATTTTCATGATGCTATTCTACGTTCGCACAGTTACCCACCTATTTCGGAGCGCCGCCCATGTTTTCTTTCATGAAGAAAATGAAATCGCTGCTGCCGGCAGACAGTACGCTGCCGGGCCGCGCCGGGAAGATGCCGCTGCCGGAACGCCATTTGATCAACGGCCACGCGATTGCGCCGCCGTTTCCGCAAGGCATGCAGCAGGCGGTGTTCGGCTTGGGCTGCTTCTGGGGCGCCGAGCGCTTGTTCTGGCAAATTCCGGGCGTCTACAGTACCGCGGTTGGCTACGCCGGCGGCGAGACGAAGAACCCGACCTATGAGGAAGTTTGCTCCGGATTTACTAACCATACCGAAGCGGTCCTGGTGGTCTTCGATCCGCAGAAGACCAGCTACGCGGCACTGCTGAAGACGTTTTGGGAAGGCCACGACCCGACGCAAGGCATGCGGCAGGGTAACGACAGCGGAACTCAATACCGTTCAGCCATTTACACCTATGGTGATGCCCAGTTGCAAGCCGCCCTGGTTTCAAAGGAAAGCTTCGAAACGGCACTCGCACAAAAGAATTTCGGAAAAATCACCACTGAAATCGGTGCCGCCCCTGAGTTCTACTACGCCGAGGATTACCACCAGCAGTACCTCGGCAAGAACCCGAACGGTTACTGCGGCCTGGGCGGTACCGGCGTGTCCTGTCCGATCAGCTCGCGCAGCACGTAGGGCAGGATGCCGCCGTGCTTGTAGTAGTCAACTTCGATGGAAGTATCGATGCGCGACTTGACCTTGATTTGCTGTTTCGTGCCATCTTTTCTTTTTATTTCCAGCAGCATCTCTTGTTGCGGACGAAGTTCGTCCAAACCGGAAATCGAGATCTCCTCGTCGCCCTTGATGCCTAGCGAAGTCGCGCTGTCGGCGCCGAGGAACTGCAGCGGCAGCACGCCCATGCCGACCAGATTGGAGCGGTGGATGCGCTCAAAGCTGCGCGTGATCACGGCCTTGACGCCGAGCAGTTGAGTCCCCTTCGCCGCCCAGTCGCGCGACGAACCGGTGCCATATTCTTCGCCGCCGAAGACGACGGTCGGCGTACCGTCGGCGATGTAGCGCATGGCCGCGTCATAGATGGGAAGTTTTTCATTTTTATATAAAGTCATACCCCCTTCGGTGCCCGGTAGCATCAGGTTCTTGATGCGCACGTTGGCAAAGGTCCCGCGCATCATCACGTCGTGGTTACCGCGGCGCGCGCCGTAGCTGTTGAAGTCGGCTACCGCAATGTCGTTTTCCTGCAGGTAGATGCCGGCGGGCGAAGTTGGCTTGATCGAGCCGGCCGGGCTGATGTGGTCAGTGGTGACCGAGTCGCCGAACACGCCCAGGACTTTGGCGCCAGAAATATTGCCTGGGCGTCCCGGCTGCATGCTGAAGTCCCTGAAGAAGGGCGGCTCGGCAATGTAGCTGGACTTGGGCCAGGTGTAGACCTGGCCGCCCGGTGCCGAGATTTTCTTGAACATCGGGCTCGCTTCGGCAAGATTGCCGTACAGGCGCCGGAAGGTGGGCGCGTCCATCGCCAACTTCATGAGCGCCTGAATTTCGTCCGCAGTGGGCCAGATATGACCAATGTAGACATCCTGCCCATCCTTTGATTTTCCAATGGCTTGCGTTTTAAAGTCAGTTAAAACAGTCCCGGCGATCGCGTACGCCACCACCAGCGGTGGCGAGGCGAGGAAGTTGGCGCGCAGGTTCGGATGGATGCGCGCTTCGAAGTTGCGGTTGCCGGAGAGCACCGCAGCGCACACCAGTTCGTTCTTGACGATGGTTTCCTCGATCGGCTGGGAGAGTGGGCCCGCGTTGCCGATGCAAGTGGTGCAGCCGTAGCCGGCCAGGTAGAAGCCGAGCTTCTCCAGGTAGGGCAGCAGACCTGCCTTGCTTAGGTACTCGGTGACTACGCGCGAACCCGGCGCGAGCGACGTCTTGATGTGCGGCTTTACCGTCAGGCCCAGTTCGACCGCTTTTTTGGCGAGCAGCCCGGCAGCCAGCAGCACGCCGGGGTTGGAGGTATTGGTGCAGGAAGTGATGGCCGCGATCAGCACATCGCCGTTGCGGATGTCGATGGCGTTGTAAGTTTTGTAGGGTTTTTGCAATTCTTCGGGTTTTTTCCCGAAGCCGTTGTCCTTGACGGGCGCAGAAAACAAGCTCGTGAAGGTGCTCTTTACCTGGTCCAGGTTGATGCGGTCCTGCGGGCGCTTCGGCCCGGCGAGCGACGGGAACACGCTCGACAGGTCGAGTTCCAGATTTTCGCTGTAGTCGATGGCGCCGGCTTTAGGCACGCCGTACATCTGCTGCGCTTTGTAGTAGGCCTCGAAGGCGCTGATTTCCGCGTCGGTGCGGCCGGTGCCCTTGAAGTAAGCGATGGTCTTGTCGTCCACCGGGAAGAAACCCATGGTGGCGCCGTACTCAGGCGCCATGTTGGCGATGGTCGCGCGGTCGGTCACCGACAGCGAAGCGCAGCCTGCGCCGAAGAATTCCACGAACTTGCCCACCACCTTGGCTTTTCTCAGCATCTCGGTGACGGTGAGCACCAGGTCGGTCGCGGTGCAGGCCGGATGCAGCTTGCCTTTGAGGTGCACCCCGACCACGTCCGGGGTCAGGAAGTACACCGGCTGGCCGAGCATGCCGGCTTCGGCCTCGATGCCGCCCACGCCCCAGCCCACCACGCCGATGCCGTTGATCATGGTCGTGTGACTGTCGGTGCCGACCAGCGTATCGGGGTAGTAGATGCCGTCCTTTTGATGCACCCCGCGCGCCAAGTATTCTAAGTTCACCTGGTGCACGATGCCGATGCCAGGGGGCACGACTTTGAAGGTGTCGAAGGCCTGCATACCCCACTTCATGAACTGGTAGCGCTCCTCGTTCCTCTTGAACTCCAGCTTCATGTTCAGATCGAGGGCGTTCTTGTTGCCGTAATGGTCGATCTGCACCGAGTGGTCCACCACCAGGTCCACCGGCACCAGCGGTTCGATGAGTTTGGGATCGCGGCCCATTTTCTGCGCCACGTTGCGCATGGCGGCGAGGTCGCAGAGCAGGGGCACGCCGGTGAAGTCTTGCAGCACGATGCGCGCCAGCACGAAAGGAATCTCGTCGGTGCGCGTGGCGTTCGGCTGCCAGTTGGCGAGCTGGCGGACGTGCTCCTCAGTGACTTTCTTGCCGTCGCAGTTGCGCAGCACCGATTCGAGCACGATGCGGATGGACAGCGGCAGCCGCTCGATTTTCACCTTCAGCGCCTTGCCGAGTTGCGGCAGGGAGTAGAACTTGCCGCCCTTGAGGGGTTGCAGGGTGTTGTGCAGGTTATGCGGCATTGATGCCTCCGTCATTGGTCCAGACGGCAGCCGGGCTGCAGCTGCCTTGCTCATTCAGGGATTCGAGTTTCGCCATCAGATCCACGCGCTCTTCGATCAGCGCGGGCAGGTGCAGGTCGCAGCGCGCGATCGGCGTGGGGTACTGCCGGATCTCGGCATTCAGTTCGGCGATGCGGCGTTCGAGGTCGGCTTTCATATCACCATCATGTCGACAAACTCGTTGACCGGGGTTTTTTCCAGGCGTACGGGGTCGAGGCAGAGATCAAGGATAGCCTTCTGCTGCTTGGCCGGGAAGCGGCGTGCGAGGTTGGTCTTGAACTTTTCCACCAGCACCGGCATGCCTTCCTTGCGGCGGCGCTTGTGACCGATCGGATATTCGCAGACGATTTCATCCAGCTGGCTGCCGTCTTTGAACTCTACCGTCAGCGCATTGGCGATCGAGCGCTGGTCCGGCGCGTGGTAGTCGCGGGTGAACTTCTTGTCCTCCACGCAAAACATCTTCGCTCGCAAGGCATCGATACGCGGATCCGCAGCGATTTTGTCTTCGTAGTCGGCAGCAGTCAGGCGACCAAAAAGTAAGGGCACGGCGACCATATACTGGATGCAGTGGTCGCGATCGGCGGGATTGCTGAGCGGCCCCTGCTTGTCGATGATGCGGATCGCCGCTTCGTGGGTGCGAATTTTTATTTTCTTTATGTCTTGAATTCTGTCCTTCACCAGCGGGTGTAGCTGCATCGCGCATTCCACTGCAGTTTGCGAGTGAAATTCAGCCGGAAAGGAAATTTTGAACAGCACGTTCTCCATCACGTAGCTGCCGAAGGGACGCTGGAACTTGAAGGCTTGTCCCTTGAACAGCACGTCGTAGAAACCCCAGCCCTTGGCGGTGAGCACCGACGGGTAGCCCATTTCGCCGGTCTGGGTGATGAGCGCGAGGCGTACCGCGCGCGACGTGGCATCGCCTGCCGCCCAACTCTTTCTCGAGCCGGTGTTCGGCGTGTGTCGGTAGGTGCGCAGCGATTGCCCGTCCACCCAGGCCTGCGACACCGCATCCACCACCTCGTTGCGGGAAAGACCGAGCATGTTCGCGACCACCGCGGTGGAGGCGACTTTCACCAGCGCCACGTGGTCCAGGCCGACGCGGTTGAAGCTGTTCTCCAGCGCCAGCACGCCCTGGATTTCATGCGCCTTGATCATCGCGGTCAGAACGTCCTTTACCGTGAGCTTCTTGCCGTTGCGGGCAAGCCAGTCAGCGGTCGCGAGGATGCCTCCCAGGTTGTCGGAAGGATGGCCCCATTCGGCGGCCAGCCAGGTGTCGTTGAAATCGAGCCAGCGGATCATGGTGCCGATGTTGAAGGCCGCTTGCACCGGATCGAGCTGGAACTGGGTGCCAGGCACCCTGGCGCCGTTGGGCACCACCGTGCCCTTGACGATGGGACCCAGCAACTTGGTGCAGGCCGGGTATTCGAGGGCCTCGAAGCCACAACCCAGGGTGTCGATCAGGCAGTAGCGCGCGGTTTCGTATGCCGACCTGCTCTTAATGACATAGTCCTGGGCATAGTTGGCGATCAGGGTAAGGACCTGGTCCGGATTCGGTCGGACGTTTGAAACGTGGGACATGTGGGACATGTGCGCTGACACTATTTTTCTTCCTGTTCGTTGTCAGAAAGTGGTTTGAAAAGGTATTCATTGCCGCCCGCCTTGGGCGAGTGGCGCGCGGGCTCTGGCGGCGTGCGCTGGTCGCCCGCGTGATCCCACCAGACTGCGCGGCCTTGCGCCTGTGAAGCACGTTCCTCGGGATGCTGCTCCAGGTAGGCGCGGATGAATTTCGTATGCTCGGATTCGTACATGATCAGACCCTGTCCTTGAGCGCTAGCCACGGGCGGTTCTCGGGGCCGCTATAGTTGGCGCTCGGGCGGATGATCTTGCCATCGAGGCGCTGCTCGATGACGTGCGCTGCCCAGCCGCTGGTGCGGGCGATAACGAACAGCGGCGTGAAATGCAGCGTCGGCACCCCCATCTTGCTGTACGAGACGGCGCTGAACCAGTCCAGGTTGGCGAACATCTTTTTCTCCGCCCACATCACCGACTCAATGCGCTCGGCGATCTGTTGCTGCGTCAGGTTCTTGGCTTCCTGCGATAGCCGTTCGGCAACTGCCTTGATCACCTGGTTGCGCGGGTCGCCGGTGGTGTAGACCGGGTGGCCGAAGCCGATGACGATTTCCTTTGCCGCCATGCGTCGGCGGATGTCGGCTTCGGCCTCGTCGGCCGATTGGTAGCGCTTCTGGATTTCGTCGGAAACCTCGTTGGCGCCACCATGCTTGGGTCCGCGCAGCGCGCCGATGCCGCCGGTGATCGCCGAGTACATGTCCGAACCGGTGCCGGTGATCACGCGGCAGGTGAAGGTACTGGCGTTGAATTCGTGCTCGGCGTAGAGGATGAGCGAAGTATGCATGGCACGCACCCAGGCAGCGCTGGGTTTTTTACCGTGCAGCAGGCTCAGATAATGACCGCCGATGGAATCGTCGTCGGTTTGTGTTTCAATGCGCTTGCCGTTGTGCGCATAGTGATGCCAGTACAGCAGCATCGAACCGAAACTGGCCATCAGTCGGTCGGCGATGGCGCGGGCGCCATCGATAGGGTGCGACTCATTTTCCTGCTCGAGCATGCCCAGCACCGAGCAGCCGGTGCGCATCACGTCCATCGGGTGTGCGGATTTGGGAATTTGTTCCAGGATGGCTTTTAATTCTTTGGGCAAAGAACGCAAGCCCCTCAATTTCTTCTTGTAGGCCTCCAGTTCCGCCTGGTTGGGCAGCTTATCGTGCACCAGCAAATACGCAATTTCTTCAAACTCCGCCTGATCGGCGAAGTCCAGGATGTCGTAGCCGCGGTAGTGCAGGTCGTTGCCGGTGCGCCCGACCGTGCAGAGGGCCGTATTGCCGGCGGGTACGCCGGATAAGGCGACCGATTTCTTCGCTTTAGGCGCCGTGCTGGTACTACTTGCGGGTGAAGAGCTCATCGAGTTTTTTCTCGTAGGAATGGTAGTTCAGGTAGTCGTACAGTTGCTCGCGCGTTTGCATGGCGCCAAGAACGTTTTTCTGCGTGCCGTCTTTTCTGATTGCTTCATATACATGCATCGCTGCTTGGTTCATGGCCCGGAACGCGGACAGCGGATACAGGACCATGGCTACCTGTGCCGAACGCAGCTCGTCCACGGTAAACAGCGGCGTCTTGCCGAATTCGGTGATGTTCGCCAGCACTGGTACTTGCACCGCATCGGCGAATTGGCGATACATGGCCAGCTCGGTGATTGCCTCGGGGAAAATCATGTCGGCGCCCGCTGCCACATACTTTATCGATCTGGCAACCGCAGCATCCAAACCTTCGTTAGCCAGGCTGTCCGTGCGCGCCATGATCACAAAGGAGGAGTCGGTGCGGCCGTCCACCGCCGCTTTGATGCGGTCACACATCTCTTGCGTCGAAACCAACTCTTTCCCCGGCCGGTGACCGCAGCGCTTGGCGCCGACCTGGTCCTCCATGTGCATTGCCCCGGCGCCAGCCTTGATGAGTGACCGAGTGGTGCGCGCGACATTGAAAGCGCTAGCGCCGAAACCAGTATCCACGTCCACCAATAGCGGCAGGTCGCAGACATCGGTGATACGGCGTACATCGATGAGGACATCGTCCAGGTTGGAGATGCCCAGGTCCGGCATCCCCAGGGAGCCGGCGGCAACGCCGCCGCCCGAGAGGTAGAGCGCCTGGTAGCCGCTGCGCTTGGCGATCAGCGCATGGTAGGCGCAGATCGCGCCAACGACCTGCAGCGGTTTTTCATCTGCCACCGCCTTGCGAAATGCTTTTCCAGCGGACATGGACGCCCCCATCAACCCAGTAGGTGTTGCACGCCGGCTCTTTCCTCGTGCAGCTCTTTCAGGGTCGTGTCCATGCGCTGACGACTAAAGTCACTGACCTCTATGCCCTTGACGATTTCGAAGCTGCCGCCTTTGCAGGTGACCGGATAGCCGTAGAGCACGCCTTCCGGGATGCCGTAGCTGCCGTCCGAGGGTACCCCCATCGAGACCCAATCACCCTCGCGGGTGCCGAGCGACCAGTCGCGCATATGGTCGATGGCCGCATTTGCCGCGCTCGCCGCCGAGGACAGGCCGCGGGCTTCGATAATCGCCGCGCCGCGCTTTTGCACCGTCGGGATGAAGCTGGACTCGAGCCAGGCCTGGTCGTTGATCATCGGCCAGACTTTCTTGCCTGAGCCGCTTTCCATGATTTCGGCCTGGAACAGATCCGGATACTGGGTGGCCGAGTGATTGCCCCAGATCGTCATCTTTTTAACCGAGGCGACAGGTTTGCCTATCTTCAGTGCCACCTGGGAGCTGGCCCGGTTGTGATCCAGGCGCATCATGGCGGTGAACTGCACCGGCTTGAGGCTGGGTGCGTTTTTCATCGCAATCAGGCAGTTGGTGTTGGCCGGATTGCCGACCACCAGAACTTTGACGCTCCGATCAGCCACTTTGTCGAGTGCTAGTCCCTGGGGGCCGAAAATCTTGCCGTTTGCCTCCAGCAGATCCTTGCGCTCCATCCCGGGGCCGCGCGGACGCGCGCCGACCAGAAGCGCCACACCAACGTCCTTGAACGCCAGCATCGGATCGGAGGTGGGGATCATGCCGTGCAGCAGGGGAAAGGCGCAGTCGTCCAGCTCCATCATCACGCCCTTGAGCGCTTTCTGCGCTTTCTCGTCCGGGATCTCGAGCAGCTGCAGGATCACCGGCTGGTCTTTGCCGAGCATTTCGCCGCTGGCGATGCGAAACAGGAGCGCGTAGCCGATCTGGCCCGCGGCGCCGGTGACGGCGACTCGGATGGGGGCTTTGGACATTGAGAA
>SHXK01000047.1 GCA_009693335.1 Betaproteobacteria bacterium | reverse complement strand
GCTGCGCCACGTGCTGCCGAACGTCATGGGCCCGGTGCTGGTGATCGCGACCATCCACATCGCCACCGCGATCATCACTGAGGCGACGCTCTCTTTTCTCGGCGTCGGCGTGCCGGCCACTCGGCCGTCCCTGGGCACGCTGATCCGCATCGGCAACGAGTTCCTGCTCTCGGGGGAGTGGTGGATCACGGTGTTCCCCGGCGTAGCACTGGTCACGCTGGTGTTGTCGGTCAACCTGCTCGGCGACTGGCTACGCGACGCCCTCAACCCCAGGCTGCGCTGAATGCGCACCGCACCGGCCATGATCCTGGAAGTCAAGAATCTGCGCGTCGAATTTCCGACGCGCCGTGGCACCCTGGTGGCAGTAGATGGAATATCGTTTTCGATCGCCCCGGGCGAAGTGCTCGGGGTGGTGGGCGAATCGGGCGCTGGCAAATCGCTCACGGGCGCCGCGATTATCGGGCTGCTCGATCCTCCCGGTCGCATCGCCGCCGGCGAGATCCTGCTCGAAGGCGAACGCATCGACCACCTGCAACATGAACAAATGCGCCGTATTCGCGGCCGGCGCATCGGCGCTATCTTCCAGGATCCGCTGACCTCGCTCAATCCGCTCTACACGATAGGCGAGCAGTTGATTGAAACCATCCGCACCCACCTAGCGATCGGCGCCGCCGAGGCGCGCGAGCGGGCGCTCGCACTGCTGCGCGAAGTCGGCATCCCGGCGCCCGAAGCCCGCATCGACCACTACCCGCACCAGTTCTCCGGGGGCATGCGCCAGCGTGTCGTAATCTCGCTCGCCCTGTGCACCGAGCCGCGCCTGATCATCGCCGACGAACCCACGACCGCGCTCGATGTTTCGATCCAGGCGCAGATCATCCAGCTGCTGAAGAAACTCGCGCGCGAGCATGGTGCCGCCGTGATGCTGATCACGCACGACATGGGCGTGATTGCCGAGACCGCCGACCGGGTGGCGGTGATGTATGCCGGCCGCATCGCCGAAATCGGCCCGGTGCGCGAGGTGATCCGCGCCGCCAAGCATCCCTATACCGCCGGACTGATGGGCTCGATACCCAAAATCCGCATTGCCGCCGATCGCCTGCGCGCCCCGCTGGTGCAGATCGACGGCGCGATGCCGCGGCTAAACGCCATCCCCTCCGGCTGCGCCTTCCATCCGCGCTGCGGCAAGAGTTTCGAGCGCTGCACGACGGAACGTCCCGAGCCCCGCCCGGCTGGCGCCAACCTCACCGCCTGCTGGCTCTACGATTAACGCACCGCTGCTCCGTCTTGAGGGCCTAGGCCGGGACTTCGACGTTTCGCGGCCGTGGCTGAACCGCGTCCTCGAAGGCGCGCCGCGCCAGTTGCTGCACGCAGTAGACGGCGTGTCGTTCGAGGTGCGCAAGGGCGAGACCTTCGCGCTGGTCGGTGAATCGGGTTGCGGCAAATCCACCATCGCGCGGCTGATCGTCGGCCTGTACGCTCCCTCGCGTGGCCGCATCGAATTCGACGGCGTGGAGATATCGAATCCCGCAGCGAAAGCGGCGACCGCACGCATGCGCCGCCGGATGCAAATGATTTTCCAGGACCCCTATGCGAGCCTGAATCCCCGCTGGCGCGTGCGCGACGTCATCGCCGAACCAATCCGCGCCCACCAGGAACACACCAAACGCGTGGAGGAACGCGCCAGGCGCGTTGGCGGCCTGGCCGCCGAGGAAGCGCAGATCACGACGCGCGTCGCGGAACTGCTCAAACAGGTGGGGCTGGCGCCCGAGGATGGCGAGAAGTATCCGCATGAGTTCTCCGGCGGCCAGCGGCAGCGCATCTCCATTGCTCGCGCGCTTTCCGGCAACCCCGAGTTCCTGGTATGCGACGAACCCACCTCCGCGCTGGACGTTTCGGTGCAAGCGCAGATCCTCAACCTGATGACCGAGCTGCAGGCAAGGCTCGGCCTCACCTACCTGTTCATCTCGCACAACCTGGCGGTGGTCTCGCACGTCGCTGACCGGATCGGCGTCATGTACCTGGGGCGCCTGGTCGAGATCGCCGATGCCCAAGAGCTGTTTGCCCGGCCCAAGCACCCCTACACGCGCATGCTGCTGGACGCCGTGCCGGACCTGGAGATGAGCGGCCGCCAGCGTACGCCGATCGCGGGCGAGGTACCGAACCCGCTATCACCGCCGACCGGCTGCGCTTTTCATCCGCGCTGCCCGCATGCCAATGACCGCTGCAAGCGCGAGCGACCAGAACTGCGCTCGCTCGTGGAAGCAGGCGTAAAGCCGGGACTGATCCGGCATGGCGAAGCGGCGAGCGCCTGCCACGCAGTGGAAGAAAAGAGGATCTAGTGAGGAACGCACTCGTGCGTTGGCCAGAAAATTTAGCCCCTGTTAGCAATGCCGAAGGGCACGTGACCGGTCGCCACGTGCTGACTGGCGGAAGCGACGTGGCCGCGCTGGTCGTCAAAGTAGAAATCGGGCTGGAAAGCCTTTAGGAACTCGCCCTTATCCAGGCCACCGAGAAACAACGCCTCGTCCACGGTGATATTCCAGTCCATGAGCGTGCGCACCGCGCGTTCATGCGCCGGCGCGCTGCGCGCGGTGACCAGCGCAGTGCGCACGTGCATCGGCACGCCGGCGCCCGAAGCAGCCTGCAGCCGGTGCAGAGCCTCGAGCAGAGGCTTGAACGGCCCCGGCGGCAAGGGTTTCAAGGCGTGGGCGGCTTCGTGGCGGGTGAACGCATCCAGGCCATCGCGCTGAAACACGCGCTCGGCTTCGTCCGAGAACAGCACCGCATCGCCGTCGAACGCGATGCGCACCTCCTCAGCGTGGCGCCCACCGGTCTGCGCCGATTCCGGCAGCACACGCGCGGCCGGAAAGCGCGCATCGAGCGCAGCCATCACGTCCTGCTCGTTGGCGGAAAGAAACAGGTTCGCCTTCAGGGCGTCGAGGTAGCGGTAGGGGCTGCGGCCGCGGGTGAACACGCCACGCTCCAACTTCAGGCCCGCGCGCTGCGCGGAGCGGAAAATGCGCAGGCCCGAGACCGGATCGTTCTTCGACAGAATCACCACCTCGACCCGCTGCGTCTCGCCCGAGTTGAACGCCAGCAGCTTTTTCACCAGTCGGAAAGCGACCCCCTCCTTCGCCGGCACATCCATGCGCGAATACTGCAGGTCGATGTAAGCGCGCTCGCCCTGGGCCTCGAACACGCGGTTCTCCTCCTCGAAATCGAATAGCGCGCGCGAGGAGATCGCGACCACCAACTTGCCTTCCACCGAGTAGGGCATGGGCTCTAAGTCCGTGCTGGAGCGGGTGAAGGGAATCGAACCCTCGTATGCAGCTTGGGAAGCTGCCGTTCTGCCATTGAACTACACCCGCCTAGACGGTCGATTTTACGGCAGATGGGGAGCAGAAATGACACGGCCGCAGCAAGCTGCGGCCGTGGCGGATAACGAACTGCGCGAGGGCTACTGGATTCTGCGCAGCTCCGAAGCCGACAGGGAAGACATCAGCTCCCAGAGCTTGGGCTGCACCACGGCCACTTGCGGCGCGTCTGCCGGGCGGAACACGATCGTCAGTCCCTTGTTCTTCGCATTGGTGCCGCGGCTGCGCAGATCCGAGAACCGGCCGCCAATGCTGCGACCGTTCAGATCGCGGATGATCGAGCCATCACTGGCCGGCTCCTCGTAGCCCACGATTTCGCCGCTCTGGCTGCGCAGCGGGATATAGAGCGAGACCCGAGCCAGCACTTCGCCGGTTCGTTCATTGCGGAGCAGGTTCTTGTAGCCGATCACATGGCCCTGGTCGTTCTTCAGGCTCTCTTTGCCCACGCTGACGCCAACATCGGTCAGGGTGGTGCACCCGCCTAGGGCCAAAAACGCTGCGATAATGAATGCTCTGGTGGTCATTTTTCTTCTCCTGCAATGCGCTACGAGTAGCCAATCTACTCCTCATGTTTGACTATTGTGTAGGACATAGTGCCGTTCTTCTAGGTGATACTTGAGGCTTATATTGCTCTGCAGCAAACACCACAAGTCATTGGCAACATTGTATTATTCGAAAGATGATCGAAATCTCTGTCAACGGCAACCCCAAGCATTACGAGCGCCCCTTGGCGATTGCCGAGCTGATCGCGCGGATGGCGCTCGCGGGCAAAAAAATCGCAGTCGAGCGCAACGGCGAGATCGTGCCGCGAGGCGCGCACGGCTCGACCCTGGTGCTGGACGGCGACCGACTGGAAATTGTTGCAGCCGTAGGCGGGGGTTAGTTTGAATCAGGATTTTCTGGAAATTTCTGGAAAAACTTACCGGTCGCGGTTGCTGGTGGGCACCGGCAAGTATCAGGACTTCGCGCAGACGCGCGCCGCAATCGAGGCCTCGGGCGCGCAGATCGTCACGGTGGCGATCCGCCGCACCAACATCGGCCAGACCAAGGGCGAACCCTCGCTGCTCGAGTACCTGCCGCCCTCGCAGTTCACCTATCTGCCGAACACCGCCGGCTGCTACAACGCCGATGATGCGGTGCGCACGCTGCGCTTGGCGCGCGAGCTGCTGGACGGCCATGACCTGGTCAAACTGGAAGTGCTGGGCGATCCGCAATCGCTGTATCCCAACATGCCCGAAACGCTGGCGGCCGCGAAGACGCTCATCGCCGAGGGCTTCAAGGTGATGGTGTACTGCTCGGACGATCCGATCCAGGCCAAGATGCTCGAGGACTTGGGTTGCGTGGCGGTGATGCCGCTTGCCTCGCTGATCGGCTCGGGCATGGGCATCCTCAATCCGTGGAACCTGCAGCTCATCATCGACCGGGTGAAGGTGCCGGTCCTGGTGGACGCGGGCGTGGGCACCGCTTCCGATGCAGCCATAGCCATGGAACTCGGCTGTGACGGCGTGCTGATGAACACCGCGATCGCCGCAGCGAAGGACCCGGTGCTGATGGCGCGCGCCATGAAAAAAGGCGTCGAAGCCGGCAGGGACGCTTACCTCGCCGGCCGCATGCCAAAGAAGCTCTACAGCGCAGCGCCCTCCTCGCCCGTCGAAGGGACCATCACCCCATTGCAACCGAAAGCGGCTTGAAACGGGAGATCCGCAGCTACGTCCTGCGCCAAGGCAGGACCACGCCCTCGCAAAAACTTTCCCTCGAAAAGTTGTCGCCGATTTTTGGACTTTCCTTTTCGGCTGAACCTTTAAATCCGCCAGCAATATTCGGTCGGCTTGCTCCGCTAGTTCTCGAAATCGGCTCGGGGATGGGCGAAACCACGGCGGAGATTGCTCTACAGAATCCGGCGACCGACTTCATCGCCATCGAAGTGCACGGTCCCGGCGTCGGCAGCCTGCTGAAGAAGATTGAAGCGCTGGCGCTGAAGAACCTGCGCATCATCCGCCATGACGCCCGCGAAGTGCTCGACAAAATGATCGCCGACGGCACGCTCGCTGGCATCCATCTCTTTTTCCCGGACCCCTGGCCGAAGAAGCGCCACCACAAGCGCCGCCTGGTGCAGCCGCCTTTCGCCGCGCTCGCCGCACGCAAGCTCGCGCCTGGAGGCACTTTCCACGCCGCCACCGACTGGCCGGAGTATGCAACGCAGATCGAGGAAGTTTTTTCTACCTGCGCTTTTTTTGAAAAACAATCGGCGGAACGAAAAGACCGTCCAATCACCAAATTCGAGCGCCGCGGCCTCGGCCTCGGCCACCCGGTGCGTGACCTCTTATTTCTGCGCCGGCAGGAATAGCTCTACCAGGTCGTTGAGGAAGCGTCGCCCGCGGTCAGTCGGACGGATATGCTGATCGGTGCGAACGATCAAGCCCTTTTCTTGCGCGACCTTCAGGCTCGCTTCGATCAGCGACAGCGGCAGCCCGCAGCGCGCGGCAAACTGCTCGGACAAAAAACCTTCGACCAACCGCAGCGCGTTTAGCATGAATTCAAACGGCAGCTCTTTTGCTTCGATAGTGCGTGCCAGCACGTCGCCGGTAGTTGTCATGTATTCCCTGGGCTGCTTGACGCGTTCATGGCGCGTGACGCGGTCGGCGAAGCTCAACTTACCGTGCGCGCCGGCGCCGATGCCGAGGTAATCGCCGAACTCCCAGTAGTTCAGATTGTGCCGGCAACGATGGCCGGGCCGCGCGAACGCCGAGATCTCATAGTGCTTGAATCCGGCGGCCCCGAGCATTTCCTCGATCATGATCTGCATGTCCGCAGACGCGTCGTGCCCAGGCAGCTTCGGCGGATGCGAAAAAAACACCGTGTTCGGTTCGATGGTCAACTGGTAAGCCGAGAAATGTGGCGTGCAGTGGCGCACCCCTTCCTCGATATCGGCGCGCGCCTGTTCGAGCGTCTGGCCCGGCAGGCCGTACATGAGGTCGATATTGACGTTGCCGAAAATGTCCATCGCCATACCGATGGCGCGCCGCGCCTGGTCCGCCGTATGAATGCGCCCGAGCGCCTTGAGCATCGCGTCGTCGAAGCTCTGCACACCGAGCGAGAGCCTGTTGACGCCCGCAGCGCGGTAACCCCTGAAGCGCCCGCCTTCGGCCGTACCGGGATTCGCCTCCAGGGTGATTTCCGCGTCCGGCTCGACGGGCAAACGGGCCCTGATATTCGCCAGGAGTTGGTCGATGGCCGCGGCAGAAAACAGGCTAGGCGTGCCGCCGCCGATGAATATCGAGTGGATCCGCCGACCCCACACCGAAGGCAGGGTGGCCTCGAGATCCCGGGTTAGCGCCTGCAGGTACTCCTGTTCCGGAAGAGCTTCCCCGCGTTCGTGCGAATTGAAATCGCAGTACGGACATTTCTTCACGCACCAGGGCAGATGCACGTAAAGCGCGAGCGGCGGCAAGGCATCGAAGCGCACCTGGCGCAGATCGCGCAGCACCACGGTGCTCATGCGCTTTCCTGCTGCAACAGTTCGAACAGTTTCGCCAGCGCCTGGCCGCGGTGGCTGAGGCGGTTCTTCTCTGTCGGCGCGAGTTCGGCCGCGGTCTGCGTCAAGCCTTGCGGCAGGAACAGCGAATCGTAGCCAAAACCACCGTGGCCCCGCGGCAGGCGCGCGATGGCGCCGTGCCACTGTGCTTGCGCGACCAGCGGCTGCGTATCGCCCGGCCCTCGCATCAGCACCAGAACGCATTCGTAATGCGCGCTGCGATCAGCGTAGGGCGCCAGTTCGGTGAGCAATTTGCGGTTGTTGCGCGCATCGCGTTCTGTCCGGTTTCCTTCCGAGCCCGCATAAAAAGCCGCCTGCACCCCCGGCGCACCGCCCAAAGCATCCACGCAGAGGCCCGAATCGTCGGCCAGCGCGGGCAGCCGCGTTGCGAAACAGACATGGCGCGCCTTGGCGAGCGCGTTCTCGAGGAAGCTGTCGTGCGGCTCTTCGGCTTCGCTGATGCCGAGTTCGACTTGCGTGATCACGCGCGTGCCGAAAGGCGCCAGTAGCTGTTCCAGCTCGGCTTTCTTGCCGGGATTACCCGAGGCAAGAACCAGGCTTTTCACGATCTCACCTTGCCAATGCGCCCTGGGCGCAGTTCTTGCGCACTCATCGCCACGGTTTCCTGCTCGAACGGTGCCGGCACCGCTTGATCGTGCCATTCGATCGCCAATACAGAAACATTGTCGCAGCGAGGTCCTGCGCAGGTCTCGGCGAGGTCGATCAGTTCAAGCAATGCCCGCTCCATGTTCTTGCCGAGCACGCCGACCAGCAGTTGGCGCTGCGTCAGCGGCCCCCAGAAGCCGTCCGAACACAGCAACACGAGGTCGTTCTGGGCAAGGCGCGCGCGCCCGGTCGGCTCGACCTGGGGCGCACGGGGCCCGCCCAGGCACTGCAGGAGTTTATTGCGATCCGGATGCATCGCCGCCGCCTCTTCACGGATCCTGCCAGCGTCAACCAGCATCTGCACTGGCGTGTGGTCGCGGGTGCGCGTCACGATCCGGCCGTCGCGGATCAGGTAGAGACGCGAATCGCCGACGTATGACCAGTAGGCATAGCCGTCCTGCACCAGGCAGGCCACCACGGTGGTGCGCGGCGAGTTCGACAGATCCTGGGCCGCCAGCCCCCGACGCCGGGTCTGATGCACGATCATGGCGTGCGCGCGGCCGACGGTGCGAAAAAGGAAGTTCTCAGGGTCCGCGATCCTGGGCTTGGCCTCGTTGCAAAAAGCGCTGCCTAGGCAATCCACCGCGATCTGCGCCGCCACATCACCGTGCGCATGCCCGCCCATGCCGTCGGCCAGCACCAGGTACAGCGACTCCTGGGTGCACCAATGCGCGATGCGGTCCTGCTGGTAGGGCCGCTTGCCGATGCGCGTGTCCTGGAAAATCGTGTACTTCATCGCTCGCTGATCAGCCGTTTATCCATCCGCCCGGTAAGGGCTGGTTGGCTTGCGCGGACATCTAACCTATGATACCTGCATCCCCATGACCCACAGCATGACCGGCTACGCCATTGCGAGCGTGGATGCACCGCGCGGCGTATTGACGCTCGAACTGCGCTCGGTGAATTCGCGTTTCCTCGACGTGCAGTTCCGCGTCGCCGAGGAACTACGCGCCGCCGAACCGATGTTGCGCGAGCTGATCACCGGGCGCATTGCACGGGGAAAAGTGGACTGCCGACTTTACTTTGGCAACGCCAGTTCCCCGGCGCCGCAACAGCTCAATCTCCAGGCGATCCAGCGATTGCGAACCCTGGCGGCGGAAGCCACCAAGGCGTTTCCCGACGTTGCACCCTTGCGTATCGCCGATGTGCTGCGCTGGCCCGGCGTGCTGGCCGAGCCTGCAGTGGACGAAGAGCGCACGCGCCCCATGCTGGAGAACCTTTGCCGCCGGGCGCTGGATGATCTGTGCGCGGCACGTGGCCGCGAAGGCGCCAAGCTGGCGGCCAGCCTCCTCGACCGCGTCGCCGGGATGCGCCAGCAGCTGGCCGAGGTCGCGCCGCTGGTGCCCGAGGCGGTGGCGGCCTACCGCGCGAGGATCTCCGATCGTCTGCGCGAAGTGCTGGGCACCGGCGACGACGAGCGTGCGCGCGCCGAAATCGCCCTGTTCGCCGCCAAGAGCGATGTCGACGAGGAACTCACACGCCTCGCCACCCACCTGGACGAAGTCGAGCGCGTCCTCGCCAAGGGCGGCGCCGCGGGCTCGAAAGGCGACTCCGCCGGCAAGCGGCTGGATTTCCTCGCGCAGGAACTCAACCGCGAAGCAAACACCCTCGCCTCCAAGGCCGCGGGGCTGAAAATTACCGGCTGCGCGCTGGAGTTGAAAATACTCATTGAACAAATCCGGGAACAAGTTCAAAACATCGAATGAGCGCAGGTAAAAGAACCCGCCAGGCGGGTTGAGGAAGCCGATGAACGGGTTGCTATTCGTCATTACCGCACCCTCCGGTGCCGGTAAGAGCTCGCTGATCGACGCGCTGCTCAGCGCGGATCCGGGCCTGAAGCTCTCGGTCTCCTACACCACGCGCGCGCCGCGCCCCGGCGAAGCGAACGGCCGCGAATACCACTTCGTGGACGACCACACATTCATCGCCATGCTGGAACGAGGCGAGTTTCTCGAAAGCGCCGAAGTGCACGGCTATCGCTACGGCACCTCGCACGCGGTTATTCGGCAGGCGCTCGAGCGCGGCGAAGACCTGGTGCTGGAAATCGATTGGCAGGGCGCACAGCAGGTACGCCGCCTGTACCCGGTTTGCATCGGGGTGTTCATCCTGCCGCCTTCGGTGGCCGAGCTCGAACGGCGCCTGCGCGCGCGCGGCCAGGATGCCAATGCCGTGATCCAGCGCCGTCTGGCGGGCGCGGAAGAAGAAATCTCGCACGCTGCAGAGTTTAATTACGCTATAATTAACAAAGACTTCGATGTCGCCAAGCAAGATTTACAGGCGATCATCCGGGTCGAGCGCCTACGCCAAGCGCGCGCCTGACCTTCCGTAGCCAACCCGTCGTTATTGAAAGTGCCCATGGCCCGCATCACTGTTGACGATTGCCTCGCGCGTATCCCGAACCGTTTCCAGCTCACGCTGACGGCCACCTACCGCGCGCGCCAGCTCAGCCAGGGGGCCTCGCCCTTGGTCGAGCCGAACCGAGACAAATTCACCGTGATCGCGTTGCGCGAAATCTCCGTCGGCAAGATCGGCGTCGAAGTCCTACGCCGCAACCAGACGCCGCAGGCCGCGCCGCTCGTCGCGGCAACCCCCACGCTCTAGGTTTTGCTGGTTCCCCGCTTGCGCGGGGGCGGCACGATCTGGGGAGAACTGCGCTAATCTCCCCTGATGGCAGCAGTTCCTGTCCTCGATGAGTCCCGCTTCGCCTACCTGAAGCCGACCGAAGTCGCGCGTCTGGCGCAGGCCTATCGCTTCTCTGGCGCGGCGCACGCCGGCCAAACGCGTCAGTCGGGTGAGCCCTACATCTCCCATCCGCTGGCGGTCGCCGAAATTCTCGCCGGCTGGCGCCTGGACAGCCAGGCGCTGATGGCGGCGCTGCTGCACGACGTGATGGAGGACACCTCGGTCACCAAAGCCGAGATCTCGGACACCTTTGGCAAGCCCGTCGCGGATCTGGTGGATGGGGTTTCCAAGCTCGACAAAATCGAATTCCAGTCGGCCGAGGACGCGCAAGCGGAGAACTTCCGCAAAATGCTGCTGGCGATGGCGCGCGACGTGCGTGTCATCCTGATCAAGCTCGCCGACCGCCTGCACAACATGCGCACCCTGGCCGCGGTGGCGCCCGCCAAGCGCCGCCGCGTGGCCGGCGAGACCATGGAAATCTACGCGCCGATCGCCAACCGGCTCGGCCTGAACGAACTGTTCCACGAGTTGCAGGAACTCGCGTTTTCGCACACCCACCCGGTTCGCTATCGCGTGCTGGCGAAGGCAACGCGCGCGACGCGCGGCAACCGGCGCGAGGTGGTCGGCAAGATCGAAGAGGCGATCAAGGCGAAACTGGCCGAAGCCAGCATCACTGCGGCGGTCACCGGCAGGGAAAAGCACCTCTACTCGATCTACCGCAAGATGATCGAGAAACACCTGTCGTTCTCCGAGGTGCACGATATCTACGGTTTTCGCGTCGTGGTGAAGGACAACTCTAACTGCTACCTTGCGCTGGGCGTGCTGCACCGCTTGTACAAGCCGGTGCCGGGAAAATTCAAGGACTACATCGCGATCCCGAAGGCGAACGGCTACCAGTCGCTGCACACCGCGCTGATCGGCCCTTACGGCGTGCCGGTCGAGATACAGCTGCGCACCGAAGAAATGCACCGGCTGGCCGAAGCCGGCGTCGCCTCACACTGGATGTACAAGAGCGACGCCGAATCGCTCTCTGAATTGCAGAAGAAAACCCACCAGTGGCTGCAGTCGCTGCTGGAGATCCAGAGCCAGTCGGGCGATGCGCAAGAGTTCCTCGAGCACCTCAAGGTAGACCTGTTCCCCGACGAGGTTTACGTCTTCACGCCCAAAGGCCGGATACTTTCCCTGCCGCGCAGCGCCACCGCGGTGGATTTCGCCTATGCGGTGCACACCGACATCGGCAACAAGTGCGTGGCGGCGAAGGTGAACGGCGAACTGGTGCCGTTGCGCACCGAGTTGCGCAATGGCGAGCGCATCGAAATCATCACCACCGGCTACGCCAAGCCCAACCCGGCATGGCTGCAGTACGTGAGAACGGGGAAAGCGCGTTCCAACATCCGGCACTTCTTGAAGACCATGCAATACGACGAATCGGCGGCGCTGGGCGAGCGGCTCCTGGAACAGGCGCTCAAGGCCGCGGGTCACACCCCTGCAGAAATCGACGAGGAAAGCTGGCAGCGCACGGTGCGCGACTCTGGCGCACACTCACGGCAGGAAGTGCTCGTCGACCTCGGCCTCGGCAGACGCCTGCCGGCGGTGGTGGCGAGGCGGTTGCTGCGCAAGACCGAGCGCGAGGAGGCGAAAAGCGGCCTGCCAAGGAGCGCCGGCGTCAGCGTAGTGATCCGCGGCACCGAAGGCATGGCGGTGCAGTTCGCGAGCTGCTGCCGCCCGATCCCCGGGGATGCGATTGTCGGCTCGATGAAGAAAGGCCAGGGGTTGGTGGTGCACATCGCCGAATGCAGACAAGCGACGCGCTCGCGCCGCGCCGAGCCCGACCAGTGGATAGATGTCGAGTGGGACCGTCAGCCGAGCCGCCTGTTCCAGAGTGCGCTGCGGGCCATGGTGACGAACCAGCGCGGCGTGCTGGCCAAGGTTGCTTCCGAAATCGCCGGCGCGGGCGCCAACATCGACACCATCAGCATGGAAGAAGACCGCACGGTCTTCACCACCATGCTGTTCGTGCTTGAAGTGGCCAATCGCCAGCACCTTGCGCGCGTCATGCGCGCGCTGCGGCGCCTGAGCGAAGTCGAGAAGCTCGCGCGCGTGCGCGAGTAAAGAAAAAGCCCCCGGCTCGCGCCTAGGGGCTTTGGATACTGCACTGCGGCAACGCTCGCGCTCGTGGCCGCAGTGAATACCTTTATCTGGGCTGAAGCTTCATCGCGCGATGCACGGCGTCCGCAAAAGTATCCGCCACCTCGCGGAATCGAGGCTTGTCGTCGCCATAGATCATGGCTTCGACGAACTCGCCATACCACTCCTCGAATCGCTGGTCGTTTGCCAGCGCCGCGATTGCCTTCCTGGTTTCGCCTACGCGATCCTTTGCGTACTCCGGATGCTGATGCGCGAATTGCCGGGCGTCACTCTCAGCTATTTCGTTGACGAGCCTGGACACCGCGTTCAGGTCGACTACACCGCGCGTGGACAGCTGATGCACGTCGTACAAGTGACGGACGATCGCCGTATCGAACTCCCCCCGGTGCTTGTTGGCGAGAAACTGAGCGGTCCGGCGCGTGAAGCTCACGAGCTTCTCGGCCATCGTCTCCGATACATCTAGGCATTGCAGCTGCCCTGCGCGCGAGAGCGTCAGCTTGTCCGATGCGAGGGTCCGTATAGTGCAGGTCAACAGCGGAAGACGCGGCTGTGCTGTGTTGAATGCGATCCGGATGTCCGGACGGATGGCGGCGTGCGCGGTGAACCGCGTAGCGTAGAGAGCTTTGATACCGATGTAGGTGTTGGCATCGCGAGATATCACATCCTTTTCCTGCAACTCGTATCCAAGCTGCTTTAGCGCTTCGACGGCGCGCGCGCGGAACTCCCTGAGCAGCGCGCGCTGGGCGTTTCGCGAAAGGCCGCGATCGTGTACGGCGAGCTTGAAATCCACGTCTTCGGACATGCGTTCGACGAGGCGATGCGCCTTCGAGAGGCTCGTCCCCCCGCAGAAAACCAGGCCGATCGCGTCAGTGTCGAGCTGCGAGAGCGCAAGCGTCGCCTCGGTGATGAATACGTCCTTCTCCAGCATCGCCTCGGGCAGCCGGCCGAGCTTTTCGTCGACCTGCCGCAGGTCGCTAAGCAGCTCTGCGTCTGCGCGGCTTAGCTGTTTCATATACCACCTTGTCGGGACCGAACTTGATCACCCGCGCGACCCGTTGCTTGCCCACATCGAGCACCGACCGCGCGGGAATCTGGGTGCTGCGCCCTTGTCTGTACGCGACAGCCGCTTTGCCTGGCGAGATCTTGTAGCCAACTTTGCGGAGGCCTTCGGTCGCGATTGCTATAAGAGGTTTTCTTGGAACCGGTCTGCCCGTAATAGACGAGCTACGGGCCTTGCCGTAGATACCGTAGCCGACGCGCACCAGCTCGCCGCGCCTCAGCAATTCGAGCAATGCACGTCCTACCTGGTCGTAATCGCCGAGATCCAGGAAGTCTTCGCGGACGAACGCCGCCGCGCGGCGGTTGCGCCGCACTCGATCACGAACAAGATCCGTCAGGTCGGGCTTACGAGGCATCTCAGAAATACGACAAATTAAATGCCTATTTTATTGTAAAAACATTGGCTTATATATCTCAAATACGAAAGATAATCTTGCAAAAATACGGCAATATTCTCGCGCTTCTGATTAATCCGAAGTTCCTGGTGAGAAAAAAGGGCCTAGCGATTCGCTAAGCCCTTGAAGTATTGGTAGGCCGTGCCGGATTCGAACCGGCGACCAACGGATTAAAAGTCGAAGGAACCAAGAAAACAACGACACTTCAGAGCAACCAACGATAAAGCAATCAACGTGTTGCTGTTTCCGGTAGTTGCAGCGTTCTCCCGCTTTTTGGCTGTCAGTGTCCCACCAGTGTCCCGCAGACTCCCAGCCAAGAATGAGCATTGCCCCACAGCCATGGGGGCAGTATCTCAGCCATTGACCTGATTCTGCAATCGCTCAGAACGGAGTGTGATCACGCTTTCTCTGCGTGATTTTGGACTTGATGCTCGCTGTTTTTTGCTGAGATCGAAACTTTGCGCTTTCACAGCAGAGACACTTGTAGTCAGCGGCCCCAGCCTCTTTCACCTGAGTGGTGACCAGACTACAAGCGGCGCAGAACTGCCGGACCTTTTTACTCATGGTGTTACCTCCCTTTCACGTTTCAAGGCTACTCAATCCAGACCGCAGGATCGATATGACGCTGCCACCAGTGGTCCGCCGCTCAACTTCAACGATTCCTCGCTTTGAAATGTGACGTTTTGTCCGTAGACGCAAAGACCGCAAAAGATTCGGATAGCCAACGCGCTCGTTGCCGGAAGCTTCCTCACCGGCCTGGCTTGCTTCGTGGCGGCCCTCCTGTGCTTCTTGATCGAGACACGGATGGCGACGCATACGCTCGAGTTCCGGCGCCGGGGGAATAGGTTGGGAGCGCCAGAGTAATCCGCACGCCGAACACAAGATGGCTGCAAGCTGTTGCAGTACCATGAAACCGCTAACGCACGAGTGCGTTCCCTA
>SHXK01000046.1 GCA_009693335.1 Betaproteobacteria bacterium | reverse complement strand
CAGAGGAGATTCGCGACCGCATTTTCAATCCGCTGGTTTCGGGGCGAGAGGGCGGCAGCGGCATCGGCCTAGCGTTGGCGCGGACCTTCGTACAAAATCATGGCGGCGTGGTCGAGTTGAACAGCCGCCCGGGAAGAACCATCTTCACGCTCTTGCTACCCTTGCCATGAAACCAGTCTGGATCGTCGACGATGATCACTCCATCCGCTGGGTGTTCGAGAAAGCACTCAGCCGCGAAGGCATTTCCTACCGGTCCTTTCCGTCGGTGCCTGAAGCACTGGAGGCGCTCGCCGATGGTCCGCCGCAGGTGTTGATTTCGGACATCCGCATGCCCGGACAATCGGGCATCGAGCTGCTGCAACAGGTAAAGGAAAAGCATCCGGCGGTGCCGGTGATTGTGATGACGGCGTATTCGGATCTGGAGTCCGCAGTGGCCGCGTTCCAGGGCGGCGCCTACGAATACCTGCCCAAGCCTTTTGATGTCGACCAGGCGGTCGAGCTGATCCGGCGCGCGCTGCAGGAAAGCCAGCGCGAGCAGGCGGCGTTGGAGCCGCTAGGCGCAGTACCCGAGATCCTCGGCCAGGCGCCGGCGATGCAGGAAGTATTCCGCGCCATCGGGCGACTTTCGCAGTCGAGCGCGACGGTGCTGATTACCGGCGAGTCCGGCACCGGCAAGGAGCTGGTCGCGCGCGCATTGCACCGGCACAGTACGCGGGGGGCGCAAGCGTTCATCGCCATCAATACCGCAGCGATGCCGAAAGATTTGCTCGAATCTGAACTCTTCGGCCACGAACGCGGCGCTTTCACCGGCGCCCAAGCTCTGCGGCGCGGCCGTTTCGAGCAGGCCGAGGGCGGCACGCTGTTTCTCGATGAGATCGGCGACATGCCCCCGGAATTGCAGACGCGTCTGCTGCGTGTGCTCTCGGATGGCACCTACTACCGGGTCGGCGGCCACCAGCAGTTGAAGGCCAACGTGCGGGTGATCGCCGCTACGCACCAGGAGCTGGAGAGCCGCGTGCAGGAGGGCGCGTTCCGCGAAGATCTCTACCACCGCTTGAACGTGATTCGTGTGCGTATTCCATCCTTGCGCGAGCGGCGCGAGGACATTCCCCTGCTCACCCGGCATTTTCTCGTCCAAAGCGCCAAGCAACTCAGCGTCGAACCCAAGCGCCTCTCGGACGAGGTGCTAGCTCATCTGGCGCGCATGGATTTCCCGGGCAACGTGCGTCAGTTGGAGAACCTGTGCCATTGGCTGACAGTGATGGCGCCGGGGCAGGCGATCGACATCGTCGATCTGCCCGTGGAATTTCGCGGCGCGCCCGCAAGCGTGGCAACGGCCGCGGACTGGATTGCGGCGCTGGAGCAGGAAGTTGAGCGCCGCCTGGCGCGCGGCGAGAGCGGCGTACTTGATCAGCTCACACGCCAGTTCGAGCGTTCCTTGATCGTCAAAGCGCTGGCGCGCAGCGGTGGGCGCAGGATCGAGGCGGCCAAGCTGCTCGGTATGGGTCGCAATACCATCACGCGCAAAATCCAGGATCTCGGCATCAATGATGCCGAGGAAAAATAAAAGGGGGAAGAGTCTGACCCCTGTTATTCCTTTTATTTAGGCTGGTTTCGCTTTCCGGTTCGCTTCCACCCGGGCGTCGACGAGGGCGACGATTTCGTCGATGGCAGAGGATCCCATGCCTTTTTGTTTGGCGATCGCCTGCACCAGACGGTCGACGCGCTCAATGTTGGGAGCGCCGGCGTAGAGGGCTCGTGCTGCCGAGGACGGGCTCGCCAGTCCTTGCGCCGCCGCCGCGTATTTCTCGAACGGCACCAGGTCCTTTTCATTCGCGCCGAGTGACACGCAGAGCTTGACCACCCCGTTGAATACCGCACGGGAGGCTTCGAGGTCGCTGTGCACGGCTTCTTTGATCGACCGGATGTCGCCTGTCGTCACGCAGCGGTAGTTGCCCGCCAGCAGCATCGCCCACTTGGCGAGCGGCACAAACACCGAGTCGTGCACTTTCAGCTTTACCGGCAACTCGATCTTCTCCGTGCCGGTGTCGAAGCGCGAGGCTTCGATATCGGCCTGCAGTTGGCGCAGGATCGCGGTGTGCGCGTCGTCCTCAAAGGGCGCCGACTTGAAGTTGGTCGGCAAGCGCACCTGCAGCACATTCACCTTTTCCTCGGGCGGGCGGAAGGCCTGCGGATCCGGGCTGCAAAGCGTCATCAGTTTCGGATCAAAGCTGTCCCAGACGGTCGGATCGGTGTAGCAGTCGCGGCAGGCGCTGACCGATACCCCCGGCACGCGCGCGAGATAGGACAACGGCGGCATGTTCATGATCGACATGCAGGGAAGTTTTGCTTTGGCAACGGCGTCGAGCAGTTCGCGCACGCCTGACAAGCGGTACTGCGGCTCCTGCATCCCCAGCACCACCAGGTCGTAACCCGCCGGGCTCGCCTCGGCGGGAGTGCAAGCGGAGAGTTTTCCCGGCAGCTTGCGCGAGTGGACTTCGACCAGCCCCTCGCGGCCTTTAACCGGCATGCGCACGATCGCGCCTTCGTTGTTGAACAACTCCGCTTCGGCGGGCAGGCAGACCAGTCTTACGTTGTGCCCGGCCAGCAGCAGCTTGGTCGCCAGCAGGGAGCCATAGGAGGCGCCGAAAATCAGAATGTTGTAGGTATTTTTCATGATGTGGTAGGGAATCCCTTAATGGGGGAGGCGAGATTACTCTGAGCGGATTTTTGCCGCTTTCCCGCGACGCTGGATGTGCTGCAGCGCGGCATTTTAAGCCATAATAAGTTGTGATGCACAGACCCAGTCCCCTTCCGCCAGGCGTTGCCGTTTCCGGACCCATGACGCCGGAATTCGCCCAGATCCTCACGCCGGAGGCGCTGGGACTGGTGGCAAAATTGCACCGCCGGTTCGAGCCGCGCCGCCAGGAACTGCTGGCGCGCCGCGCCGAGAGGCAGAAACAGTTCGACGCTGGGGCGCTACCTGATTTTTTAATGGGGACAGAAAAAATCAGGCAGGACGATTGGCAAATCGCGCCGCAACCAGCGGACCTGCTCGACCGTCGCGTCGAAATCACTGGCCCGACCGACCGCAAAATGGTGATCAACGCGCTCAACTGCGGCGCCGCCACTTTCATGGCGGACTTCGAAGACGCCAATTGCCCGACCTGGTTCAACATGATCGACGGGCAGATCAACATTCGCGATGCGGTGCGCCGCGCCATCTGCCTGGAGCAAAACGGCAAGCAGTACCGGCTTAACGACAAGACCGCGGTGCTGATCCCGCGGCCGCGCGGCTGGCATCTCGATGAAAAGCATGTCAGCGTGGACGGCCAGCTGGTCGCGGGGGGGTTATTCGATTTCGCCTTGCTGGTCTTCCACAACGCCAAGGAATTGCTGGCGCGGGGCTCGGGCCCGTATTTCTACCTGCCCAAGATGGAATCGCATCTGGAAGCGCGTCTCTGGAATGAGGTGTTTTTGCTGGCGCAGGATCACCTGGGAATTCTCCAAGGAAGCATCAAAGCTACCTGTCTCATCGAGACCGTGGTAGCGGCTTTCGAAATGGACGAAATCCTGTGGGAGTTGAAGGATCATTCGGCGGGCCTCAACATCGGCCGCTGGGACTACATTTTTTCCTGCATCAAGAAATTCCGTGCCAACAAGAATTTCTGCCTGGCGGATCGTTCGCAACTGACCATGACCGCGCCCTTCATGCGCGCCTACGCGCTCACCCTGGTCAAGACCTGTCATCGGCGCGGCGCACCCGCTATGGGCGGCATGGCGGCGCAGATCCCGATCAAAAACGATGCGGCGGCGAACGCAGCGGCGCTGGACAAGGTGCGCCAGGACAAGCTGCGCGAGGTCACCGATGGCTGCGACGGCACCTGGGTGGCGCATCCGGCGCTGGTGCCGGTGGCGAAAGAGATATTCGACCAGCACATGCCGCAAGCGAACCAGTACGGCCGCCAGCGCCCAGACGTGAATTACGGCGCCAAGGACCTGCTCGATTTCAGCCCCGAGGCGCCGATCACCGAAGCCGGGCTGCGCAACAACATTTCAGTCGGCATCCAGTACCTCGGCGCCTGGCTCGCTGGCAACGGCTGCGTGCCGGTATTCAACTTGATGGAAGACGCGGCCACCGCCGAGATTTCGCGCTCGCAGATCTGGCAGTGGATACGCTCGGAAAAAGGCAGGCTGGAGGATGGCCGCAAAGTAAGCGTCGAACTGTTCCGCCAGTTGCTCGCTGAAGAATTGCCCAAAGCGAGGGCTTATCTGGGCGAGGCGGCCTGGAACTCGGGCCAGTACGAAGCGGGCGCCATACTGTTCGATCAAATCACCACCGGCGATTATCTCGAGTTCCTAACGCTGCCCGCTTACGCGCTGATCGACTGATCTCCGGCAAACTCGGCGATCACCGGGGCATGGTCGGAGGGCCGCTCGAGGTTGCGCGGCGCCTTGTCGACGCTACAGGCGGTGCAGCGCGCTGCCAGTTCGGCGGAAACCAGCACATGGTCTATGCGCATGCCGGCATTGCGCCGAAAACCCAGCATCCGGTAATCCCACCAGGAGTAAATCTTCTCCGGCTGCTCGAAGAGGCGGAAGGTATCCTGCAGGCCAAGGTCGAGCAGCGCACGCCAGGCCGATCGCTCCGGCGCTGAGACCAGTATCTGGCCTTCCCAGGCTTGCGGGTCGTGCACGTCGCGGTCTTCCGGCGCGATGTTGAAATCTCCCGCCACTACCAGCCTTGGATGGCGCGAGATTTCCGCGGCCAGGTATTCTTTTAGCGCCGCGAACCAGCGCAGCTTGTAGGCGTACTTTTCCGACCCCACCGCCTGCCCGTTGGGGCAGTAGACGCAGATCACGCGCAGCTCGCCCACCGTAGCGGCGATCACACGCTGCTGCTCGTCCTGAAATCCGGGTATCCCGGCGCAGATCGCCGACAAAGGCAAGCGCGAGAGGATGGCGACGCCGTTATAGGTTTTCTGTCCCGCGTAGGCGCACTGATAGCCCGCGGCCTCCAGCTCCGCGCGCGGGAATTTTTCGTCTGTGCACTTGAGTTCTTGCAGGCACACGACCTCCGGGTTCGTTGGCGCGAGCCAGTCGGTCAGGTGCGGCAGGCGCACCTTAAGCGAATTGACGTTCCACGTGGCGAGTCGCATCAGCAGGCATCCATCCGACTGTCATACCTGAAAACGGCCTGGGCGGCATCGAGGCGATGTCCAAGCCCGAGAACTATAACCTGTCATCTCAGGATCGCAAGGCTGTAGAACAACAAGGCGGCCGCCCTGCTTGTGAGTGTTGATCGGTAGGAGGGAAGTGTCTACAATGTAGATACATTAGAGGAGAATTTCTATGCAAGCTGTGATCCGTAAATGGGGCAATAGCCCGGCATTGCGCCTGCCCAGTGCCGCATTGAAAAAAGCCGGTTACGTACTCGAGCAAAAAGTTGAGTTGGTCGTTTCGCGCGGGCGCATTGTAATCCGGCCCTCAAATAACGTGACTTACAGCCTGGACAGCCTGCTGCAGGGCATTACTGAGGGTAACGCGCACGGTGAATTCAGTTTTGGCAAGCCGGTTGGCAAAGAGAAATTTTGATGGCAACACGCGGCTATGTTCCCGATGCCAGCGATGTGGTCTGGTTGGAGTTTGATCCCCAGGCCGGGCACGAGCAAGCAGGTCATCGTCCTGCTTTGGTGATCAGTCCGGCCAGTTACAACGGTAAAACGGGCTTGATGGTTTGTTGCCCCATGACCACCAAAATCAAAGGACATCCGTTTGAGGTGCTGACCCACGTCGACGGTGTTGACTGCGCCGTGTTGTCTGATCAAGTCAAGTCTTTGGATTGGAAAGTGCGCAAGGCTAAGAAAAAGGCCGTAGTACCGGCAGAAGTGATGCTACACGTGAGGGCCAAGATGAAAGCCCTGCTGATGATTGATGTCACATAGCGGGTGACCCCGCCATCTGCGCGCGCAAGCGCGTGCGGCCCGTCCGCCGGTTGTACATCCGTGTATTAAATTCATTCCGATTTGAGGTAAAATGTACATGTACATCCAATTGAGGTGATTCATGGCCAATACCAAAATCTTCAAGAACGGCAATTCCCAAGCCGTACGCATTCCGTCCGAACTGGCCTACGCCTCGTGGGATCTCGATCTGGTGATTGAGCGTCAAGGCGATGAACTGCGGATTCGTCCGGCCCAGCGGCGCATGGGGGATGTGTTGGGCAAGCTTGCCAAGTTTTCTCCCGACTTCATGGCCAAAGGGCGTGGTCACAATGAAGAAGGTGAGCGCGAGAGTTTATGAAACCGAAATATATGCTCGACACCAACATCTGTATCTACCTGATGAAGCACCAGCCGCGCGAGGTTCGCGCTCGGTTTGAGGCGTGCTTTATTGGGGATGTCGTGATCTCGGCAGTGACGCTGGCCGAACTTGAATTCGGTGTCGCCCGTTCGAGCCTATCAGCGCAGGCTGCCAACCGATCCGCTTTGGACGGTCTCTTGGAAGACATTATGGTCGCGCCTTTCGAGGCTCAGGCTGCAAGGGCTTACGGCCCCATACGAGCGGCTTACAAAGATCGTAATCGCGATGCCTTGGACAAATTGATCGCCTCACACGCCATTGCGTTGGCAGTCGCTCTGGTGACCAACAACGAAGCAGATTTTGTGAACTACCCAGGACTGGTCGTTGAAAACTGGGTTAGCAGCCACTGACACACAGGGCGGCAGAGAGCAGGGCAGGGAGGCGTGGTTGACCGTAGATATCACTATTGATACTATTTCCAAATGGCCGGGTTGGAAAAAATCCTTGCGCAGATGCGGCAAGCGCCAGCAAGCGTGCGCTTTAGGGATTTGCAAAAAGTCTGCGCAGCTTACTTTGGCAAGCCCAGGCATCACGGCGGCAGCCATGCCGTTTACAAAACGCCATGGCCGGGAAACCCGCGCGTCAACATTCAAAACGAAAAAGGCAAGGCCAAGGCTTATCAAGTGCGGCAAGTCCTGCAGGCAATCGAAAGACTGGAGATCAAACCATGAGCATTGATCACTACACCTATCGTGTGACTTGGTCACAGGAAGACGGCGAGCATGTTGGGCTGTGCGCAGAGTTTCCGTCGTTGTCCTGGCTGGCGCCCACGCCAGATAAAGCACTGGCCGGTATTCGCCGCGTCGTCGATGAGGTGGTGGCCGATATGCGGTCTGCTGGGGAGCCCATCCCCGAGGCGCTTGCCGAAAAAAAATACAGTGGCCGCTTCATGGTTCGCATCCCTTCACTCGTACACCGCACCTTGGCTACTGAGGCAGCCGAACAAGGGGTGAGCATCAACCGCCTGGTGTCCGCAAAACTGGCGCTTTAGGTAGTCATGCCGCTGTGCCTGAGCAAGGCATCGACGCGCGGCTCGCGCCCGCGGAACGCGCGGAACGAGTCGGCCGCCGGTCGGCTGCCGCCCACGGCGAGGATCTCGTCGCGGAAACGCTGGCCGGCGCCAGCGTCCAGGATGCCCGTCGAGTCGCGGGTTTCTTCGAACGCGCTGTAGGCATCGGCCGAGAGCACCTCGGCCCACTTGTAACTGTAGTAACCCGCGGCGTAACCGCCGGCAAAGATGTGCGAGAAGCTGTTCGGAAAACGGCTCCAGGCAGGCGGCACCACGACCGCCACCGCGCGCCGTACTTCGTCCAGCAGCTCGAGCGCGGAAGCGCCCGCCGCCGGATCAAAGTCTGAGTGCAGGCGCATGTCGAACAGTGAAAATTCGATCTGCCGCAGCGTCGCCAAGCCTGACTGGAAATTCTTCGCTGCCAGCATTTTGTCGTAGAGCGCGCGCGGCAGCGGTGCGCCGGTATCGACCTGTCTCGCCAGGTGCTGAAGGACCTCCCATTCCCAGCAGAAATTTTCCATGAACTGGCTGGGCAGTTCGACCGCGTCCCACTCCACGCCGTTGATGCCGGCGAGGCCAAGATCTTCAACGCGCGTGAGCAGGTGGTGCAGTCCGTGGCCGAACTCGTGGAACAGCGTGATGACGTCGTCGTGCGTGAAGAGGGCCGGCTTGCCGCCCACGGGGCAGGCAAAATTGCAGTTCAGGTAAGCGACCGGATTCTGTATCCCGGCGTCGCGCCGGCGCCGGGAAATGGCGCCGTCCATCCAGGCGCCGCCGCGCTTGCACTCGCGCGCGTAGAGATCGACATAGAACTGGCCAATGCGCTCTCCAGCGGGGTCATGGATGTCGAAGAAGCGCACATCCTGGTGCCAGGTTTCTGCACTGGCCGCGGTAACTTTGATGCGATACAAATCCTGCACCAGCCGAAACATTCCCGGCAGCACCTGCGTCTCCGGGAAGTACTGCTTGAGTTCCTGGTCCGAGTAGGCATAGCGCTGCGCGCGCAGCTTCTCGGAGGCATAAGCCATGTCCCAGGACTCGAGCTGGTCGATGCCCAGTTCGCTGGCGGCGAAGGCTTTTAGTTCGGCGAGGTCGCGCTCGGCGTAAGGGCGCGCCCGGTCCGCCAGGTCCTGCAGGAAATCGAGCACCTGCTTGGGCGTGCGCGCCATTTTCGGCGCCAGCGAAACCTCGGCGAAGCTGGCGTAACCGAGCAATTGCGCGCCTTCCTGGCGCAGTTTCAAAATGCGCTCGATGAGCGGCGTGTTGTCCCATTCCGGCTTGCCGAATTCGGCGGTGCGCGTCGCGCTGGCGCGGTACAGCGTCGCGCGCAGTGCGCGGTCTTCAGCGTACTGCATCACCGGCAAATAGGACGGCATCTGCAGCGTGAACTTCCACTCTGGCGCCCCGGCCGGCCGGGTCTCATCCTTGCTAGCTGCACCAAGGGCCGCGGCGAGCACGTCCTCCGGGATGCCGAAAATCCTTTCTTTATCTACAAAAAGGGAAAATTCATTCGTCGCGTCGAGGATGTTCTCGGAGAATTTCGCCGACAGCGACGCGAGCTCGGCCTGGATCGCTGCGTAGCGCGGCTTCATTGCCACCGGCAGTTCGGCGCCCGAAAGGCGGAACTCCTTCACCCGCAATTCGACCAGCCGGCGTCGCGTGGCGGACAGCTGCGCGAATTCGGGCGCAGCGGCGTAGTTTTTGTATTTCTCGAAGCGCAGGGTGTCCTGGCCCAGTTCGGTCCAGTACTGCGTGATTTTCGGCAGGCTCGCGTTGTAGGCTTCGCGTAGCTTTGGGCTGTCCAGCACGGCGTGCAGATGTTCGACCTGGCCCCAGGCGCGCCCGAGACGTTCGTTGGCGTCTTCCAAGGGCGTAATGAAGGCGTCCCAAGTCAGCGGCGCTTTTTCGGTATGGTCTTGCGCCGCGCGCGCTTCGGCGAGCAGGGTGTCCATGGCTGGCGCTATGTGCTCTGGCGCGATGTCGGCAAAGCGCGGCAGCGCAGAGAAATCCAGCAGTGGATTGGCGATGGCGTTAGGCAAGTGAAAGCTCCGCAGCGCGTATGGTGTTGATGATCAGCATGGCAATGGTCATCGGCCCGACGCCCCCGGGGACCGGAGTGATCCAGCCGGCTGTTTCCCGCACCGCTGCGAAGTCCACATCGCCTTCCAGCTTGCCGTCCGCCATGCGGTTCACACCCACATCGATGACGCAGGCGCCGCGTTTTACCATCTGCGCAGTGACGAGTTTCGCGCGCCCGGCCGCGACAATCAGGATGTCGGCCTGCTGTGTCACCGCAGCCAGGTCCCGGGTCTGCGAATGGCAGATGGTGACGGTGGCGTCCTTTTGCAACAGCAACAAGGCGAGCGGTTTGCCGACGATGGTCGAGCGGCCCACGATCACCGCGTGCTGGCCGGCCAGTGGCACGCCGGCGTGCTCCAGCAGGCGCATCACGCCCGCCGGAGTGCCGGGGACGAAACCGGGTCGCCCCTGCAGCAGCGCACCCAGATTCATGGCGTGGAAACCGTCCACGTCTTTCATCGGCGATACCGCGGCGAGCACCTGGGACGCGTCGATCTGTGGTGGCAAGGGCAACTGCACCAGTATGCCGTGCACGCGCGGATCGGCGTTGAGCTGCGCGAGGCGCTCGAGCAGCGCACTCGCGGAAACGCTTGCCGGAAATTCGTGCACCTCGGAGCGCACACCAGTTTCTTCGCAGGCGCGCGCTTTGTTACGCAGGTAGACGCGCGAGGCCGGGTCGTCCCCGGCCAGGATCGCGGCCAGGCCGGGCTGTACGCCACGGGCAGCGAGTGCTGACAGCGCGCTTTTTTGCGCGGCGCGCAACTCCGCGGCGAACAATTTTCCATCGATCAATGTGGCAGTCATGGCATACTATAAATTACCCGTGCCTGCATGCCGAATCACGGTCCGATTGCCCTCTAAAGACACCGCAGAAAGAAGCCATGTCTGTCGTTCCCCAACAATCTGCGGCCAACGACCCTGACAGCCTCGAGACCCAGGAATGGCTCGAGGCGCTGGAGGCGGTGCTCGAGCGCGAAGGTCCCGAACGCGCGCATTTCCTGATCGAGAAGCTGACCGAGAAAGCGCGCACCTCGGGCGCGCACCTGCCGTTTTCTCCCCACACGCCTTACGTCAACACCATACCCGCGCATCTGGAAGAGCGCTCGCCGGGCGACCCGGCGCTGGAGGAACGCATTCGTTCCTATTGCCGCTGGAACGCGATGGTGATGGTGGCGCGGGCCAACAAGAATGATGACGAGTTGGGCGGCCACATCGCCAGCTTCGCCTCCTTGGGGACGCTGTTCGGCGTTGGGCAGAACCATTTCTGGCACGCACCGCACGAGGGGCACGGCGGCGACCTGGTGTATTTTCAGGGCCATTCGTCGCCCGGCCTCTATGCGCGCGGTTTGCTGGAAGGGCGTTTCACCGAGGATCAGCTGCTCAATTTCCGGCGCGAGGTGGACGGCCAGGGCGTGTCTTCCTATCCGCATCCGTGGTTGATGCCGGACTACTGGCAATTCCCGACGGTATCCATGGGCCTGGGGCCGATCCAGGCGATCTACATGGCGCGCTACCTCAAGTATCTGCAGGCCAGGGGGCACGCGCAGACCGAGGAGCGGAAAGTCTGGGTGTTCTGTGGCGACGGCGAAATGGACGAACCCGAATCTCTGGGCGCGATCGGCATGGCGGCGCGCGAGAAGCTCGACAACCTGATCTTCATCGTCAATTGCAATCTGCAACGCCTGGACGGCCCGGTACGCGGCAACGGCAAGATCATCCAGGAACTGGAGGGCGAGTTCCGCGGCTCGGGCTGGAATGTGATCAAACTCATCTGGGGCAGTTACTGGGATCCGCTGCTGGCGCGCGACAAGGACGGGCATTTGCTGCGCATCATGGAAGAGACGGTCGACGGCGAATACCAGAACTGCAAGGCCAACGACGGCGCTTACGTACGCAAGCATTTCTTCGGCAAGCACCCCAAGCTGCTGGAGATGGTCTCGCGCATGAGCGATGAGGACATCTGGCGTCTGAACCGCGGCGGCCACGATCCGCACAAGATCTACGCTGCGTATGCTGCGGCGGTGAAGCATAGGGGTCAGCCCACGGTAATTCTTGCCAAGACCATCAAGGGCTACGGCCTGGGCAAGCAAGGGCAGGCGAAGAACCCAACCCACCAACTGAAGAAGGTCGACGTGGCGACGATCCGCGAGATGCGCGATCGCTTCAGGGTGCCGATTCCGGACGAGCAGCTCGAACAACTGCCGTTTTACATTCCACCCGCCGATGCGCCGGAAATGAAATACCTCCACGAGCGCAGAAAAGCGCTGGGCGGATATTTCCCTCAGCGCCGGCAGAAAGCGGTAGCGACACCGGCGGTGCCGCCGCTAGCCAGTTTCGAGCAGGTGCTCAAGGGTTCGGGCGCAGGCCGCGAAATCTCGACCACCATGGCTTTCGTCAGGCTTCTCACCGCTCTGGTGCGCGACAAGGAACTGGGCAAGCGCATCGTGCCGATCGTGCCGGACGAGGCACGCACCTTCGGCATGGAGGGCATGTTCCGTCAACTCGGCATTTTCGTGCCCGAGGGCCAGAAGTACGTGCCGGTGGACAAGGACCAGGTGATGTACTACCGCGAGGACAAGGCCGGACAGATCCTCGAAGAGGGGATCAACGAGGCGGGTGCGTTTTGTTCCTGGATCGCGGCGGCGACCGCGTACAGCCATTCAAACCAGGTGACGGTGCCGTTCTACATTTTCTATTCGATGTTCGGCATGCAAAGGATCGGCGACCTTGCCTGGGCCGCGGCCGACCAGCGCGCACGCGGCTTCCTGCTGGGCGCCACCGCGGGACGCACCACGCTCAACGGCGAAGGTTTGCAGCACGAGGACGGGCATTCGCACCTCCTCTCCTCGGTGATCCCGAACTGTGTTTCCTACGACCCGACCTACGGCTACGAGCTCGCCGTGATCATCCATGACGGCCTGCGCCGCATGGTGACCAACCAGGAGGATGTGTACTACTACATCACCCTGATGAACGAGAATTATGAGCACCCGGCGTTGCCGGAGGGCGCGGAGCAGGGGATCCTAAAAGGTCTTTATTCATTTAGAGAGTCAAAAATAAAAGCCCAATCACATGTCCAGCTGCTCGGTTCCGGCGCCATCCTGCGCGAAGTAGTCGCGGCGTCGGAGCTGCTGGAAAAAGACTGGGGCGTGGCCGCGGACATCTGGAGCGCCACCAGCTTCACCGAGCTGCGTCGCGAAGGCCTCGCTGCGGAACGCTGGAATCTGCTGCATCCGGAGGATCCGGCGCGCGTGCCCTATGTCACGCAGTGTCTGCAGCAGCGCGCCGGCCCGGTGGTCGCGGCGAGCGACTACCTGAAGACCTTCGCCGACCAGATCCGGCCGTTCATCCCGAAAGATGCGGCGCAAGACCGTGTCTACAAGGTGCTCGGCACCGATGGCTTTGGCCGTTCGGACTCGCGCGCCAAGCTGCGCCACTTCTTCGAGGTGAACCGCAGCTTCATCGTCATCGCGGCGCTAAAGGCGCTGGCCGAATCGGGCCAAGGCAAGGCCAAGACGGTCACCGAGGCGATCAAGAAGTACGGCATCGACCCTGGCAAGCCGGATCCGACCCGCGTATGAAGGGCCCCGCATGAAGGACGTTCTGGTTCCGGACATCGGCGACTTCAAGGAGATCGAGGTCATCGAAATTCTGGTCAAGCCCGGCGACAGGGTCGCCAAGGAGCAGTCGCTGGTATCGCTGGAGTCTGACAAGGCGACCATGGAAATCCCCTCGCCCGAGGCCGGCGTGGTGAGGGAATTGAAATTGAAGGTGGGCGACAAGGTGTCGGAGGGTTCGGTGATTCTGGTTCTCGAACTCGATGCCGCCGTGGAAGAAACCGTAAAAGAAATCCCCAAAGAAGTTGCCAAAGAAATCACTCAGCCCCTGGTCATGGCTGCGCCAGTGATCCCGCGTGCCGAGCCGGTGCCGGCAGAACCCAAGGATGGGTTGCAATCGCTGCCGCACGCCAGTCCGTCGATCCGCAAATTCGCGCGCGAGTTGGGCGTGGACCTTGCTCGCGTGCGGGGCAGCGGGCCGAAAGAGCGGATCGTCAAGGAAGACGTGCAGTCTTTCGTCAAGAGCGTGCTGGCAGGTAAGGCCGCGCCCGCAGCGCCGGCAGGCAAAGGCGGCGGGTTGGACGTGCTGCCGTGGCCGGAAGTGGATTTCAGCAAGTTCGGCCCGGTTGAACTGAAGGCGCGCTCGCGCATCAACAAGCGCTCGGCGGCCAACCTGCACCGCAACTGGGTGATGATCCCGCACGTCACCCAGTTCGAGGAAGCCGACATCACCGAGCTGGAGGTGTTCCGCAAATCGAATACGGCGCAGACCGAGAAGCAGGGCTACAAGCTGACCATGCTGGCGTTCCTCATCAAGGCAAGCGTGGCTGCGCTGCGGCAGTTCCCCGATTTCAATGCCTCTCTCGACAAAACCGGCGACCAACTGGTGTTGAAGAAGTACTTCCATATTGGCGTCGCGGTCGATACGCCCGAGGGACTGATGGTGCCGGTGGTGCGCGACGCCGATCGCAAGGGCGTGTTCGATCTGGCGCGGGAACTCGCTGAAATTTCCAAATTGGCGCGCGACGGGAAACTCAAGGCCGGCGACATGCAGGGCGGCACCTTCACGATCTCGAGTCTGGGCGGCATCGGCGGCAGTGCTTTCACGCCGATTATCAACGCGCCGGAAGTGGCGATCCTCGGCGCTTCACGTGCCGTTTTTCGACCGCACTACGCCGGTCAAGATGAAAAAGGCAAAGACCTCTTCGTTGCCCGCTTGATGTTGCCCTTGTCGCTGTCCTACGACCACCGGGTGATCGACGGTGCGCAGGGGGCGCGCTTCATTGTCTATCTGGCCAACGCGCTCTCCGCTATCCACCGGACGCTGCAGTAGATGCCAACCCTGGTTGAGGTGAAAGTCCCCGACATCGGTGACTTCAAGGATATCGAAGTCATCGAAGTGCTGGTCAAGCCCGGCGATGCGGTGGTCAAAGAGCAGTCGCTGATCTCACTGGAGTCGGACAAAGCGACCATGGAAATCCCGGCGCCCGCGGCGGGCGTGGTGCGGACCATTGCGGTGAAGCTGGGCGACAAGGTTTCCGAGGGTTCCCTGATTCTGCATCTTGAATCCCAGGAAGCAAAAAAAGAAGTCACCAAACCCGCACCGCCGCCCGTCGCCAGCAAAACAGATTTCGATTACGACCTGCTGGTTCTCGGCTCGGGGCCGGGTGGTTACTCGGCTGCGTTTCGCGCCGCCGACCTTGGCATGAAGACGCTCCTGGTCGAGCGCTACCCGGTGCTGGGCGGGGTGTGCCTGAACGTGGGTTGTATTCCTTCCAAGGCGCTACTGCAC
>SHXK01000045.1 GCA_009693335.1 Betaproteobacteria bacterium | reverse complement strand
GATCGAGATATTGGCCCCGGTCACGAACGCGGCTTCTTGCGAGCACAGGTAAATGATCAATCCGGCGATCTCCTCGGGCTTGCCGAGGCGCCCCACCGGGATCTGCGGCAGGATCTTGGAATCGAGAATTTCCTTCGGGATCGCGGTCACCATCTTGGTACCGATGTAGCCGGGCGAAATGGTGTTGACGGTCACGCCCTTCCTGGCGACTTCCAGGGCGAGCGCCTTGGTGAAGCCGTGGATGCCCGCCTTGGCGGCCGAGTAGTTGGTCTGCCCGAAAGCGCCTTTCTGCCCGTTCACCGAGGCGACGTTGATGACGCGGCCCCAGCCGCGCTCCAGCATGCCGTCCATCACCTGCTTGGTCATGTTGAAACAGGAATCGAGGTTGGTGTGCATCACTGCGTCCCAGTCGTTCTTGGTCATTTTCTTGAAGGTCATGTCGCGCGTGATGCCGGCGTTGTTCACCAGGATGTCGATGTTGCCGCACTCTTTCTGGATCTGCGCACATTTCGCCGCGCTGTCCTCAAAGGACACCACGTCCACCGGATAGGCCGAGAAAGCGTAGCCCTTGCCCTGCATCTCGTCTAGCCAAGACTTGTACTTGGCATTCGACGGCGAGTAGGTCACCACCACCTGGTAGCCCGCATCGGCCATTTTGGTGCTGATCGATTCTCCCAGGCCGCCCATGCCGCCCGTTACGACGGCGAGTTGCTTTTGTGCCACTTTGCTCTCTCCTCGGGCGAGGAATCGCCCCCATCAGATTACCAATTGAGTCTACTACATCATGTGCATGCCGCCGTTGACCGAAATGTTCGCTCCGGTGATGTAACCCGCTTCTTCCGAAGCGAGGAAGGCGACCACCGCGGCGATCTCTGCGGGCTTCGCCAAACGCCCCATCGGGATGGAGGCCACGATTTGCGCGCGCACCTCGGCACGCATCGCCATGACCAAATCGGTTTCAACGTAACCGGGCGACACCGTATTCACGGTTACGCCCATCCGCACCACCTCCTGCGCCAGCGACTTGGAGAAACCCGCCATGCCGGCTTTCGCCGCCGAGTAATTGGTCTGGCCGAACTGCCCCTTGATGGCGTTGACCGAGGAGATGTTGACGATGCGCCCCCAACCGCGCTCCACCATGCCGTCGATCGCCTGCCGCGTTACGTTGAAAACGCTGTTCAGGTTGGTGTTGATGACCTCGTGCCAGTGGTGCTCGGTCATACGCTTGAAAACCGAATCGCGCGTGATACCGGCGTTGTTGATCAGGATCTCGACCTGGCCCACTGCCGAGCGCAGCTGGGCAAACATGTCAACGCAACTCTCGTAGTTGGCGACGTCGCCCTCGGCGGCATACACCGTGAAACCCTCCGCGCGCATCGCCTCCAGCCACTGGTCCTTTTGTTCGTAGCCTGGCAGGCAGCCAGCGACGATGGTATGACCCTCAGCGGCCAGGCGTCGGCAGATGGCGCTGCCGATGCCGCCCATGCCACCGGTAACGAACACCACGCGCCTGGTCATGCCTTTTGCTTCACGTAGCGGCCGGGCGCTGGCTCGATCACCGGATAGCGCGCGTTGCCGGTGTGCGCCGGCGCATCGCGCGTGCCGCCTTTGAAGGTTTCCAACCACTGCGACCACTGAGGCCACCAGCTACCGCGCTCTGCGCGCGCCTGGGCTAGCCAGGCTTCGGCGTCCGCCGGAAAGTTGGTATTCAAATCAGAGATCCAGTAGCTGCGCTTACCGCCCGAGGCTGGATTGATGACCCCCGCGATATGGCCGCTCGCCCCGAGCACAAATTTCTTTTCGCCCCCCAGCAAGGCCAGTGCACGGTAGGCGGCACGCCACGGCACGATGTGGTCCTCGCGCGTCGCCAGGATGAAGGTGGGCCGGTCAACTCTGCCAAGATCGACGCTGACGCCGCAGCTGTGTAGCGCACCGGGAACACACAGCTTGTTCTCCAGATAGGTATTGCGCAGGTAGGTGCAGTACATCGGGCCCGGCAGGTTGGTACTGTCCGCGTTCCAGTACAAGAGGTCGAAGGCCGCGGGCGCGCTGCCCAACAGGTAGTTGTTGACGACGTACGGCCAGATCAGGTCATTGGCACGCAGCGCATTGAAAGCGCTCGCCAGATCCGCCCCCGGCAGGATGCCGCCGCCGCCGATTGCCGCTTCGCGCGCCGCGACTGCCTTCTCGTCTATGAATACGCCGAGCTGCCCGGGCGCCGAAAAGTCCAGCATGGTGGCGAGGTAAGTGACGCTCTCGACCGCCTTTTCGCCCTTTGCCGCTTGCACCGCGAGCGCTGCGGCCAGCAGCGTGCCGCCAACACAAAAACCGAGTGCATTGACGCGGTCGGCACCAGTAATTTCGCGCGCCACGCGCAAGGCGCTGAAGATGCCCAGTTCCAGGTAGTCATCCCAGCCCAAGCCCGTAACCAGCGGCCCGTCGGCAGATCCGACGTTGCGCCAGGATACGACGAACACGGTGTGGCCCTGCCCCAAGGCATAACGCACGAAGGAATTTTCGGGCCGCAGATCGAGGATGTAGTACTTGTTGATGCACGGCGGCACGATCACCAGCGGTCGCACGCCGACCTGCGGCGTTGCGGCCTGGTACTGGATCAGCTGGATGAGGTCGTTCTCGTACACCACGGTGCCCGGCGTGAGTGCGAGGTTGCGGCCGACTTCGAACGCGGCTTCGTCGGTCTGACTGATGCGGCCCTGGTGCAGGTCCGTGATCAGATTGGCAATGCCCTGGGTGAGGCTGGCGCCCCCGGAGTCGAGCGCCCGCTTGAGCACCGCCGGATTGGTGGCGGCAAAATTCGTCGGGCACATGGCGTCACACCATTGCTGCACCGCGAACTGCAGGCGCTCCCTGGATTTCGCCTCGAGTTCCGCGCTCTGGGCGAGCTCGCTTAGAAAGCGCGCAGACAGCAGGTAGGACTGCTGCAAGTAGGAGAAATACGGGTTGTCGCGCCATTCCGCGGCAGCAAAACGTCGATCGCCTGGTTGAGGCGCCACCACCGGCTCGGCCAGCGCCTTGGCACTGGTCCGCGGATCCAGCATCGCCGACCAGAGCTGCGCCTGTTGCGCAATGTAATTGGATTGCAGAACACCGAACTGCGCGCCCCCCACGAGTAGGGAGGACATCCAGGCCGCCGCATCCGGCATTTCTGGTGGGATCGCCGTCAGGTGCGGAGGGTGCAGTGGCAAAAGCAGCTAATCCGATGAATGCTGAATGGCAACGGCAAAGCGCGAATTTTGCACTGCACAAAACCCCAACGCAAGCCCCCTGTGGGCTTGCGTCCTTATCAATGCAAGCCCCCCAGCAGCCCCCGCGTCAGGGCGATGCAGCCGATGCCCAGCCCGATCAGCAGAATCTGCGACAGGGTGGCGCGCAGTTCGGGCCGCCGGTGCAGTCCGGGTATCAGATCCGCGACCGCGACATAGATCATGCTCGCGGCGACGATGCCCAGCAGGATCGGAGTCCAGCCCTCAACCACCTGCAGCGTGTAATAACCAAGCACCCCACCGACCAGCGTAGCGCAGGAGGACAGCAGGTTCAGCAGGAACGCCTTGGTCTTCGAATAGCCCGAATGCAGAAGGATGAGGAAATCCCCCACTTCCTGCGGAATCTCATGCGCCACGATCGCCAGCGCGGTGATGATCCCGAGCTGGGTGCTCTGCAGGAACGCGGCCGCAATCAGGATGCCGTCGAGGAAATTGTGTATGGTGTCGCCGACCACGATCAGCGCGCCCGAGCGACCGTGGTCGAGGCCGTGACCATGGCCATGATCATTCGCCATCTCATGCTCATCGTGCGAATGGCGCCACAGCAGCAGCTTCTCGAGCAGGAAGAAAACGAGGATGCCGCCGAGAATAGACAGCGCCACAGTATGCGGCTCGCCGTTCTCGAAAGCATGCGGAATTACCTCGAGGAAAGCGGCGCCCAGCAGCGCCCCGATAGCAAACGACACCAGGGTCGGAATCCACGCCGCGCGCAGCACCAGCGCGAACGCCGCCGCGCAGACGGAACAGACTCCGCCCGCCAAGCTTGCAGCGACGATCCAGCCGAGCGACGACATGGGGCGGGGATTGTACGCGAGGCGGCTTTCTACGCCAGCCAGATGACTGCCGCCATGCGTTCTGTTGCCTGGTCCCTGCGATAGGAGAAAAAGCGCGACGCATCAGCGGCGGTGGAAAACCCGCCGCCCGAGACTCGCGCAACACCGCTTGAGGCAAGGCGCTGACGCGCCAGCGCGTAAAGATCGAGCCGCCAATGGCCGGGCCGGCTCGGCGTAAAAGCGGATGCCGCACTCGCATCGCGCTGCAGGAATGCGGCGCGCACCTCCGCGCCGACCTCATAGTCCGCCGGACCGATGGCCGGACCCAACCACGCGAGGATGCGGCCCGCAGGCACGTCCATCGCGGCGATGGCCGCTTCGATCACGCCGGCGCACAGGCCGCGCCAGCCCGCATGCGCGATGCCGACCACCGCGCCGCCATCGTGCGCGAGCAGCACTGGCATGCAGTCAGCGGCCATCACTGCGCAGATGATATTTTTTTCATGCGTATAGGAAGCATCGGCGGCCGTTCCAGCCAATGCGCTTGCCGCATCGACGACGTCGGCGCCGTGAACCTGATGGAGCCAGACCGGGTCCGCCGGCAACAAGGCGCGCAAGCGCAACCGGCCGGCTGCGCTTTTCATGTCGCCCAGGGCGCGTGTCGTCACCAGCGCACGAACCCGCGCCGGCACCGGCCATTCGGGTTGAATCAACTCAGTCGCCACGCCGCAGGTTCGCGAGCAGCTTGGCCATGTCGGCAGGCAGCGGAGCGCTCCAGCGCATATGTTTTCCGCTGCGCGGATGCGCCAGCTCCAACGCGATCGCATGCAGTGCCTGGCGCGGGAAAACCAGACCTTGACGCGCACCGCGGCAGTACACAGCATCGCCCACGAGTGGACATTTGATGTGCTGAAGATGCACGCGGATCTGGTGCGTACGACCAGTGTCGAGCTGGCATTCCAGCAACGCGACTTTGCCGAAACGCTCGAGCACTTTGTAATGGGTACGCGCTTGCCTGCCGCCGGCGCGCACCGCCATGCGCGTTCGTACGCGCGGGTCGCGGCCGATGGCCACGTCGATGCACCCCTGCGCTGGTGGTACGCCATGCACAAACGCCAGATAGGTACGCTTCACGCTACGTACGGCGAGCTGCGCGGCGAGGCTCGCTTGAGCACTGAGATTCTTTGCCACCACCAGCAGGCCGCTGGTGTCCTTGTCCAGACGATGCACGATGCCGGCGCGCGGCACTAGGCGCAGCGTGGGCGCATGGGCGAGCAGCCCGTTCAACAGCGTGTGGTCCGGATTGCCAGCGCCGGGATGAACGATGAGTCCGACTGGCTTGTTGATCACCATCAGATCGGCGTCCTCGAAGACGATAGCTAGCGCCATGCGCTGCGCCTTGGGCGTCACGAGGTCGGCCGCCAGAGGAGGCGTGAGCTCGATTCTTTCGCCGCCAATGGCTTTCGCACTGCCCTCCACCTGCAGGCCGTCGACCAGTACCTGGCCGGTTTTCAACCACAACTGCAAGCGGTTGCGCGAGTACTGCGGGAACATTTTCACGAGCGCTTGATCCATCCTCAGCCCCGCGAGTAGCGTGGCAAGGGTGGCCACGAGCGGCGTCGCATCGGCATGACTATCGACGTCTTCCCATTCGGCGTCGGGGAGTGAATCGGCGAGGGACGCATCCGCAGCGGTATAATTTTTCCCCATGAAGCGCAGTTTACTTGTTCTGCTCTCGACTCTGCTTGCCGCCTCGCTCAGCCTCGGCGGCTGCGGCCTGTTGCCCAGCGAAAGCGACGAGACCGCGGGCTGGTCGGCGCAGAAACTCTACGGCGAGGCCAAGGACGCGATGAACTCGCGCGCTTGGGATAAAGCCATCAAGTACCTAGAAAAGCTGGAAGCGCGCTATCCCTACGGGCGCTACGCGCAGCAAGCGCAACTCGACGTCGCCTACGCCCACTGGAAAAACAGTGAGCGGGCCTCGGCAATCGCGGCGGCGGACCGTTTCATCAAACTGTATCCGAACCACACCAACGTCGACTACGCCTATTACCTCAAGGGGCTGGCCAATTTCAACGAGAACTCGGGCCTGCTCAGCATTCTCGACAACCCGGACATGAGCGAGAGGGACTCGAAAGGCACGCGCGAAGCCTTCGAGGCTTTCAAGGAACTGGTGACCCGCTTCCCGGATTCGAAGTACACCGAAGACGCGCGGGCGCGCATGCGCTATCTGGTGAATGCGCTCGCCCAGTACGAGGTGTACGTCGCGCGCTATTACATGAAGCGTCGCGCCTTCGTCGCCGCCGCCAACCGCGCCCAGTTCGCGGTGCAGAACTATCCCCAGGCGCTGGCGCTGGAGGAAGCGGTGTTCATCATGGTCAAGGCCTACGATGCTCTTGGCATGACCGAGCTGCGCGATGCGGCCGACCGCGTCATGCGCAAGAACTTCCCGCAAAGCCGCTACCTCACCGGCAAGGGCGGTCGCGACGTGTCCTGGTGGAAACTCTGGGATCCCGATTGGTAGCTAGAGCTTGATGTTCTGGTCCGCAATGTAGTCGCGGATCACGCTGGCCACGTCGGCATCGGGCTTGAAACCCATTGCGAGCGCGCGTGGCGTTCGAAAATTCACCGGCCAGGTCTTCACGATCGCCTGGATGCGCGCATCGGCCTTGTAGACCACGCGGTTGGCCACTGCATCGCCGGCCACCTGGCGCAGCGCCTCGACCATCTGGGCGACGCTGGCGGTGATGCCCGGAAGATTCAGCCAGCGTTGCGTGCCCCAAGTCTCCGACGGCAGCTCCCAGGCGTGGATGAAGGCCTCCACCACGCGCCCGGGCGAGAGCAGCCAGACGCCGGTCTCTGGCGCTACCGGACATTCGGAGATCACGCCGTTCAGCGGTTCGCGAATCACACCGCTGGCAAATGAAGAAGCCGCCGCGTTGGGCTTGCCGGCGCGCACCACGATGGTCGGCAAGCGCAGAGAACGGCCATCGAGGTAGCCCTTGCGCGTGTAGTCCGTGATCAGGTATTCGCCAATCACCTTCTGCGCGCCATAGGATGTCTGCGGATTGGCGATGGTGCTGTCGTCGAGCACTTCCGGCAGAGCGCCGCCGAAAGCCGCCACCGAACTGGTAAAGACGAGGCGCGCTGGCCGGGCGCCAGCCAGACAATTGCGGCGCAACTGCTCCAGCAGCAGCTCCATGCCTTTCAGATTGACACGCATGCCGAGTTCGAAATCGGCTTCCGCCCCGCCGCTGACGACCGCAGCCAGGTGAAACACCGCATCGAGATCCGGGGTACAGACGCGCGCCAACACCTGCGGATCCGAAACGTCGCCCGTGACAGTGTGCAGTTTGGTATCCCGGTCGGACTCCTGCACGGCAGCGGGCGTAAACGCGCCGTCAAGGAGGGTGATCGAGGTAATCGGCTTGCCGCCCAGCTTGCCGCGCGCCAGCAGAGTTTTGGCGAGCTTGTAGCCGAGGAAGCCGCCACCACCAGTAATGAGGATTTTCATGCCGGAATTTTAGCGAAAAACGCCTCGACATCGCTAATTTCCCTACTCAGTTTCATCGGCGGCAGGCTGGCGCGCACCAGCCGACCATAGCCTTTCGTATACAGGCGCGGATCGCACAGCACCAGCACCCCGCGGTCTTCTTCGTCGCGAATCAAGCGGCCCGCGCCCTGCTTCAACTGCAACACCGCCTGCGGCAACTGATAATCCATGAAGGGGTTGCCGCCCTCCTTGCGCAGCGCCTCGATGCGCGCCGAGAGCACCGGATCCTCGGGCGGCGCGAACGGCAGCTTGTCGATCAGCACCACCGACAGCGCCTCGCCGCGCACGTCCACACCCTCCCAGAACGAGGCGGCGCCGAGCAGCACCGCGTTGCCGAGTTGGCGAAAGCGCATCAGCAGTTCGCTGCGCGATCCGCTGCCCTGCACCAGCAGCGGATATTCGATCTGCTCCTTGAGTAGCTCATGTGCGCGCCGCAGCGCCCGGTGCGAGGTAAACAGCAAAAACGCGCGACCACGGCTCGCTTTCAACACCGGCAGCGCCGCCTTGACCACCGCCTCGGTGTAGGCGGGGTCGTTCGGATCCGGCGGCAATCCTCTAGGCGAATACAGCAGTGCTTGGCGCTCAAAATCGAAAGGGCTGGGCCAGGTACGCGCGGCTGCGTCTTCGATGCCCAGCTCTTTTTTGAAATGCGAGAAATCCTCGCCCATCGCCAGCGTCGCCGAAGTGAAGATCCAGGCGCGCGGATGATCCAGCATCTGCTTGCGAAACAGTTCCGCCGGCACCATCGGCGTGATGTGCAACTGCAGCGACTGTCCGAACACTTCGACCCAGCGCACTTCGTTGGCGGACCCGTCCTCACGGATACGGGCGAGCAAGCCTTTTGCTTCGGCGGCGCGCCGCGCGCAGGAACCCAGCCCCTCGGAGCGCTCGGCCTGCTCGCCCAAGGGCTTGCCCAGCGCAGCCAGCGCCTCTGTCAACACCTGCAGCGCTTCCGCGAACCCGACTTGGCCCTGCGCCTGCATCCAGCCCAAGCGCAGCCCCTCCTTGGCGAAGCACAAGCGCAGATCGCGCGCCGCCTTGTCGAGTTTGGATGCGATCCGGTCCAGCTCCGGCGAGGCGCCACCGGCAGCGCGCAGTTCGAGCCGCGCATCGCGCGCAAGTTCGATCAACTGCGCACTCGATACCGTCTCGCCGAAGAACAGGCGTGCGGTCTCGGGCAGTTGGTGCGCCTCGTCGAAGATCACCGTATTGCACGACGGCAGCAGCTCGGCAATGCCTTCGTCGCGCAACGCGACGTCGGCAAAAAACAAGTGGTGGTTCACCACCACCACGTCGGCCGCCAGCGCATTCTTGCGCGCACGCATCACGAAGCAGTCCTTGTATTTCGGGCAATCCTGGCCAAGACAATTTTCACGGGTCGACGTTGCCTGCTGCCACACCGGCGCATCCTCGGGGACTGCGGCGAGATCGGCGCGGTCACCAGTCATGGAGGTCGCCGCGAAATGCGCGATGCTACGCAAATGCGCGGCGTCCTCGCGCGATTCGAAGCGACCCTCGGCGCCCGCTGTCTCCAGCCGGTACAGGCACACGTAGTTTGCCCTCCCCTTCAGGAGCGCTGTCACCGAACCCGTAGCGAGTGCCTCGCGCACCACCGGCAGGTCGCGATCGTAGAGCTGGTTCTGCAGCGGCTTGGTGCCGGTGGATACGATCACCTTGCCGCCGGCGAGCAGTGCGGGAACGAGATAGGCGAAGGTTTTTCCGGTGCCGGTGCCGGCTTCGAGTGCCAGCATGCTGCCCGCTCGGAGGGCCTCCAGGATCGCCTGCGCCATCTCCAGCTGCTGCGCGCGCGGATGGTAGCCCTCCACCCGGGCTGCCAGCGGGCCGTCTGCGGCAAAAACGCGCTGAAGCGCGTCCTGCGTTTCGCGCCGCAAAGCGTTCAGTTCCCGACCTCTTCGACCTTCACCCAGATGCGCCGGCTTTCACTGGTGCGCAGCTCAAACGCCGACAGGGTCCCGCGCTCGCCGCTGGTGCTGCCGCGGCCCGTGCCGCCCAGTTCGATCCACTCGCCCAGCCGGCCGCTCACGGTGCTGGCAGCGCGCTCCGCCTGAATCGCGCCCGAGTCGCCACCGGCGAAGCTCTGGCGCTGCGGGGCGATCTCGAGGAACACGGTCGATCCCGAGAGCCGCGGCACGACCTCAAATCCGCTCGTGGCCTCCTGCACCACGGTATTTTCTGAGAGCACCGCACCGCCGGAGCTCACCGATCCGCCCGGAGCGCGGATGATCTGCTGCTGTCGCAGCGGCCGCGATTCGCCGGTGGCGATCAGCGCGCGCCCGCCGTCGAGAACCTGGATGCGCTGGTCGACGCGATCCTCGCGCAAAGCACGAGTGTCCTCGATGCGCGCCTCCAGGCGTGAACCGCGACTCGAAATCGCCCCGCCCGCCTCGACCCCTGAGCGCGTCGCTTCACCAAGGGAGTCGAAGCGCACCGAGATCAAGAGGCGCCGTATCGGCTGGTCGATGGCAGCGAGCGCAGCTCGGATCTGGGCCAGGTTGGCCGCGCTGCTGCGAACGATCAGCTGGTTGGATTGGCCGGTCAGCACAGCGCCGGGTTCGAGCAAAGGACGCAGCACCGGGATCACCTGGTCGACCGTCCGGTGACGCAGCGGGATCACTTCCAGCGTGCCTTGGGCCAGAACACCCGGGACGACGAACCAAAGGAGCAGCAGGAAACGCTTCATGAAGGTCTTAACGTACAAGTTTTGGATTAGTTGGCAAAATTTTTAATTGACGCCGTTAATGAGAAGAATTATCGTTCTCTCTAGCCTGCCCTAAAGGATTATAAGTGTCTGTTATAGCAATTACTTTTATCATTTCGACCATTTTCGCTGCCAGCCAGGCGATGGCGCAGGACAACAAATCGCTCAATCTCTACTCGTCGCGCCATTATCAGACCGACGAGGCGCTGTATGCCAACTTCACTAGGCACACCGGCATCCGCATCAACCGCCTCGAGGCGAGCGAAGATGCTCTGATCGAGCGCATACGCAACGAGGGCGCGCGCAGCCCCGCCGACGTACTGGTCACGGTGGATGCAGGCCGGCTCTGGCGCGCCGAGCAGCTCGGTTTCTTTCAGCCCGTGCAATCCCCCCTGCTCGAGGCGCGCATCCCGGAGAACTATCGCGAACCGAACGGGCTTTGGTTCGGCTTCTCGCTGCGTACGCGACTGATCGCCTACCACAAGGCCAAGGTGCAGGCGGCCGAACTTCCCACCTACGAGTCGCTCGTCGATCCGCAGTGGAAGGGCCGCATCTGCATGCGCTCCTCGACCAGCATCTACAACCTGTCGCTGATGGGGGCGATGATCAGTCACTTGGGCGAAGCCGCAGCCGAGCAGTGGGCGCAAGGTGTAAAGGCCAACCTCGCGCGCGACCCTAAAGGCGGCGACACCGACCAACTGAAGAGCGTGGCGGCCGGCGAGTGCGACCTCACCGTTACCAACCAGTATTACTACGCGCGCCTGGCACGTTCGGGCAAACCGGAGGAGCGCGAGATCGCGCAAAAAGTGGGCGTGCTATTGCCGAACCAGGCGAGCTGGGGCGCGCACGTCAACATCTCGGGCGCCGGCGTGATGAAGCACGCGCCCAACCGCGAAGCGGCGGTGAAGTTCCTCGAATACCTGGCGAGCGACCAGGCGCAGCGCTACTTCGCTGAAGGCAACAACGAATGGCCGGTGGTGGTCGGATTGAAAATCGACAACCCGGTACTCGCTGCGCTGGGCGCATTCAAGCAGGACTCGCTTAACGTCGCCGTCCTCGGCCGCAACCAACCGGCGGCGCAGAAAATCTACGACCGGGTGGACTGGAAGTAGTGTTTCGAGACAAGGAGCAGCGGCACCAGGCCGATGGCGACGATCACCAGCGAGGGCAGCGCGGCCTCGGCGAGCCGTTCATCCTTGGCCAGCTTGTAGGCCTCGATCGCCAGGGTGTCGAAGTTAAAGGGACGCAGCGCGAAAGTGGCCGGCAACTCCTTCATCACCTCCACGAACAGCAGCAGCGCCGCGCTCGCCAGGGTGGGGGCCAGCAAAGGCGCGTGCACGCGGGCCAGCGCGCGCATGGGAGTCGCGCCCAGGCTGCGTGCCGCGTCATCCATGCGCGGCGTCACCCGGGCCAGTCCCGCCTCGACGCTGTGCAGCGCCACCGCCAGGAAACGCACCAGATAGGCATACACCAGCGCCACCACGGTGCCGGTGAGCAGCAAACCCGGTTTCATGCCAAAGGCCGCTTCGATGCCGCCGGCGATCCAGTTATCCAGGCGCCCCAGCGGCACCAGTACGCCCACCGCGATCACCGCACCGGGAATCGCGTAGCCGAGAGCGGCGGCGCTGTTGGCCAGCGAGACCACGGTGGCCGCACCGCCGCGTGACAAGCGCGCGGCATAAGCCATCGCTGTGGCGAGCATCGCCCCCACCACCGCCGCGAAGCCAGCCACCAACGAACTGTTGCCAATGAGCTCGAACAAGCGGGCGCTCATGGCGAGGTCCATGCGCACCGCGGGGTCTGACCAGGCGAGATGAATCAGCAGACCCGAGGGCAGGACAAAGCCCAGCAACACCGGTAACGCGCAGGCCAGGCAGGCGAGGCCAGCGGCCACCCCCGTAAGCTGCTGCGGGGGCGAGGGCTTGCGTGAGGCGCTCGCGTAGGCGGCGCGCCCGCGGTTGGCGCGTTCGAGCGCGAGTACCACGAAAACAAAAACCAGCAAGCAGGCCGACAACTGGCCAGCGGCCGCCACATCTCCCATTGACAGCCAAGCCTTGAAAATGCCAGTGGTGAACACCTCCAGCGCGAAATACGACACCGTGCCGAAATCGGCCAGCGTCTCCATCAGCGCGAGAGCGGCGCCGGCGGCGATCGCCGGCCGTGCAATCGGCAGGGCCACGCGCCGGAAACTGCCCCAGGCCGACAGGCCGGCCAAGCGGCCCGCCTCCAGCGCGCTGCGCGAAATATCGCGGAACGCGGTGCGCGCCAGCAGATAGACGTACGGATAGAGGGCGAGCGCGAGTATCACCGCGGCACCGGGGACCGAACGGATTTCGGGAAACCAGTATTCGCGCGCCTGCCAACCGGTGGCGACGCGCAACGCCGTTTGCAGCGGGCCGGTGAACTGCAGACTGTCCGTATAGACGTAGGCCATGACATAGGCTGGCATCGCCAGTGGCAGCACCAGCGCCCATTCGAGTACGCGCTGTCCGGGAAACCGGTAGGCAGTCACCAGCCAGGCGCTGAGCACACCGATCGACACCACGCCCACCGCGACCAGCAGGACCAGCAGCGTCGTGTTCACGACGTACTTGCCGAGCGCCGTGCGCGCCAGATGGGCCCATGTGTCGCCTGCCGGACCAAACACGCTGCCCAGCACCGCCAGAATCGGCAGCAGGATCAGGGCTGCGGCCCCCAGCGAGATCGCCCCAAGAAATCCAACTCTATGAAAATAAAGCACTACTTATTCTAACAAGAATAATTCTTGTTAGAATAATCGCCATGTCGGCCCTGCTCGAAATTCAAGACCTGCACCACCGCTATCACCGCCATGAGGCGGTATGCGGCCTGTCGTTCTCGCTCGAGCGTGGCGCCATTGGCTGCCTGCTCGGACCCAGCGGCTGCGGCAAGACCACTGTCCTACGCTGCATCGCGGGGTTTGAGACGCCGAGCGCCGGCCGCATCCTGTTGAACGGCACGGTGGTTTCTTCGGCGCAGATAAGCCTGCCGCCTGAGAAGCGCCGCGTCGGCATGGTGTTCCAGGAGCATGCCCTGTTCCCGCATTTGAGCGCCGCGAGGAATATTGCTTTTGGCATCTCGGATCAAGAACTTGCCGGAGAGCGCGTACAAGAACTTGCCACCCTCACCGGTATCACCGATCTGCTGCAAAAATATCCGCATGAACTCTCCGGTGGCCAGCAGCAGCGCGTGGCACTGGCGCGGGCGTTAGCGCCGCGCCCGGCACTGCTGCTGCTGGACGAACCCTTCTCCAACCTCGATACCGACCTGCGCGAACGCCTGTCGCAGGAATTGCGCGAGATCATCAAGGCTTCGGGGGCCACCGCCGTGCTGGTCACGCATGATCAACACGAGGCCTTCGCCATGGCCGACGAGATCGGGGTCGTGCGCGAAGGCCGCATCGAACAATGGGACTCCGCGTACAACCTCTACCACCGTCCGGCCAACCGCTTCGTCGCTGACTTCGTCGGCCAGGGCGTGTTACTGCCGGCAAAGGTGCTCAACCCGAAGCAGATCGAGATCGAATTGGGCGTGTTGGAGGGCGACATCCCGCATGCCTGCCAGAGCGGCTGCCAGGTCTGCAGCAAAGGCTGCCTGGCCGAGGTGCTGCTGCGGCCCGATGACGTGATCCACGACGATGCCGCGCCGACCCAGGCCGAAGTGGTACACAAGGCGTTCCGCGGCGCCGAAATCATGTACACCCTGAAGCTGGCGAGCGGCCGCAAAGTGCTGGCGCTGGTGCCCAGCCATCATAACCACGCCCTTGGCGAGCGTATCGGCATACGGCTCGATGTCGACCACGTAGTCGCGTTCGCGCCGCAAGCCTAGCCCGAGGTATGGGCGTCGCGCTGCCCGTTAACGCTCCTCGTCCTTCAGAAAGAAATCGACCGCGATTTCGAGGGCAAAGGCCTGGCCGCGCAGGCCCGGCGGGATCGTCGCCTTCGATTTCGCGGTGCGCAACATGGCCTGCGCTTCGTCGTCCAGCACGCCGTGGCCGGCGCCTTTCTTCACCACCAGCGACGCGATGGCGCCATCTTCCGCGATCATGATGCGCAGCTCGACCCTGCCTTGCCAATTATTGTCTTGCGCGATACGCGGATATTTCTTGTGGCGCCGCGCCAACTCCATCAGCTCGAGCCGGAAGCGGGCGATAGCGCCTGGATCCGGTCCGCTCGCGGCCTGGGCTGGGGGCTGGGGTTCGGCCCTGCGGACCGGTGCCTGCGGCGCCATCAACGTCTGCGGGACCATAAGCACCTGCGGCGCTGCCGGAACCACGAATGTGGATTCAGCCACCAGTTTCGCGGGTTCAACAACTTTCTTCGGGGGTTCAACAACCCGCCTTGCGGGTTCAATGCTAAGTATCGGCGCGTGAGCAACCGGTGGGGCGACTGCGAACTGCGGCGCCACTTTTGCGATCACTGCCGGCTTCACGGCCTGCGGCTGTAGCAAGGCCGCCAGCGGCGCCGCTGGTGGCGTTGGCGCCACCAGCCGCGCGGTCATCAGGCCCGGAACCAGCCACATCTTTCTGGCTTCACGAAGGCTCGGAAAAGCAAACAGCAGCGCCGCGTGGAGCATGATCGAGACAAGGACCGCCAAGCCTAGCAGGCGATGCTCCTCCATGTGCGCGAAGGTCCCGCCACCAAGCGCCGCTGCCATACTCCCCACCCATCAGAGGCGGCGACTATACACCCGCGGCAGAAGGTTCCTGCAGTTGTAAGCCGACTACTTCAGCCCGGCGGTGCGCGCCGGATGCTTTTCTGCAGTCGTTTGCTCTCTTTCTTGGCTTCGGCAAGCAGCACAGCCCAGTCGCCGAGTTGCCGCTGGACCAGTTTCTCGAGCCGGCCAGCAACCGGCAGATACTCGCCCGCATGCTGCGAAATCTGAAAGGCGTCTATCGCGAGAAGGACCAGCCCGAGCGGCTGCTTGCGGTGCTAAACCGCATGATCGTGG
>SHXK01000044.1 GCA_009693335.1 Betaproteobacteria bacterium | reverse complement strand
GCATGCCAACCCGGCGCGGCGCATCGAATTCGAGGTCTACCTCGAATGAGGGTATCCGGTGAAGGTGTGTAAACTGCGGCGCATGGGACACGCTGAGCAGGGCGCAGCGCTGGAATTGCAGGTCGCGTCGCATTTTGCCGACAGCGCCAGGCTGAAACTCGAGGCGGTCAAGCTGCTTGCGGCGCCGATCGCGCGTGGCATCCAGCTGATGGCGGCTACGCTGAGGGCGGGTGGCAAGATCCTCGCTTGCGGCAACGGCGGCTCCGCGGCCGACGCGCAGCACTTCGCCGCCGAACTGGTCAACCGCTTCGAACGCGAGCGTGCGCCGCTGGCGGGACTGGCGCTCACCACCGATACTTCGGCGCTCACCTCGATCGCCAATGATTACAGCTACGAGCAGGTGTTCGCCAAGCAGTTGCATGCGTTGGGCCGCAAGGGCGATCTGCTGCTCGCCATCTCGACCTCCGGCAACTCGGCGAACGTGGTCGCTGCCATGCGCGCGGCGCGGGAACTCGGGCTGCGGATCGTCGCCTTGACCGGCAATGGCGGCGGCAGCATGGCCGCGGAAATTTCTGCCGAGGATGTGCATGTGTGCGTGCCGCACGTGCGCACCATGCGCATTCAGGAAGTGCACCTGCTGGCGCTGCATTGCCTGTGCGATGGTATCGATACCCAGCTTTTTGGAGAAAAAAAATGAAAAAAAACCGCTTCCCGTCCTTGCCGTTCCTGCTGGTTCTTCCTTTGCTCGCCTTGGCGCTGCAGGGCTGCATCGAGATGGCGGTGGTGGGCGCGAGCGCGGTGGCGCTTTCCGTCTTCGACCGGCGCACTACCGGGGCCCAGGTGGATGACGAGGGCATCGAACTGCGCGCCAGCAATCGCGTGAGCGGGGGCTTTGGTGACAAGGTCCATATCAACATCACCTCGTACAACAGCAGCGTGCTCTTGACCGGTGAGGTGCCGGATGAGAAGACCCGGCTGGAGATCGGCAAGATCGTCACCGGCGTACAGAGTGTGCGCAGCGTGACCAACGACCTGCAGGTCGCCGGCGGCTCATCGCTGACGTCGCGTGCCAGTGACGCCACCATCACGGGCAAGGTGAAGGCGCGTTTTCTCGACGCCAACCGGTTTAACGTGCTGCACGTGAAAGTCGTGACCGAGGCCTCGGTGGTCTATTTGATGGGCATCGTCACCGAGAGCGAGGCCGCGACGGCGGTGGAAATCTCGCGCACCACCGGCGGCGTGCGCAAGGTGGTGAAGGTGTTCGAATACTGCAAGCCGACCGACACGGTTTGTGCGCCGCCCAAGCCCAAGGCCGAGGAACCGAAGAAAAGCGGGTACTAGCCTGCGCTTTGAAGAAAAAATAAGACCTCCCGGCAGCGCCGCGCAGTGGTCCGCCGGGCTGACGCGACCCCTGGTGTTTACCAACGGCGTTTTCGACCTCCTGCATCGCGGTCATGTGACTTACCTTGCGCAAGCGCGCGCGCTGGGCGCTGCCCTGCTGGTGGCGCTGAACGGTGATGCCTCCGCACGGCGGCTGGGCAAGGGCGCCGGTCGCCCACTGAACGCTCTGGAGGACCGTATGGCGCTGGTGGCGGCGCTTGAATCGGTGGACGCGGTCACTTGGTTCGACGAGGACACGCCTGCGGCGCTGATCGAAACGCTGCGTCCGGAGGTACTGGTCAAGGGTGGCGACTGGCCGGCGGAGAAGATCGTCGGCGCCATCGCAACCCTGGCCCGTGGTGGGCGCGTGCTCTCGATCCCGTTCGAGCATCAACGCTCGAGCACCGCGCTACTGGAGAAGATCAGGCAGTCCTGAGCACCGACACCCATCCGTATCAACATGCGCTTGCACCAGCTAAAAATCGATTTCACCGCCGAGCAGGACCGGATGCTGATGCTGATTGCCGCCAGCGAGCAGGTCGAAGTGCGCATGTGGCTGACGCGGCGTTTCGTCAAGTTGTTCTGGCCGCTGTTGGTCAAGCTGGCCGAGGAGGCGAGCCCGCGCATCAGCACCCAGCCAAATCCCGAGGCGCGCAAGGCGCTCCTCAGTATCGAGCACGAACAGGCGGTCTCGAAGGCGAATTTCTCGCAACCCTACGACGACAGCTTGCGCGCCACGCCGCTGGGCGCTGAGCCGCTGCTGCTGGCGCGCATCGAGACCGGCCACGACTCGAACGGTCACCCAGTGATCGCCCTGCACCCCGCCGAAGGCCAGGGGGTAACGCTCACGCTCGACCCGGTGCTGCTGCACTCGGTGTGCCGTTTGTTGCAGGCAGCGCTGAAGAAAAGCGACTGGGACATAGCGCTAAAACTGCCTGGCGTAGAGCCGCAAGTATCCTTGGAGCAGGCCAACCGGACGATCAATTGAAATAATGGCCAAGCTCGCAGGCGGAGGGAAGGGGTATAATTCGGCCCCTTTAGTTTTCAAGGTCTTACGTCATTAGTTCTGGTTTCGAAAAACTTGGTTTGATCCCGCCGTTGCTGCAAGCGGTGAAGGAGCTTGGCTACCAGCAGCCAAGCCCGATTCAGGAACAGGCCATCCCCCTCGTCCTCGCGGGCCGCGATCTCATGGCAGGTGCTCAGACCGGCACCGGCAAGACCGCCGCTTTCGCCTTGCCGACGCTGCAGCTACTCGCACCGCACGCCAGTACCTCGGCGTCGCCTGCCCGCCACCCGATACGCGTACTGGTACTCGCGCCGACGCGCGAACTGGCGATTCAGGTCGAGGAAAGTTTCCGTGGCTACGCCAAGCACCTGCCGTTGCGCACCGCGATCGTCTACGGTGGCACCGACATGAATGCGCAGATTGCGCAACTGCGGCGCGGTGTCGAAATCCTGGTGGCTACCCCCGGTCGTTTGCTCGACCACGTGCACAACAAGACGGTGATGTTCAACCAGGTCTCGGTGTTGATCCTCGACGAGGCGGATCGCATGCTGGACATGGGCTTCATGCCCGACATCAGGCGCATCATCGCGTTGCTGCCGCCGGTGCGGCAGAACCTGCTCTTCTCGGCCACTTTCCCGGACGAGATCCGCAAGCTGGTCAAGTCGCTGCTCAAGGATCCCGCCGAGGTACAGATCGCGGCGCGCAACGCCACCGCCGATCTGGTCAGCCACGTGGTCCATCCCTGCGCGCGCGAGAAAAAGCGTGAACTGCTCGCTCACCTGATCCAGTCGGGCGGCCTGAAGCAGGTGCTGGTGTTTACCGGCACGCGCATCGGCGCCAACCGTCTGGCGCATCAGCTCAGGGCCAACCATATCCAGGTTGACGCCATCCATGGCGACAAGACGCAGGCCGAGCGCGAAGCGGCCCTGGAGGCATTCAAGGCCGGCAAGACCACGGTGTTGGTGGCCACCGACGTCGCCTCGCGCGGCTTGGACATCGAAAGCCTGCCGCAGGTCATCAATTTCGATATTCCACACTCGCCCGAGGACTACGTACATCGCATCGGCCGCACCGGTCGGGCAGGTCTAAGCGGCGAGGCGATCTCGCTGGTGGCGCCGGAGGATCTGGAGGCCTTGGCGGCGATCGAGAAGCTGATCAAGATGAAGCTGGAGCGTGTCCTGGTGCCGGGATTCGCGAACGCGGGCACCGTGGCGACCATGGTGAGCGGCGATGCGGTTGCATATGCCGGCAACCACGCGGCGGGCGGTGGTGGCGGGCGATCGCGACCAGGAACGCCGCGCAGACCAGAGCACCGGCCGCAGCAACGCAACTCCCAGCACCAGCGTCCACCATTCGTCACCCCGCAGCAAGCGACTCCGCAGCATGCAAGCCCGCAAGCTACTGCGCAGCTCGCCAGTGCTCTGCCTAGGGCAGCGCAGAAATCCAGCGACCCGATTTTTTCCAGGCCCTACGAGCCTGACACTGCGGGCGCGGCCCCCGAGCCGGTGGCGGCGCACGCCAAGCGACGTGAGCGCCCGGTCGCCGCGCTGCTGGGCGGTTTAAAAAGGTAGTTGCGCTTCCGGTTTTAGCGGTTGCAGGGTCTTGCGGAATACTTCCTGGATGCGCGCCAGGGCCAGGGCGGTGTTCCCCTCGAAGCGCAGCACGATCACCGGCGAGGTATTCGAGGCGCGCGCCAGGCCGAAGCCGTCCTCGTATTCCGCGCGCACGCCGTCTATCGTCAGCACACGACTGGCGTCAGCGAACGCCTTCAGGCCCTGCAACTTGCCCATGATCGCCTGCGGTTCGCCCTCGGCCAGTTGCCAGTTAAGTTCCGGCGTGCAAGGTGCGTCCGGCAGGCGCTCGAGCACCTGGTTGGGATCATTTTCCTTGGCGAGAATTTCCAGCAGCCGCGCGCCGCAATAGAGCGCGTCATCAAAGCCGTACCAGCGCTCCTTGAAAAAGATGTGCCCCGACATCTCGCCGGCAAGCGGCGCGCCAGTTTCTTTCAGTTTCGCCTTCACCAGCGAGTGCCCGGTTTTCCAGACCAAGGCCCGCCCGCCGTGCTGCTCGATCCAGGGCGCCAGCAGCCGGGTGCACTTGACGTCGTAAATGATCTCGGCACCCGGATTACGGGCGAGCACGTCCTTGGCGTAGAGCATCAGCTGGCGGTCGGGAAAAATGATGTGGCCGCTCTTGGTGACCACGCCGAGGCGGTCGCCGTCGCCGTCGAACGCCAGACCCAGTTCCGCTGGTCCTGTTTTTAGCTCTTCAATCAACGAGGCAAGATTCTCAGGTTTGGAAGGATCCGGGTGATGGTTGGGGAAAGCGCCGTCGACTGTCGAGAAAAGCTCTGTCACTTCGCAGCCTAGGCGCCGGAAGAGGCGTGGCGCGATCACTCCGGCCACACCGTTGCCGCAATCGAGCGCCACCTTGAAGGGTCGCGCCAGCTTCACATCGCCGATGATGCGCTCTACATAGGCATCGAGGACATTTTCCTGGGTCCGTTTGCCGCCGCCGGACTCCGAGATTCCGGATTCGACTCTGCGTCGCAGGCCCTGAATGTCTTCGCCCGTCAGGGTGTCGCCGGCGATGACCATCTTCAGGCCGTTGTATTCCCCGGGGTTGTGGCTGCCCGTCACCATCACCGCACTGTGGCAGGCCAGGTGGTGGGCGGCAAAATAGGTGACCGGCGTGGGCACGATACCAAGGTCGATCACGTCGGCGCCCGCAGCATTGAGCCCTTCCATGAGTGCGGCGCACAGCACCGGGCTGGAGAGCCTGCCGTCGCGGCCGACGGCAAAAGTCGGCGCGCCCCGCTCGCGAGCGAGCGCCCCCAGGGCGCAGCCGATGGCGCGCACCACGGCGGCCGACAGAACCTTGCCGGCGATGCCGCGGATGTCATAGGCGCGAAAAATCTCGGCAGGAACCTTCATGGGGCGGATGGTGCGGATGGTGCGGACAGAAAATCCAGGACGCGTCTTGCAAGCCAGCGGTCGCGGCCGGGAAATCCGGCATGGCCACCGCTACGGGGAAATTCTAGCACCACGTTCGGCGGTACCTCGCCGATCGCATCCAGCGCTGCCTCGGGCATGAACGGATCGTTGCGCGCATTCACCAGCAGCGTCGGCACGCGGATCTTTGCCAGCCATGGGGCGCTCGAGGAACGCGCCCAATAATCATCTGCGCCCTGAAAGCCGTGCAGCGGGGCGGTCACCGTATCGTCGAACTCCCAGAAAGTACGGGCGTTTTTCAGGCGCAGGGAGTCGATGGAAATCTTTTTTTGTTTTAGTTTTTCAAAAGTCTTTTTCTTCAGCGACTTGAGAAAAATGCGCGTGTAGATTTCCCTGCTCAGGCCGGTATCGAGCGCACGGCCGGCGGCGGCGAGGTCGAGCGGAGCCGAGATGGCCACGGCTTTTTGCAGGCGCATTGCCGCCCCTTGCTCTCCCAGCAACTTGAGCAGCGCGTTTCCCCCCAGGGAAATCCCCACCGCATGGTGGGCATCCAGTCGGCGCAGTATCCAGTGGATTTCCGCGCTGTCGCCGGAGTGGTAGGCACGCGGCAGGCGATTCAGTTCCCCCGAGCAGCCGCGAAAATGCGGCACCACGCAGCGCCAGCCCATGCCGAGCGCCTGCGCGACGATGGCGCGTGCGTAGGGGCTGGCGGAGCTGCCTTCTAGGCCATGGAACAGCACCAGTAGCGGCGCCGTGGGGTTGCTGACTGGCCCAGCCCAATCGAGGTCGATGAAGTCGCCGTCGGGGGTATCCCAGCGCTCGCGTTGGAAGCAGACTTGCGGCGCTGGTGCGAGCGCGGCAAAGATGGTTTGCAAGTGGCCGCCGGGCAGCCACCAAGGCGCTCGGTAGGAAGCAAATGGGGTCTGCACCGACGCCATTTTCTCAGTGCAGGATCTTGGGCGACGCGGCTGCGGCTTCCGCGGTCGGCGCAGCCGGCGCGGGCGAGGCGTGGTGCACGATCATGCGCCAGCCTGCCGTGGTGCGCAGGTAGACGTTGGTCGCCACCATCGGCGGCCGAGGCCGTTGCTCGCTGGCGACGGTGATGTTCTCGTGCACGCTGTGCACTTCGAGCATCACGCCCGCGATGACCAGTTGCTGTGTGATCTGCACACGCAGATGTGGGCCGGCGGCGAACATCTGCTGCCACACTTCGCGCACCTCGGCCTGGCCGGCGAGCCGTTGTCCCGACGGATGCACGCAGACGATCTCCTCATCCTCGGACCAGACCGCCATCATCGCTTCGAGATCGCAGCGCTCGAGCGCCTCGTAGAAAGCGTTCTGCGCGTCCTGGGCGGTGGGAAAAATCTTGGTGCTCATGAAGAAGGCAGCCGGCGATGCGCCGATTTTCCAATTTCGGCGAGCACCTGGGCGACCGATATCTCCTGCATGCAGCGAAAATGCCCCAGTGGGCATACGCGCGCATAGCAGGGACTGCATTCGATTTTCCGCCAGACCACGCGGGCGGCGGCAGACGCGGGCGGCGTATGTTCAGGGCTGGAAGAGCCGAACAACGCCACTTGGGGGGTTGCGGTGGCCGCGGCGACATGCATCAGCCCGGAATCGTTGCTGACCACCATTGCCGCGCCTGCGATCAGGTCGATGGCTTCGTCGAGCGTTGTTCGTCCGACCAGATTGGCGCCGGGAATTTGTTGTGCTTCTTTCTGGTCAGCTATAGAGCCAAGCAAAACAATCTGGCCAGCCAACTGCAATGCCAGTTCGCGAAAAAACGGCCAGCGCTTGGCTGGCCCGTACTCCGCACCCGGGCAGAACACGGTGTAGGGGCTGGAGATGCCGAAGCGCGCTGCGGTTTTTTTTATGCTTGCCGGATCAAAACTCAAGGCAGGAAAAGGCAAGGGCAGTGCCGGCTCTATGTCCGGTTGCTCTGCGAGGCGCGCGTAATGAAGCGTCATCGGCTCGCGCCCAGTTTTTTTCTTGTAAAGCAGATTCAGAATTCCATGGCGTGATTCGCCGACATAGCCGCTGCGGACCGGGATGCCTGCGAACAAGGGCAGCAGCGCCGACTTCCAGGTATTAGGCAGGACGATGGCCTGGTCGTAGCGACGTTGCTTGAGCTCTCGGCTGAGGCGCCAGCGTTTGCCCAGCTGCAGCGCGCCGCGGCGCAGGTCGGCCTCGATCACGTCATCGACTTCGGCCATGCGCCGCAGCACTGGCGCTACCCAGGGCGACGCGAGTACGTCGATGCAGCCGCCCGAATCCTGCTGGCGCAGGCGTGCGCGCAGTTTCGCCAACAACGGCTGCGCCATCAGCGTGTCACCGATCCAGTTGGGCGCCACTACCAGGAGGCGCGGAGCGCCGGCGAGGATGCGGGCCAGGATCAGTGCCCTTTGGGAGCCGTGCCTTTGTACAGATACTTGGTGCCACAGTAGGGGCAAAGCGCCTCGCCGTGCTCGAGCACATTGAGGAACACCCGCGGATGCCGGGACCAGAGTGGCGCGCCGGGCATCGGGCAATGCAGCGGCAGGTCTTGCTCGGTAAGTTCCACCAGCCTTGAGTTGTCACTGCGAGTGTCGCTGCGGGTATCCGTGCTCACCTGCTTTTGCCCCGCGCGGCCTTTTTCATCGGCACCGGTGTCAGCCAATGTTGGTGCTTGCGGTCCTTGCCGGTGACTACGTCGAAGAACGCCTTTTGCAGCGCTTTGGTGATCGGGCCCGCCTTGCCGGCGCCAATCTGGCGCTGGTCGAGCTCACGGATCGGCGTCACCTCGGCTGCGGTGCCGGTGAAGAAGCACTCGTCGGCGATGTAGATGTCGTCGCGGGTCAGGCGTTTGGCGATCACCTTGTAGCCCAGGCCCTCGGCAAGATCGATCACCGAAGAGCGCGTGATTCCGGTCAGCGCCGAGGTGAGTTCCGGTTCGATGATGACGCCATCCTTGACGATGAAAATGTTTTCCCCAGCGCCTTCGGCGACGAAGCCGTCGACGTCGAGCAACAGGCCTTCGTCGTAGCCGTGCTGCGTCGCTTCCAGCGTCGCCAGCACCGAGTTCGGGTAGGTGCCCGACATTTTGGCGCGCGCCATGGTGACGTTGACATGGTGGCGGGCGACGGAGGCTGTTTTCACGCGGATGCCTTTGTCCAACGCCTCGGGGCCGAGATAGGCGCCCCAGGGCCAGGCCGCGACCGCCACGTGCACCTGCGCACCGACTGGCGACACGCCCATCTTCTCCGAGCCGTAGAAGGCGATCGGGCGGATATAGCAAGCCTCGTGGCCGTTAGCGGCGACGACGTCGATATGCGCCTGCATCAGGCGCTCGAGGCTGTAGGGGATCTTCATCATGTAGATGTGTCCCGAATTGATCAGCCGTTGCATATGTTCGCGCAGCCGGAAGATCTGCGTGCCGCTGACCGTCTTGTAAGCCCGCACGCCCTCGAAGACCGCCAGACCGTAGTGCAGTGAATGCGTCAGCACATGGGTGGTCGCCGAGCGCCACGGCACCAGCTTGCCGTCGTACCAGATCCAGCCGTCGCGATCCGCCATCGACTGCGGCAGGGGGGCCTTGCCCTTTGCCATATGCTAGTCTCCAAAGTCGGTTAAATGCCTATTCTAACTAAACTTTCCCGCGTCGCAGACACACTGGCCGCAGTGAGGCTTGGATGAATAACGAAAAAATAAAACTGCGTATTACCGAGAGCGGCCAGATCATCGAAGTCGTGGTCTTTAGCAAACGCGCCGAGGCCATCGAAGTGGTGATCGGCGAGGGCATCCACAACATGAAATGTGTGCTGACACCGACGCGCAATGGCTATGCCTACGCCGGCAGCATCAAGGGACGCGAGTTGGTGTACGAAAGAAGCCGGGAAAAGGTCCAGGCCGACCTCGGGATCGCTAATCCGAACCTGCGCCGGCCGCGAGCACGCTGAGTTAGGAGGAACGCACTCGCGCGTTAGCAGGAACGCACTCGCGCGTTAGCCGGTCAAGACCGCTTGCCAGAGCGCGCGCACTGCTGCGCAGGGCGCGGCTAGTTGCGCGGGTGGAACGCGGGCGTAGCGGGCGCCGTTCAGGCGCAGCGCGTGCTGCAGACGGCGGAAATCGCGGTAGGCATCGCGGCAGGCCTCCGCAAGCGCCTGTGGAATGAGGCCCAAGGAGGCGGCAACCCCCAGCAGGGCGATATTGCCAAGGTTGCGCGTCAGTTCCGTGTGTCGGTGGGCATGGGCCAGCACCAGGTATTGCACCGTGAATTCGATGTCGATCATGCCGCCACAGTCGTGTTTCAGATCGAATAGTCCTGATTGGTTGGGGTGCGCGGCGTGGAGCTTCGCGCGCATGGCGAGAACCTCGCGCGCCAGTGCCGCAGGGTCTCTTGCCCGTCGCAGAATTCTTGTTCTAATTTTTTCAAATTCAAGGCCGACCGTAAGGTCTCCTGCGCAGTAGCGTGCGCGGGTGAGGGCCTGGTGCTCCCAGACCCAGGCGGCGCGTTCCTGGTAAGCCTCGAACGCAGCCAGCGGCGTGACCAGCAGCCCGCTCGAGCCCGAGGGCCGCAGTTGCAAGTCGGTGTCGAACAACGCGCCGGCGGAGGTGCGCACCGTGAGCCAGTGGTTGTAGCGCTGCGCCAGCCGCGCATAGTTCTGCGCGGCGCGCTCGTCGGCGTCTTCATAGACGAAGATGATGTCGAGGTCAGAGGCGTAGCCGAGTTCCTTGCCGCCCAGCTTGCCGTAGGCGATGACGGCGAAGCGCGCTTGCGCACGGTGACGCGAGTCCAGATTTCCCCAGCATTGTTCGAGCGACACCTGGAGCACCAGATCGGCGAGCTGCGACAGGTGGTCAGCCAGACTCTCCACCGAGAGCGCGCCAGCGAGGTCCTGGGCCAGCAGCCGGAACAGTTGCGACTGATGGTGTTCGCGCACTGCGTTCATCTGGCCTTCGAGGTCGTCGCCAGAAGCGGCGAGGGTGCCGCGCAGCTCGAGCTCAAAAGCGCGCCAATCGGGCGGCGCATAGAGTACGCGGTCGTCGAGCAGTTCATCGAGCAGCAGCGGATGCCGGGTGACGAACTCCGCCGCCCAGCTCGAGGCGCCGATCATGCGGGCGACGCGCTCGAGCGCCTCGGGCCGCTCAGCGAGTAGCGCCAGATAAGCGGCGCGGCGCGCGATCGCTTCCATCAAGTCAACGCCGCGCGCCAGGGTCGCTGCCGGATCAGGCGTCGCGGCAGCGGCGTGTGCTAAGGCCGGAATCAGGGCGTCGAAGCGGCGCTTCGAGTCTTCGGGCAACAACAGGTAGCGCTGGCCGCTGCGCAGCGCAGCGAGGCGCGGATGGTCCGGCCAGGGCTGGGCTTCGTTTTCAGCGTCGGGCGCCGCGAATACCGCTTGGAAGTGGCGCGTCACCGCCAGTCGATGCGCGTTCAGGGTGGCGAGAAAAGCTTCCCAGGAGCCGAAGTTCGCCATTTGCGCGAGGCGCGCGCGATCCTCCGGATCGACGGGCAGTTCGTGGGTCTGCGCATCGTCGAGGTATTGCAGGCGGTGTTCGACGTTGCGCAGGAACACATAGGCCTGCGTTAGTTCTTGTTGGGCTTGTTCCGGTAAATATTTTTTCCTGGAAAGAAGCGCAAGAACACCAAGCGTTGTCTGCGCGCTAAGTTCCGGATCGCGCCCGCCGCGCACCAGTTGCAGCGCTTGGGCGATGAACTCGATCTCACGGATGCCTCCCGGACCGAGCTTGAGGTGGTCGGCGAATTCGCGGCGCGCCACCTCGCGCCGCACTTCGGTGTGCAGGCGGCGCATGGCCTCCAGCGTGCCGTAGTCGAGGTATTTGCGATAAACGAAGGGGCGCACTATTTCTGCAAGTTGACGATGCATCAATCCAGAAATCGGCCGCGCCTTGATCCAGGCATAGCGCTCCCACTCCCGGCCCTGGGCGACGAAATAGGCTTCCAGCGCATCGAAGCTGCTCACCAGTGCGCCCGCGTCGCCGTAAGGCCGCAGCCGCAAATCGACGCGAAAGACAAAGCCGTCCTCGGTGATTTCGTTCAGCAGCGCGATCAGCTTGCGAGCGCTGCGCTCGAGTTGTTGCCGGTCGGCCGGGTTTTCTTTGCGATCGGGATGCACCAAGACCAGATCGATGTCGGAGGACACGTTCAGCTCCCTGCCGCCCAGCTTGCCCATGGCGACGACGATGAGTTCGTCGTCGCGCAGCCAGCGCAGCGCGGCGCGGATGGACAACTCGGCAAGCTCGCTCATCGCGGTACAGACCTCCGCCAGGTTGGCCGCGTTTTCCAGGTCGCGCGCCATCGTGCGCAACAGCACGCGCTGGCGCAGACGGCGCAGGCGACGCTTGAATGCCGCTTCATCGTCGCTGTCCGATCCACGCAGCGCCTGCGCCATTTCCACGGCGCTGAAGGGCTCGCCTGCGGCGCCCGCTAGATCCGTCTCGTGGACCAGTTCGGGACGCGTGGCGAGGGCCTGCGTGGCATAGCGCGAAAGGGTGATTTTCCGAATCGGATCCGGCATTTACGGATAAAATGACTGTTGCGGTTGTCAAGCAAGGGGTGGTCAACGAAGGATATAGGAGTCGCGGCAGGAGCGATGCGAACCTCGATTAAAACTCCGCTGCGCAAACTCCTGCGCGCCATCGAAGTGCTCGCTTGGGCCGGTTTTTTCACCTTCGCGGTGATTTTCCTTGCGTTGCGCTACTGGCTGCTACCCAACGTGGAGCAGTACCGTGGCGACATCGTCGCCGCGATTTCGCGCGCCATCGGCTTGCCGGTGAAGATCGGCGCGCTCGCCACCGATTGGCAGGGCCTGCGGCCGCGGCTATCGATCTCCGATGTGCGCATCTACGATAGCGACGGCCGTGAGGCGCTGGTGCTGCCGGCGGTGGAGAACGTGGTTGCCTGGCGTTCGCTGGCGGCGCGCGAACTGCGGCTGCACTCATTTCTCATCGATGGGCCGAAGCTCGCGGTGCGGCGCGATGCGAAGGGTGAAATTTTCGTCGCTGGCATCCGCATCTCGGGCGACAAGGGCGACAGCAAGCTGAGCGACTGGATACTCAATCAGGACCGGATCATCATTCGCGGCGCCGAGATCGAGTGGCGCGACGAAGCCCGCAAGGCCCCCCCGTTGGCCCTCTCGGCGCTCAATTTTCGTTTGGAGAACGACGGCGATAAGCATCTGCTCGGGCTCTCGGCGCGTCCGCCGCCCGAGTTGGGGCCGGGTATGGAAGTGCGCGCCGCCCTCGAGGGCGGCAGCGTCAAGGGTCCAGCGCAGTGGAATGGACGGGTGTATGCCGAATTCGGCTACATCGATCTTGCTGGCTGGCACGCCTGGGTTGATTACCCACTCGATGTGCGCCGCGGCGAGGGGGCGCTGCGCCTGTGGGCGACGTTCTCCGGCGGCAAGATCAGACAGGGCACGGCGGATGTCGCGCTGTCGAATGTTGTGGCGCGCCTCGCCAGTGATCTACCGGTGCTTGAAATGTCCACGGTGCGGGGCCGGGTCACCGCTCGCGAGACCCTGCGTGGCTACGATTTCGGCGTACGCAACCTGGCACTCGCCAGCCCCGGCGCCCCGGCCATGAATGCCACCAGTTTTCGCGCCAGTTGGGAGCCGGGGGCTGTTGGGGCCACGCAAGACCCGGCGGGCAGCACACTGACGCAGCGCGGCTCGGTGAGCGCCGATCTGATCGAACTAGCACCCTTGGCCCGCGTGGCTGAGTATCTGCCTTTCCCGGCCGATTTGAGAAAGCTGCTCGCCGAGTTGGCGCCGCAGGGCAACCTGCAGGATGTGAAGTTCAACTGGACCGGCGAATTGCCCGATCAGGCGCATTTCACCGCCAAGACCCGCTTCGCCGGCCTCACCATCAACGCTTGGCGCAGCATCCCGGGATTCGCCGGCCTGTCCGGGAGCCTAGAGGCCACGGAAAAAAGAGGTGTCGTCGCTCTCGCCTCACGCCACAGTGCGCTCGAACTGCCCAAGGTTTTTCCCGAACCGCGCATCCTTCTGGATGCTCTCAACGGCGAAGTCAGCTGGGAACGTATTGGCAGTACCGGGATCACTGGCAGCGACACGCCCGGTGGCCCGGGCGCAGGCACAGGCGGTCTGACCGTGCGCTTAGCCAACCTCAGTTACGCCAACGATGATTTTGCCGGTACCGCTTACGGCAGCTACACCTGGACCGGAGTAGGGCCCGGAGCGCTGGATTTAACGGCGCAGCTGTCGCGCGCCGACGGCAAGCGCACCGCGAAATACCTGCCGCTAGCCACGCTGATGGGCACGGGTGCGCGTCCTTGGGTCGCCGCTGCGGTGCTTGCCGGCCAGTCGAACGATGCGCGCCTGCGCTTGAAGGGTGACCTGCGCGATTTTCCGTTTACCGATCCGGCGAAAGGCCAATTTCAGGTCAGGGCAAAGATTTCCGGAGGGGTGCTCGACTACGTTAGTGGCTGGCCGCGGATCGACGGCATCGAGGGCGATCTGTTGTTCGAGCGTGACCGGATCGACATCGTCGGGCGCAGGGCCAGCATCCTGGGCGTCAAGCTCGCCAACGTGCGTGTGGCCCTGCCGAGCATCCTCCATCCGAACCCGCAGTTGCGTATCGAGGGCAACGCCGAAGGACCCACGGCGCTGTTCCTGGACTACATCAGGCAAAGCCCGGTGCGGGGCATGGTGGACGGTTTCACCGATGGCATACATTCTCTCGGCCGCGGCAAGCTGCGCCTGCGCCTCGATTTGGCGCTGAACGAAATGCAGAGTAGCAAGGTGGTGGGCGACTACCAGTTCGCGGCTAACGCCATCAGCGTGGATCCGCGCCTACCGACGATCGAGCTCGCGCACGGGCGCGTCAATTTCACCGAATCCTCGCTTGCGATCCAGGACCTGCGCGGCCAATTGTTCGGCGGCGAGGTGCGCCTCTCCGGCGGCTCCAAGCCCGACAGCGGTGTGCTGGTGAGCGCAGAGGGCAGGGCAACCGTCGAGGGCCTGCGTCCGGTGTTCGATCATCCGTGGCGCCGCCAACTGGCCGGCGCCGCGCGCTACACCGCTACTGTCGCGGTGAAGGAAGGGCGCACGCAGATCAGCTTCGAATCGCCGCTGGAGGGCCTGACCAGTTACTTGCCGGCGCCACTGGCGAAGAGCGCCGCCGAAACCCTGCCGCTGCGGGTCGACGTGTTCCTTGGCGAAGGGCGTGAGCGGATTTCGATGGTCCTCGGGCCGCAGACGGGTCGCGTCATGGCGGCGGAGTTCCTGCGCAACGTGCAGGACAAGGACAGCGCCAGCGCTGTGAAGGACAGCGCCAGCGCTGTGAAGGACAGCGCCAGCGCTGTGAAGACAGGTGCGATGCAGATGCAGCGGTCTCTGGTTACTCTGTATCCGCTGGCCGGCGAGACGCCGCGGATGCCGGAACGGCGCGGCATGACCCTGCGCGGTGCGCTGCCCGCGCTCGATCTTGACCGCTGGCTGCCCCTCATCGCCGAGGGCGGCGGCGTTGGCGGGGGAGCGAGTTTCGATCTCAAAGCCGGGGTGCTCGATGTGCTCGGCAAGCGCTTGCGCGCGGTGGCGATGCACGGCGCCACCGATGCCGCTGGCTGGTCGGCCAGCATCAGCAGTACGGAGTTCGCCGGCAATCTTGTTTACCGCAGCGAAGGCAACGGCAAGTTGGTAGCGCGGATGGCGCGCTTTTCCTTGCCCGAGGACTCGCCTGGCGCTAGGGCAGGAACGGTCGGCTCGTCGCTGAAAGATCTTCCGGCGGTGGATATCGTCGCCGACAGTTTCACGCACCGCGGCCGCAAGCTGGGGCGCATCGAGGTTCAGGCGCGGCACCAGGGCAGGGACTGGCGTATCGAAAAGCTGGCGATGACCAACCCGGATTCCGCGTTGTCGGGAACCGGCCTTTGGCAGCAAGGCGAGGGCTCGCGTACTTCGCTCAACTTCAAGCTAGATGTAAGCGACGCGGGTCTGTTTCTCGATCGCTTCGGC
>SHXK01000043.1 GCA_009693335.1 Betaproteobacteria bacterium | reverse complement strand
CCGACCATGAAGTGCACCTTCTCCTGGTGCACCAAGCGGCGCGCCTGGGTAATCGCCTGGTCAGGATTGCAGGTGGTGTCTGCGACCACGATTTCGACCTTGCGCCCGCCCGCGGTGTGCTTCGCTTGCTCCCAATACAGGTTGAAACCGTCCAACATATCGCGGCCAGGGGTGGCGAGCGGTCCGGTAAGCGGCACCAGAAAACCGATCCTGATCGGACCACTTTGCGCCTGCGCTACTGCTGCCGCGCCCATGGCGAGCGCCGCGATCAGCGCGGTCAAGACGTTGACGGATTTATGCCCTGTGACCTTCATGGATTGCATGACTGACTCTCCTCTGTGGATACGCCAGCTTATACTACCCTGCAAGCCGCTGTCACTCCTGCGGTGCGAAACACCCGGGCACAAAGCTGATGCACATAGAAGACCATGGCAGATGAAATAAACCGCTACGGTAGCGCGCACGAAACTTTGCGCAGCGAAGACGATCCGCTGCTGACGGGGCAGGGAAAGTACACCGACGATATCGACTTGCCGGGCCAGGCTTGGGTCGCGTTCGTGCGCTCGCCGGTGGCGCATGCACGAGTGCTAGAGCTGAACACAGCTGCGGCCGCGCGTATGCCGGGGGTGATAGCGGTGTTCACGGGGGCGGATCTCGCCGCCGATGGCATCGGCGCGATTCCGCCCGCCGTGTCGTTTACCGGGCGTGGCGGCAAGCCCATGTTCGAAGCGCCGATTCCGGTGCTGGCGCACGGCCAGGTGCGCTACGTCGGCGAATCGCTGGCCATCATCGTCGCCGAAACCGCCGCTCAAGCGATCGATGCGGCTGAGGCGGTGACGCCCGAACTGGAAGAGCTCCCCGCCGTCTGCGATGTCGAGCGCGCGAGCGCGCCGGGGGCGCCGCTGGTCTGGCCCGAGGCGCCGGACAATGTGTCGCTGGACTGGGAGGACGGCGACGCCGCCGCTGTGGCTGCCGCCTTCGCCCAGGCCAAGCATATCGCACAGGTACGTCTGCTCGACACGCGCCTGGCACCATCGCCGATCGAGCCGCGCGCCGCGCTCGGCGCCTGGGATTCGGCTAGCGGACGCTACACGCTGATCGCCTGTACGCAGGGAGTGGCGATCGTTCGCAAACTGCTGGCCGAATCAGTGTTCAAGGTTCCGCTGCAGACCATCCGTGTGCTGACCCACGATGTGGGCGGCGGATTCGGTATGAAGGTGCAGACCTACGCGGAGTACGCGGCACTGCTGTACGCGGCGCGGCGCGTGGGTCGGCCGGTGAAATGGTGCGCGACGCGGCTGGAGAGCTTCCTAGGCGACACGCACGCCCGCGATGGGGTGCTGGAGGGTGAGCTTGCGCTCGACGCCGGCGGCCGTTTCCTGGCCCTGCGGGTGCGCAACCGCATGGCGCTGGGCGCCTACGTGTCTACTTTTGCGGCGATCATCTCGACCAACAACACCAAGAACTGCCTGTCGAGCGTGTACCGGATCCCGGCGATCCACATCGGTGTGAAGGCGATGTTCACGCATACGGTCCCACTTGGACCGTATCGCGGCGCCGGCCGGCCCGAGGCAATTTACCTGCTCGAACGGCTGATCGACGCCGCCGCGCGCCAGACCGGCGTTGATCGCGTGGCGCTGCGCCGCAGGAATCTGATCCCGCCCTCGGCAATGCCCTATCAGACGCCGAACAGCCCGCTCTATGACAGCGGCGAGTTCGAGGCAGTGCTGGACAAAGCGCTGGCCCTTGCCGACTGGAACGGTTTTGCCGCACGTCGCGACGCCACGGCCCGAGCAGGCAAGCTGCGCGGCATCGGCCTGTGCTGCTTTCTCGAGGTCGCGGGTGGCGCTCCTTTGCAGGAGGTCGCTGACCTGCGGTTCGAGGCCGACGGCAAGGTGGTACTGCGTACCGGGGCGCAAGCGATTGGACAAGGTCACCTGACTACTTTTCCCCCGATCATCGCACGGCAGCTCGGCATACCCGTCAGCGCCGTACGGCTGGTGCAAGGCGACAGTGATGAAGTCCCGGTGGGCGTACCGACGGTGGCATCGCGCTCCATGATGATGGCCGGCGGCGCGACTGTGCAAGCCTGCCAGGAGGCGATCGACAAAGGGCGCCGCATCGCCAGCCACCTGTTCGAGACTTCGCAGGCCGACATCGATTTTGCAGATGGGCGCTTCCGCGTCTCCGGCACCGACCGGGAGATTCCACTCCTCGAGCTGGCGGCGCGGGCGCGCACCGACAGGCAATTGCCCCGAGAATTCTCAGGCGGCCTTGACACAGTGACCACCTTCCAGTCGCCGCAAATGAGCTTCCCCAACGGCTGCCACGTCTGCGAGGTCGAGATTGACCCGGACACAGGCGTCGTCGCTGTAGTCGGTTACACCGCAGTGGATGATGTCGGCAGCATCCTGCAGCAAGCCATCGTCGAAGGGCAGATCCACGGCGGCATAGCACAGGGCTTGGGACAGGTTCTCGGCGAGCAAATCGTCTACGGCGAGGGCGGACAGTTGCTGACTGCTTCGTTCATGGACTACATGATCCCGCGCGCCGACGATTTACCTTCCCTGCGTATCGGTCACCACGTCGTGCCCTGTATCAACAACCCACTCGGAGTGAAAGGCGCCGGGGAATCCGGCGTCGCCGGATCGCTGCCCTCTGCAATCTGCGCGATCCTCGATGCACTAGCGCCGCGGGGCATCACTGATCTCGATCTGCCGGCCACGCCGTGGCACGTGTGGTCAGCGTTGAACGCGAAATAAAAGTATTGAACCTTTATTGAATCACTGCGCCGCCTAGGCACACGGCGCCGTCGTAGAGCACCACCGACTGGCCGGGCGTCACTGCCCACTGGAGCTGGGCGAATTCCAGCCCTATCCCCTCATCATCCGAGCGCATCACCAGGCAGGTCGCATCGGTCTGGCGGTAACGGGTCTTGGCCGTATGCGTGGCGCCCTCCCGCGGCGCGGCCGCAGTCCAACTCGCGTCCTGCGCCTTGAGCGAGCGCTTAAGCAGCAGTGGATGGTCGTGGCCTTGCACCACCACCAGCGTATTGGACGCCATATCCTTGCCAGCAACGTACCAGGCATTGCCCGTACCGCTCGCCGCAACGCCCCCTGCGATACCGCCCACGCCGATGCCTTTTCTCTGGCCGATCGTGTAGAAGGCCAGCCCGATGTGTTGCCCTAGGGTTTTTCCGGCAGGATCCTTGATCGGCCCCGGTTCGCGCACCAGATACCGGTTCAGAAATTCGCGGAACGGCCGCTCGCCGATGAAGCAGATGCCGGTCGAATCCTTCTTGGCGTGATTCGGCAGGGTCGCCGCTTGCGCGATGCGGCGCACCTCGCTCTTGATTTGATTGCCTATGGGAAAAATGACTTTCGCGAGTTGCGCCTGGGTAAGTCGGTGCAGGAAATAACTTTGGTCTTTCGACGGATCGCTTCCCCGGTGCAGCTCGTACAAGCCATTTTTCTGCACCACCCTGGCATAGTGGCCGGTGGCGATGCGCGTCGCCCCCAGGGCGATGGCGTGATCGAGGAAAGCCTTGAACTTGATCTCGGCGTTGCACAGCACGTCCGGGTTGGGCGTGCGGCCGGCCTGGTACTCGCGCAGGAACTCGGCGAACACCCGCTCCTTGTACTCGGCGGAGAAATTCACCGCCTCCAGGTCGATACCGATCACGTCCGCCGCGGCGGCCGCGTCGATCAGGTCCGCGCGCGTCGAGCAGTACTCGTCATCGTCATCGTCCTCCCAGTTCTTCATGAACAGGCCGACCACGTCATAGCCCTCGCGCTTCAACAGCAGCGCGGCCACCGCGGAATCCACCCCACCCGACATGCCAACGACGATCCGTTCAGCCATAGGCTCTGGACAGCACCTCGAGAGAAAAATTATTGCCGCGCAGGTAGTCGTCCATGCACTGCTGCACCAGCGGCGAGCGATGCCTAGCCGATTGTTCCCGCAACTGTGCGGGGGTCAGCCAGTGAAGGGCGATGATCTCTGGGTCCAACGATCTGGATTTTTCAATCCCGGAAACGGAACCTAAAAAGCAGAAACGCAGGAAGGTGACATCCGCGGGCTGGTAGTACCAGCGATAAATGCCGACCAAGCCCGTAGCTTCGAAGCGGTGCGCGGTTTCCTCCAGGACTTCACGCGCGCACGCAGCGATCAGCGTCTCGCCCGGGTCGAGATGCCCGGCGGGCTGGTTGAGTACACGTCGACCGCCTTGCTCCTCTTCGACGAAGAGGAATTTCCCGTCGCGCTCGATGACTGCCGCGACGGTGGCGCTGGGCCGCCAGATCGCCGGGGCAGGGGAAACCGCCCCCCCGCGCCCCACGGTGTTCATGCCGCTTTCTTGGTGTTCTTGCGGATGAAATCGGCCATGCGTGCGACGCCCTTCTCGATCGCGTCTTGCGAAGCGGCATACGAAAAACGCACGTGCTGTCCCTCGCCCGGCACGCGCGCACCGAAGTGGATGTCGGCAAGCAGCGCCACACCCACCTCGTGCAGCAGGCGCTTGCGGAATGCCTCGGAATCGGCCGCACCTATCATGCGGCAGGCTTCGGTGACGTTCGGCCAGGCGTAGAACGCGCCGCCGGGCGTGCGGCATTGGACGCCCGGGACCTGGTTCAACAGCCCGACGATCAAGTCCCTGCGTTCGAGAAAGCTCTGCTTCATCATTTCGGCGGCGTCCTGCGGCCCGTTGATCGCCTCGAGAGCGGCCCATTGCGAGATCTGCGAGGCGCAGGATTCGGTGTTGGTGATCCAGCGCGTGAACGCAGGCGCGAGTATCGGGTTAGCGGCGAAGCCGATGCGCCAGCCGGTCATGGCCCAGGTCTTGGAGGCGCCATCCGAGATAATGGTGCGCTCGTACATGCCGGGCAACTGTGCGATCGAGAAGAACTCGCCCGTGTAACAAAGCCGGGAATAGATTTCGTCGGCATAGACCCAGACCTGAGGATGTCTTTGCAGTATTTTTGCGATCTGTTCAAGGGCAGAACGATCGAGCACCCCCCCAGTCGGGTTGTGCGGGTAATTCAGGATCAGCAGCTTGGTCTTGGGCGTGATGAGCTTCTCCAGCTCCGTCGGATCGAAAGCGAAATCCCGCGCTTCCCGCAACTGCACCGGCACCGGCTTGGCGCCGCAGGCGATGATCTGTGATTCGTAGATCGGGAAACCCGGGTTCGGGTAGATCACCTCGTCGCCCGCGCCATGGTCAGTGGTCGAGAGGATGGCGTAAGCGATGAAAGGCTTGGCGCCCGCGCCAACAACCACGTCCTGCGGCCGGATCGGCAGGCCGCCGCGCATGCCGGCCAAGTAGCGCGCCGCTGCTTCGCGCAGCGGATCGATGCCGGCCGAGGGGGTGTAGCCGTGCTTGCCCTCACGGATGGCGCGGATGCCGGCTTCCTGCACGTGTAGCGGCGCCGGAAAGTCGGGCTGGCCTATGCAAAAGCTGATGATGTCCTTGCCCTGGCGGGCGAGCGCGTTGACTTCAGCGAGCACCACGAAAGCGTTCTCGGTACCTAGGGACTGCGCGCGTTGGCTGATTTCCGGCATGAGGAGCATCACCTGTCCAAGGGAGAAAATCATATTTTATCCGTCCGGCCGCACAGTCCGCACGACCGGACGGCAGTGCTCACGGTATCATTATCGATGCTCGTCAACTGCGTCGCTTACCAGGACGGCAAAAAGCTCGCCGACATCGCACAAAGCGAGGTCCACGACTACCTCGCCAAACCGGGCTGCTTCGTGTGGGTGGCGCTGCGCGACGCCTCCGACGTGGAACTCGAGGAGATGGGCAGGCAGTTCAACCTGCACGAACTCTCGGTCGAAGATGCGCACCACGGCCACCAGCGACCCAAGATTGAAGAGTACGGCAACGAATTGTTCACCGTGCTGCACGTGGTGGAACCCGCCGGCGAAGAACTGCGCATCGGTGAGGTCAACATCTTCACCGGCCCGAACTTCGTCCTGTCGATCCGCAACCGCACCGAGCAGGGCTTTCTCGACGTACGTGCGCGCTGCGAGCACGAGCCCGAACTGCTGCGCCACGGCTCGGGCTACGTGCTCTACGCGCTGATGGACGCGGTGGTGGACCGCTACTTCCCGGTGCTCGATGCGATTGAAACCGAGTTGGACGCGATCGAGGAGCGCATTTTCGCCAATACCGCGCCGCGCGCCAACATCGAGGCGCTCTACTACGTCAAGCACAAGATCACCACGCTCAAGCACGCCACCGCGCCATTGATGGACTCAGTGGGCAAGCTCTATGGCGGGCGCGTACCGCCGGTGTGCCAGGGCATGGGGGAATATTTCCGCGACGTCTACGACCACCTGGTGCGCCTGAACCAGTCGCTCGACTCCCTGCGCGATACGGTGGCCACCGCGATCCAGGTCAACCTCGCCATGATCACCATCGGCGAGAGCGAAGTCACCAAGCGCCTGGCGGCCTATGCCGCGCTGGTGGCGGTGCCGACCATGATCGCCGGCGTCTACGGCATGAATTTCAAGAACATGCCGGAGCTCGACTGGGTCTTCGGCTACCCATTCGCCGTGAGCCTGATGGTGATCATCGACGCAGTGCTGTTCATCCGCTTCCGCAAAGCGGGCTGGCTGTAAGCCGTAGTTCCAGCGCCGCTTCAGTCGCGCAGACGCAGTTCGGTCCGCACCGCATCCCAGGTGACACGCACCAGCGCGTCTTGGCTTCTTTCGATAAGACCCAGCTCCAGCAAGCGGACCACGTCGGTATGCACGTTCTTGTAGTCGCGGCCGAGGGCCTTCGCCAGCGCATAGATTGAGACAGGGCCACTCTTCTGCAATTGCTGCAGCAGCTTCCAGCGCGCCGGCGTCAGCGTGGAAAGCAGCAGCGGCAGATCGGCGAACGACAGCACCGCCAGCGGCGCCGGCGGGCTTCGACCCGAGGCGAGATGCCAGGCCGCCTCGAAGCGGTCGAGCGCATCGGCCTGGCTGCTAACCCTGACGTCCAGCTTCGTCGACATCGCGTTCGAAGTCATACCTGAGTTTTTCCACCGACTTGAATGTGTAAGCGCTCGCGCGTCCGCGCAGTGTCCTGCCGTGCTTGGCGCCCTGGCCATAGTATTCGACCAGGGTTTTTCGCCCCTGGCGGAAAATCAAGCGGTACTGCATGGCCTGGGACAACTTCAATTCCAGAATCTGCCCACCCGGCAATACGGCGCGCTCCATAAACATATGGCTTTATACACCATAGTAATACAGGTGTAAAATCCTGCACTATGCCCTCCCGCACCAACACTTTCAGTGATTTTTTCAACCTCTACCGACACGGCTATGCGCGCATCGCGCTGGCCACGCCCCTGGTGCGTATTGGCGATCCGATGGCCAACGCTGCGGCCACGCTGGCGCTGATGCGCGCGGCGGCGAAAGAAAAAGCGATCCTTGCCGTGTTCCCGGAACTCGGCCTCTCGGCCTACAGTTGCGAGGATCTGTTCCACCAGCAAGCCCTGCTGCGAGCTGCCGAGTCGGCGCTGGCCTGGTTGCTGGCACGCTCCAAAGCCCTGCCCATCGCCGCCTTCGTCGGTCTGCCGCTAGCGGTGGACGGCTTGCTTTACAACTGCGCGGCATTCATCTGCGGCGGCAAACTGCTCGGTGTGACGCCGAAAACCTACCTGCCGAATTACCGCGAGTTCTACGAATTGCGTCAGTTCACCCCCGGCGGGGATGCGTCGCGGGACGTTTTTGTCGCCGGGCAGACAACGCCCTTCGGGTCTTTGATCTTCAAGTTGAAGGAAAATCCAAAACTCAGACTCTTTGCCGAAATCTGCGAAGACCTCTGGGTGCCGGCGCCTCCCTCCTCCTTCGCCGTGCTCGCCGGCGCTACCGTGATCGCCAACCTGTCGGCCTCGAACGTGCTGGTCGGCAAGCACCAGTATCGCCAGGAGCTCGCCGCCAACCAGTCGGCGCGCTGCATCGCCGCCTACCTCTACAGCGCGGCCGGCTCGGGCGAGTCCACCACCGATCTCGCCTGGGACGGGCATGCGATGGCCTTCGAGAACGGCTCGCTGCTCGCTGAGTCGCAACGCTTCTCCGCCAAGGCCCAGCTCACCTTTGCCGACGTCGACTTGGAGCGGCTGGAAGCCGACCGCATGCGCCAGAACTCCTTCGGCGAATCAGCGCGGCGCCACGCGGCGCAGTTGGCGCACTTCAGGACCATAGATTTTTCCTTGCCTCTTTGCAAAGGCCCTTTGCCCTTGCAAAGAAAGATCGAGAAATTTCCTTACGTCCCTGGCGACCCGGCGACGCGCGACGCGCGCTGCGAAGAGGTTTACCGCATCCAGAGCGAGGGCTTGGCCACGCGCCTGCGTGCCACCGGCAGCAAGCATCTGGTCATAGGCGTCTCGGGTGGCCTGGACTCGACTCAGGCCTTACTCGTCTGCGCGCGCGTCATGGACGAACTGGGTCTGCCAAGGAAAAATATCCTCGCCTACACCATGCCCGGCTTCGCCACTTCCACGCGCACCCGCTCCAGCGCCTGGCAACTAATGCGCGCCGTGGGCGCCAGTGCGGAGGAGATCGACATCCGTCCCTCCTGCATGCAGATGTTCAAGGACCTGGGCCATCCCTACGCCCAGGGACGCAAACAGTACGACATCGCCTTCGAGAACGTGCAGGCGGGCGAACGCACCAGCCACTTGTTCCGTCTGGCCAACCACCACGGCGGCCTGGTGGTAGGCACTGGCGATCTTTCGGAGCTGGCGCTGGGCTGGTCCACCTATGGTGTTGGTGACCATATGTCGCACTACAACGTCAACGTCAGTGTGCCCAAAACCCTGATCCAGTATCTGATCGGCTGGGTCGCCCGCTCCGGGCAGTTCGACCTTGCCGTGAAGAAGTCCCTGGAGCGCGTACTAACGACGGAGATCTCTCCAGAGCTGGTGCCCGGCAATCACAAAACCCAGGATAGCGTCGGCCCCTACGAGCTGCAGGACTTCCACCTCTACTACCTCCTGCGCTTCGGCTATGCGCCCTCCAAGGTGGCCTTCCTGGCCTGGTGCGCCTGGCAGGACACTTATAGCCTCGGGGAAATCAAGAAGTGGCTGGAGGTATTCCTGCGGCGCTTCTTCCAGACCAGCCAGTTCAAGAGAAGCGCCCTGCCCAACGGCCCGAAGGTGGGCTCCGGCGGCTCACTGTCGCCGCGCGGCGACTGGCGCGCGCCCGCGGATGGCAACGCCACAGTCTGGCTCGCGGACCTGAAGCAGATCCCGCGCCAGTAAACAGGGACAGACCACGTTTTTCAGGAAAAACGTAATCTGTCTTTCTACTGCGGCTTGATGCCGGCGGCCTGTAGGATTTTATGTGTGTCCGCAACTTCCCTGCGCACGAACTCGGTGAACTGCGGCGAGGTCATGTTCATCGGTTGGGTGCCCAGATTGACCAGCCGGTCGCGCAAATCCGGGCTCCGCAGCGCGAGGTTCACGTCGGTATTTATCTTCGAGATGATGTCGGCCGGCATTCCCGCCGGGCCCCAGAGAGCGACCCAGAGCGTGTAGTCGAATCCCGCCACGCCCGACTCCGCGACGGTTGGCACCTCGGGCAGCAAGCTCGACCGCGTCGAACTCGAGACCGCGAGCGCGATCGCCTTGCCGCCGCGGATGTGCGGCAGCGCCGCGTTAAGCGGCGCGAAATAGCAGCAGACGCGGTTGCCGATGGTGTCGCCAATCGCCTCGGGCGTGCCCTTGTACGGCACGTGCTGTACGTCGATCCCGGCCATAAGCTTAAGTTTCTCCAGGTTCAGATGCGTTCCGCTGCCCACGCCCGCCGAGGAGAAATTGAGTTTGCCGGGGCTCGCTTTCGCGGCCGAGATGAAGTCGCCGAGCGATTTCCAGCCCGTCCCGGTACCCGTGATCAGCACGTTCGGCCCGCCCGTCATGGGCGCGAGGTTGGTGAAGTCCTTCAGCGTGTCGTAGGGCAGGTTGGCGAAGAACCCGGGGTTCGCCGCATGCGCCGACGAGTTGGCAAGGAGCGTATAGCCGTCGGGCGCCGATTTGACCACCACTGCCGAGGCGATCGAACCGCCCGCGCCGGCTCGGTTTTCGGGCAACACTGGCTGGCCCCACATTTCAGAGAGCTTCGCCGCCACGACGCGCCCGACGATGTCGGTCGAGCTACCCGGCGTGAACGCGATCACCAAGCGGACCGGTTTGTTGGGATAGGTTTGAGCAATAGAAACAGCGCCAAAAACCGTCAAGCAAAGAAATACCAACAGCTTAAGAAAGCCCATCTCCCACCTCCATGTTTTCGGGTTTCAGTTTGATTCCGGATGCTTTCGCCTGCTGCAACAGCAGGGTCGCGAAGTCCTGCTCGGTCCAGCCCTGGCCAATCATCGACTGGATGAGGTCGCGCGTAGCGCTGGCCAGTGGCATCGGCACTTCGAATTGGCGGCCCGCGTCCAGTCCCAGATCCATGTCCTTGCGCAGCAGATGGGGAGTAAACGTCACTTTGAAGTCCAGGTTAACAAAAGCCGGAGTCTTGTAGCGCGTGAAAGTGGAGCCCATCACGCTCTGGTTCATGAAATCAAGGAAGGCGTGACGCGGCACGCCCGCTTTCTGCGCCAGGATCGTAATCTCGGCCAGCGACTGCGTCACCACGCCGAGGAACACATTGTGGCAAATTTTGACGATGCGGGAGAGTTCGCCCTCGCCTACGTAACTTGCATTCACCGCAATCAGATCCAGGTACGGCCTGGCAAGATCGAAAGCCTGCTGCGGGCCGGAGCAGACGAACGTCAGCTTGCCGGCCTTGATCACCTTGGCGTTGCCAGATACCGGCGCGGCCAGATACTGAATCTTCTTTTGCTCCAGCATTTGACGGAGTTCCGCCGAACCTTGAAGAGAGATGGAGGAGCATTCGACCACCAGCTTAGGTTTCGATTGCGCATCCTCCAGCAGCTTGTGCATCACCTCCTTAACATCTTTCCAGGTGGACACCATGCAGAACACGACATCGCGGCTGGCGAGCTCAGCAACCTTGTCGGCGACCTTGGCACCGTACTTCATGAGCGGCTCGGCTTTTTCCCTGGTTCGGTTCCAGACCAGCACGTCGGCGCCGCCTCTGGCGAGGCGTGCGGCCATCTCATAGCCCATGCGGCCGGCGCCGATCCAGCCGATCGAGAGCTTTTTCTGCTTGGTTTTTTTCTCAGTACGCATTGACGACCGGGAGCTCCTGCGCGGGATAAAGTGAAATGATCTTGGCGCCGTCGGGCGTGAGCACAACTTCTTCCTCGATCCGCGCCGCTGAAATGCCGTCTTTGGCCGGGCAGAAGGTCTCTACCGCGAACACCATGCCGGCCTTCAGTTCGTAGGGCTCAATGAAAGAGTTGAGCCTCGAGATGAGCGGCCGTTCATGCAGACCGAGTCCGAGGCCGTGGCAGAAATTGAGGCCAAAGGCTGACATCTCGGTCTCGAAGCCGATCTCGGTGCAGCGCGGAAACATTTTCGCCACTTTTTCGGTCGAGACGCCTGGCTTGAGCATCGAGATGGCGCCGTCCATCCAGTGCCGCGCCTTCTTGTACGCGTCCTTCTGCGCAGGGGTCGCGCGCCCCACCGAAAACGTGCGGTAGTAGCAGGTACGGTAGCCGATGAAGGAATGGATGATGTCGAAGTAGGCCTGGTCGCCGGGGCGGATCAAGCGGTCGGTGAAATTGTGCGGATGCGGCGAACAGCGCTCGCCGGCGATGGCGTTGACCGCCTCGACGCAATCCGAGCCCATCTCGTAGAGGCGCTTGGAGGCCAGGGCCACGATCTGGCTTTCCTTGACGCCGGGCTTGAGCGCCTCGGTGATGTCCTGGTAGACGCCGTCCACCATCGCGGCAGCGGTATTCAGAAGCGTGATTTCGTCATGGCTCTTGATTTCGCGCGCCGAGAGCATCAGCTGCTGCCCGTCGCGGATATTGAGGCCCTCCTTTTGCAGCGCGAACAGGAACCCCGGCTCGCACATGTCTAGGCCAAGCGGCATTCCGGCCACGCCTTCCTGGACCAGGATGTCCTTGATCTCCTTCGCTGCTGCCTCGAACAGGCCGACCGTGGGCCCAATGGCACCGCGCATGCCCGGATTGCCTGCGCGCACGTGGTCTTCATGCAACCACGGGCAATACAGTTTGTGATGGCGTGCCGCCGAACCAAAGTCCCACACCCAGGGATCGCCCGTACCGGTGAGCAGACAGTAGCGGATCAGCTTGTCGCGCGCCCATTCGCCGATCACGGTGGAGGAGATGTAGCGAATATTGTGCTGGTCGAAACACAGCATCGCACCCAGCCCCGATTTTGCCAGCGACTGACGTGTGCGCGCGAGGCGATAGCGGTGCAGGCGCTTGAAATCGACCCGCTCCTCGAAATCCACCTGCGTAATGCCCGGCGCTTGCAGCGGCCGGTGCCACTGGTGCATCGGCTTCAAGTCATCGGCATCGACCGGAACAAACTGCGGCTGCTGCAATTTCTTTGCCAAGCGATTTCCTCCCCGGGGCAGGAGGATAGCACCTCAAAAAGGCGCTCAGAGTATTTCTCGGGCCGTGGTGTCAAACTCGCACGGCTGGCGGATCGCGACGGCTGTTATCACAAACTGCGCAGACCTTCGGCAAGCGCCGGAGCAGTACTCGCACCCGTCACACGCGCCAGCACACCCGGATTGACGAGACCCACAACGGCGCCCACGCCCGCTGCCCCATCATCGCGCCCATGATCTCCCGGGCCCGGCAGACCCCAACCCATCGTCCAAGTCCCGTCATCGCCGCCAAAATCGCTTTCCGCAAACCTCGGATTGCGCTCGTGCCAAGCGTGCATGGCGCTGTTCCAGGCTGCGACCTCATCCTCGGAAGGCGGCGGCGGGGGCGGGGGCTCGTCACGCTGCATCCTGCGCTCTTCGAACTCGCGTATCGCCTCAGCATAACCCTCGCCCAGGTTCGTGTGGCCAGTCTGCAGCAGCACGTCGAAGCGCTCCTGCATGTCGCGGAACAACGGGTCGAGCGGAACACCTACCTGGTCCGATGCTGAAACGAGAGAGGTGAACGATGAGGCATCGTCCATCGCCAGCAGCCCGGGCGCCGACACCGGAACGATTGGCGCGAGCGGAAGGTCGATCCCGACTGACATCTCTGCGGGCGCCTCCGGCAGCGGGCTCACGCCCGGCGTCGGCGGCTGCGAAGCAGGCGCTTCCTCTGCGCCCACCACGACGGTAAGAGTGCTCAGAGCCGCCGCGCCACTCTGATCCACCGCCACTAGCAGCAAGGCGTGGCTGCCGGCCTGCTGTTGCGTCGGCGTTGCTGCGATCGTCAGCGTGGCGGCGTCGAATGCAAGCCATTCCGGCAAGCGTTCTCCTGTCGCCGTAATCGCGTAGTACTGCAGCGTATCGAAGCGATCAGGATCCAGGATCTCGGCCGAGGGCAGGCGGTACGACAGTTGGCTTCCAGGCTCCACCGACAGGCTGCCCAGCGACTGCGGCATCTGCGGCGCCCGGTTCTCGGGCAGCAATCCGGCGCGGCCCGCGAGATCATCCGGCGCCCAGTGCGTACCGTCGGCGAATTCGATTTGTTCTATCGCGCCCGCGGCATTGCGGCCATTCAGCAAGCGTACGCCGCCGCCCACGGCAAGAATGTAGTCTTCTCCGCTCGCCAATACCTCCAGCCCCGACGGCGAGATGCCGCTCGCGAAAATCAGCCGGTCCGTGTTGCCGGCGCTCGCGTCGTCATCCTCGATCTGGTCAAAGCCGTCGCCCAATGCGTAATGATAAGTGTCGCCTCCTTCGCCGCCCGTCAGCCAGTCGTCGCCTGCACCGCCGGAGATCACGTCCGCGCCCCGTGATCCGAACAGAGCTTCGGCCTCTCGACCACCGGCAACCAGCAACGGCGCCTCGGGCGCGATCACGGACGGCGCCAGCAGCGCCTGAATGTCGGCGGCGTCCCAGATCGTGCCATCGGAAAATTCAATGCTCACCGACGCGGGCTGCAAAGAGGCATCCAGTTCGACCACCCGCAGAGTGTTGACGGCCGGTTGGATGCTGAACTCGAATCCGTGCGTCATCATCAAGGGGTTGGGCTGCCCCATCATGAGACTGGGCGGCAGCGGAAATTCGATCTGCCCGGCGCTCCGCACCACCGTCACTTCGTGGGGCGCCAGGGCCGCATCCATCTCGATGACCAGCGTCCCGCTGCTCGCAAGCACAATGTCGCTGCCCAGATCCGGGCCCCAGCGAACGCGCGTCGCCGGCCCCGTTCCCAGCGCACCGGCGGCAATGCAAAAATCGTCGCCCGCACCGCCGTCCAGGAAATCTCCGCCGCCCTGCGAGTACAGCACGTCGCGGCCCTCGCCGCCTATCAGTACGTCGCGGCCCTGGCCGCTTATCCGCAGGTTATCGCTGACGTCGGTGAGGATGTAATCGTCGCCGCGGCCGCCGATTAGGATGTTGTCGCCATCGACGTAACGGAACTCGTCATTGCCATCGCCAGCGTCCACGTAATCGCCGCCACCGTTCGGTGGACCGTTGATAAAGTCCCTGCCTGCGCCGGCAAAAACCGTGTCCGCGCCAGCGCCGGTATCGATGTAGTCGTCACCCGGGCCGCCCAAAGCAATATCGTCGCCCGGGCCGAGAAACAGGTAATCATTCCCCGAGCCGGCATCCACCTCGTCTGCTCCTGCGCCTGTGGTCGCATCCGGGCCGAAACCGCCCACGCTATGCACTGGGAATCCAAAACGGGTGCTGGGCATCATGCCCGGGGGCCCGGAGAAGGTGAAATTCGATGAACTCCGGTCAGCAGCTATCCAATCATTGCCGGCGCCTGCGAAGATCAGATCGCGTCCCGCACCTCCGCCGATAAGATTTGCTCCCGCATCACCATAGAGGACATCGTCCCCCTCTGCGCCGGAGAGAAATCCTGTCACCAGCGCAGGATCCGCGCTGGCGCTGTCGTCCAGATCCGCCTCGAGCGTTGCCACGGCCCCGGAGATCAACACATCGTCGCCGGGACCCCCTTGGAGGATGTCAACCCCAGGTCCCCCTTCGACGAGATCATTGCCGGCGTCCACATAACCCACATCGTCGCCCTCTCCCAACTCGAGCCAATCGTCGCCGCCCCAGATGTCGCGCGCTTGGTCGTCGCCACCACCGAGCACGTAGTGCGTGTTGCCCGGCGTACCGGGGAACTCACCGAAAAAATCCCTGCGGCCAGGCGCCGCGAACAGACGGGTGATCGGCAACGGATTGCCATACGGATCAGCGTCGGCCGTCTCCATATCGCTGATGCGCACTCGTTCATGGATGAAATCCCCAAGCAGCGTTATTTCCGTTTCGGGAACCAGCACTGCGCCGGGTT
>SHXK01000042.1 GCA_009693335.1 Betaproteobacteria bacterium | reverse complement strand
GCCGCCAGGAAGAAAATCGATTTCACGATGGAAATTGCAGCACGAGTACCTCCAAGCCTTCGTTGCCTGCCCGGAGCTGCGGCGCAGGCGCTTGTGCGGGGACGAACACCGTTGAGAGCCGCGGCAGGCGATCGCCGTTCAGCTCCAGCACGCCGCCGATGACCAGCAGAAAGCGACCGCCACCCGGGTGCACCGGCGCGGCGAAGGCGCCGCCGGCAGTAAGCCGGAGCATCCATGCGGAGATTCCGTCGGCTTCGGGTTCGAGAACCGTGACGACTTCGGATTCTTGTCGCGAGGCCAGGTCGGATATTTCGCAGGGACGGACGGCACGACCGAGGAGATGCCGTTTTGGCACGCGTTGCATCTTGTCGCGCGCGCCGGGCAGGAACTGGGCACCGGAGTCCATCCGTGGCCGCAGGGTGAAGTAGGACAGTCCGTCGCTTCCCGCCGTGATCGGGCCGTAACCTGTATGCGCGCCGGCGTAGTGGACGCTGACGGGCCCGACTGGATGCCGGCCGAGCGATCCGCTGCCGCCGACGATCACCTGGAATTCGTTTTCCAGGTGGAAATGCGGCTCGATCACGGTGTCGGGGTCCTGCTCCACCAGGAAGGCTTGCGGGGCTATGGCGTCCTCCGGCGGCGAGGCGATTAAGCCGTTGCGCCAGTACCCGGTGCCATTTGGAAGAATGTGATGGCGGCGCTCAGCGCGCGCCTTTTCCAGGGTGCCGGTTCGGATCATTCGGGAATATTAATGACGGTGTGGCGCAATCGGATAAAGGGTAGATAAGGGAGGCGAGGGAAGTTTTACAATGTTAACAAATATACTACGCCATGCTCGGAACCACGAAACGCGTCCTGCTGCTGCTGCCCACCACCGGCTACCGCAACAATGATTTTCTTGCAGCCGCGAAGAAACTCGGTGTTGAGATCGTGGCCGCGGCCAATTACTGTCACCAACTGGCCCCGTCTTGGGGCCTGGGCCCGATCATGGCGCTGCATTTCGACCGGCCACAGCAAGCGGCGGACACGGTCCTGCGGGAAATCAACGGCGCTCTGGAAGCGGTGCTGGCAGTGGACGATTCGGGCGTTGAGCTTGCCGCTCTGCTGACCGAGCGTCTTGGCCTGCCGGGAAATCCTGCCGACGCGGTGCGCAAGGTGCGGGACAAGTTGGCGTTTCGCTGCTTGCTTCGGGCACATGACTTCCTCTGTCCCCAGTTCCATCATCTGCCGACCAGCGATGACGCCCGGACGCTGTTACTGGTGTTGAGGTTTCCCGTGGTGGTGAAGGCCCGGCGCCTATCAGCTAGCCGTGGCGTGATTCGCGCCAACGATGCCGAAACGCTGGTGCGCGCAGTGAACTGGGTGCGGGCGATCCAGTCTCGGGCCGACCGGGATGCCCAGGAGCTGGGTCTCGTTATCGAAGACTTCATTCCGGGACGCGAGTACGCGCTCGAAGGAATCCTGAATCAGAGCCAACTCCGCATCCTCGCGCTATTCGACAAGCCGGATCCGCTGGATGGGCCATACTTTGAAGAGACTCTCTACGTCTCGCCCTCGCGCTTGCCAGCGGCACTTCAGGAGCGCATTCATCGGGAGGTGTCCCGGGCCTGCAGTGTGGCCGGGCTCGTGACTGGGCCGGTGCACGCCGAAGTGCGGGTCAATGAGCAGGGAATCTGGATCTTGGAAATCGCGGCCCGCTCCATCGGTGGCCTGTGCGGGCGCGTCCTTACCCATACTCTGGGCATGAGCCTGGAAGAGATGATTTTGCGCCAAGTGGTCGCCGAATCTCTCCCATTTTCGCTCGCCGATGCTAGCGAGGGCGGCGCCGCGGGAGTCATGATGATCCCGATTCCACGGCGCGGTATTTACCATGGGATTGAGGGGTTGGCCGCTGCCCAGTCGGTCACCGGCATCACGGAGCTGAGCATTACGGCAGAGCCCGGACAAATCGTCGCGCCACCACCCCAGGGCGCGAGCTACCTTGGCTTCATCTTCTCGCGGGCGGCCAGCCCAGCGGAAGCAGAAGATGCGCTACGCAACGCCCATCGCCGACTGCGCTTTGATATCCGTCCCGAGTATCCGGCAGTGCAAGCGCCTGCTGCCGTGAGAACTTGAAACTGATTTCTCGTTCCACGCCTGAAGAGGGCATAACGGGGGAACCTGGGTTCCCCCGTTCCTAGCGCGACAGTTCCTCGAGCAGTTCCTTCCTCGTACGCAGGTCGCGCGTGTCCAGCCCTTCGCTGAAAGCACCGTAACCAGCCTGGAGCAATTCGCGTGCCTTCGGCCGCTCGCCGTTTTTTTTCAGAAGCCGCGCGAGCGAGCAGGCAGCGCGCCATTCGAGCGCCACGGCCGCTTGCTCGCGCGCCAGCGCCATCGCCGCTTCGAGCTGCGACCGCAGCGTCCGTCCGGCCAAGCGCAAGCGCAACGTCGGCCTGCAGGCGCAGCATCTCGGGGCGGAAGAAGCCCCTGCTTGCACGCGCCAAGGCGCTGGAAACGGCCTTGGAGCAGGTGATGCGCGCCTATCCCAAGGACACAGAAGCTGCGACGCTGTATGCCTTGGTGCTGTCGACGAATTTCAATCCGGGCGACAAGAAGTACACCAATCAGTTGAAGGCTGTGGAAATTCTCGAGCCCATCTTCCGGGTCCAGCCGGAGCATCCGGGCGTCGTGCACTATCTCATCCACAGCTACGATTACCCGCCGATCGCGGCTCAGGGCCTCGACGCGGCGCGGCGCTACGGCAAGATCGCGCCCTACGCGCCGCATGCGCTGCACATGCCTTCGCACATCTTCGCGCGCGTGGGCGCCTGGAAGGAGTCGATCGAGTCCAACCGCGCCTCCGCACGCTCGGGAGGCGACAAGTCGTTCGACAAGTGGCATGCGTACGATTACATGGTGTACGCGCACCTGCAGCTCGGGCAGCATGGTGCGGCGCGCGAGGTCGTCAGCGACGCGCTGCGCAATCCGGCGCGCATCGATCACCCTGCCACTGCCTATGCCTACGCTGCGATGCCGACGCGGCTGGCGCTCGAGCGGGGCAGCTGGAAGGAGGCCGCCGCGATTGAGCTTTTCCCCACGGCCGACGCTTTCCCGTGGAAGAAATACACCTTTGCCGAGGCGATCAACGCTTACGCCCGTGGGATCGGGGCGGCAATGAGTGGCGACGCGGTTGGTGCCCGCGCGCAGCTCGCGCGCCTGCAGGCGCTTGGCGAGGCGACCAAGGTTCCCTATTGGATCGAGCAGATCGCGATCCAGGCCGAGGTTGTGCAGGGACTGGCGGCGCGTGCCGAGGGAAACACCGCGCAGGGGCTGGTGATCCTGCGCAAGGCCGCCGATCGCGAGGACGCCACCGAGAAGCACGTCATCACTACGGGACCGCTCGTCCCCGCGCGCGAACTGCTTGCTTATATGGAGATCGAGGCAGGCGAAGCGAAGCTGGCACTCGGCAACTTCGAGTCAGTGCTGCAGCGCGAACCAAACCGCTATCGCTCCTTTGCCGGTGCAGCGCGTGCCGCAGAGCGCGCGGGCGACTCGAGGAAGGCAGCGGTATACTCGAAACGCTTGCTTGAGTTGACAGCGAGCGCGGATACCTCGTTGAGCGAGGTTGCTTACGCGAAGCGGCTGCTCGGTCACTGATCTCGTACTGTTGGAAGAGGGCAACTTCTATGCGGGTTTATCTGCAGATCACCAGCGTTGTTTTTGGTGTCATCGCACTACTGCACCTCGTCAGGTTGCTGCTGGGCTGGCCAGCCCAAATTGCCGGCTGGGTCGTGCCGCTCTGGCTCTCGTGGCTGGCGTTTTTTGCGACGGGGGCGCTTTCGGTATGGGCGCTTCGCCTGCTCGGCCAGCTAGGGCCGAGAACTGGCACAGGTTCCAGCGCGAGCGTAGGAGAAAACTGATTTTTTGGCCGCTCACAAACGCGAAACCCCACGATCATCGCGGGGCTTCGCAGGAGCGCCACATCGCTGTGGCCTCATTTCGTCGCGTCACCGCGACGTGTGCCGGTCTATCGTCACCGGCTGTTGGGTGGAACTGTAGTGATCTTCTTCTATAGCCCCTCCTTTCGGCACGGACTGCGGGGGCTCTTAGCTTGAGACCACCCTTGGACACAAGAAGTTTCAAGCCCAGACAGCGAGCAGCGAACAACGGCGCCTGGTCCCGAGGAGGCCGCTTAGGGCACAATTTTCTCGTTGCGAAAGCGCCTCAAGAGTCGTACGAACATTTCTTCGCTGTCCACCACCTCGTGAAAGCCGTGTTGGCGTGATTTGGTGAGGTTCGTCATCACATCCCAGTTGCAGCTGAAAACATAGTCACCGAACGGCCAGGCGACGACTTGGTCGAACCTGTACGGCTTGAGGCCATGCCGCTTCGCCATCGCATCCCAAAGCGGGGCCTTGTCGTTCATGAAGCTGACTAGTGACAGCGGTTTTGGATCCGCCGCTGGCATGTCGAACGCCTCGGCAATCTTCGGCCACAGGTCGCGCCAGCGGAAATTGTCACCGTTGGTGATGTTGTAGGCCTGGCCGGCGCAGCGCGACTCGGTCGCCGCCCAGAGCGCGGCATTGGCGAAATGTGCCGATTCCGTGACCTGATAGAGACTTTCCCAAGCCGTTCCCGGGAAAGCGAGCGGCTGGCCGAGTTCTTTCAGGATCGCGGCATAGACTGCGATCACTGGCACGATGCTCATCGCGGTGCCCGGGGCGAAGCCGCAAAGCGTCTGCGGCCGCAGCTCGGCCCAGCTCCAGCGCTTGCCGCGCTGGCAACTGGTCAGCCAGTCGATCTGGTCGAAGTAGTAGTTGGCGCCTGCATGTCGTGCATCGTCCTCGCGCGCCGGGGTCTTGAAGGGGCCCAGATGCGAGCCGTAATACTTGGTACCGGTCACCAGTACCACCCGCTCCAGGCCCGGCGCGACCCGCTCGATCGCCGAAACCGAATTCACCAGCATGTCGCGGTTGGCATCGATGTTTTTTGCGTAGTCGGCGGCGGGCCCGCTGCCGGCCTGGAACGCGGCATAGAAAACATGCGTGGCATCGCCCAGCCCGGAGAGTTTCGCCTGCGTGTCCGCGGGATCGAGCAGATCCACCGAGAGGTAGCGCAACCGTTCGCGCGCTTCGCCGCGACGACGGGAGAGCCCGACGATCTGCCAATCCGGCAGGCTGGCAAGCTTTTCCACGATGTAACGGCCGATGACGCCGAGGGCGCCGACCACGATGGCGGTTTTCAGATGTATCTCCTCGGGATCGGATCGGGTGCGTATTTTCGCGCAATTCGCCAAACCTAGGGGCCAGTCAACTTTTTGGCGGGCCTGTCGTTAAGTAACAAGGGCGGCCTAATAAACGCTGCCGATAATGAGAGCAAAGGGCATGAGCTTTATCCGACGCGTGTTGGGTTCCTTCTGGCGGCTCCGGGCGGCAAAGCCCGGTGGCTACGGCGCAGAGGTCTTGTACGCAGGCTGGGTCGATTTTCCGGCCGCGTTCCGGGAGATAATCTCCGGGCGATGAGCCGGGGTGTAGACCACTCGCCGGGTGTCCGCGATCCTGCCCAAGCTTGGGGGCTCGCTGCCGAACGACATCTTCGCTGACCTGCGAGGAAGCCATGAAGCGATTGTTTTCTATCATTGCGCTGCTGCTCGCCGCCTGCGCGGCGCAAGCACAGACCTACCGCTCGGAAGAACATACCTTCATCGTCAAGCGCGTGCTCGGTGGCCTGAGCCACCCCTGGTCGCTCGCTTTCCTGCCTGATGGACGGATGCTGATCACGGAGCGCGAAGGCCGGCTGCGCATCGCCAAGGACGGCAGGCTGGAGCCGCAACCGGTGGCGGGGCTGCCGCCAGTCACGCTCTACGGTCAAGGCGGGTTGATGGGCCTGGCACTGCACCCGAACTATGCGCACAACGGCCTCGTGTACTGGTCGTACGCCTCACGGGGCGCGGACGGCGTTGGCACGGAAGTAGCGCGCGGGAAACTGGTGGGGAACCGCATCGAGGGCGCGGAGGTGATCTTCCGGCAAAACCCCAAGGGCACGACCGGACGCCACTTCGGCTCGCGACTGGTGTTCGACCGCGCCGGGTTCCTCTACCTCACGCTCGGCGACCGCGGCGAGCAGGACAGGGCACAACGGCCCGACGATCACGCCGACTCGGTAATCCGGCTGCACGACGATGGTAAAGCGCCTAAGGGCAACCCGTTCGTTGGCAAACCGGGCTGGAAACCTGAAAAATACACACTGGGAAACCGCAATCTGCAGGGCGCGGCGCTGCACCCGGCTACGGGGCTGCTCTGGACGCACGAGCACGGCCCGCAGGGGGGCGACGAAGTAAACGTCATCCGCGCCGGCGTGAACTACGGCTGGCCGGTGATCACCTACGGGGTCAACTACGGCCTCGGGACGAAGATCGGCGAGGGCACGCATAAGGAGGGCATGGCGCAACCGCTGCACCGATGGGTGCCTTCGATCGCGCCCTCGGGCATGGCGTTCTACGTCGGCGACCGATTCCCGCGTTGGCAAGGCGATTTGTTCGTCGGCGCGCTCAAAGACCAGATGCTGGTGCGCTTGAAACTCAAGGGCGAAACAGTGGTGCGCGAGGAGCGGATGCTAAAAGGGGTACTGGGACGCATTCGGGATGTGCGCGCTGCGCCGGACGGATACTTGTACCTGCTCACCGACGAAAGCGACGGTGTCCTCGTCAGGCTGGAACCGGCCGGCTGAAGCGCGCTAGCTTGAATGAAGTTGGTAGGGAATGACCACGAACCGATGTACCGACGGACGAAAGTCTCGACTGTCGCGGGTCGCGAGGCGAAGCTTGTGATTTTTTGCCAACGCGGCCTGAAGAGCGTCTGGCAGTTTCCAACGGTGCTTGCGGCGCAGGGATGCAGCGAGGTCTGCAATCTTCGTCGATATAGGCAGATTTGGGAACGATTCAAGGAGGCGGCGCACCTTGGCGCGCGCATCCGGGTGCACGCCGACAAGCACCTCTGCGCGGGTGATCACGGAGATGGCGATAATCCCGGCGTGTTGCGAGATGTACTGCGTCGCCTGCTCGTGCCCGTTCAGGTGATCAATCAGGATCACCGAATCGAGCAGGATCTTCACCGTTTGGCCCAGTCGCTTCGTACGCGACGCTGATAGGCGAGTCCGTCTTCAGCAGCCCAACTGCCGCGCGTGGCCTCGAGTAATGCCCTAACTCCAAGCGGGGATGTGGCGTTCTCGGATTGGCGATAGTGCCGGATCGCCACGCGAACCAGTTGGGTCATGGGCACATGCTCCGCGCGAGACTTGTCATCAAGCCAGTTTTTGTCTGCTGCATCGAGGCTGATTACGGTTCTGACCATGTCGGACGATGATATCATGCAGGAAAATTGATATCACGGGCACTCGGCCCTTACCCGGAGTCCATGGCCAAATACGTTTACACGATGCGCAGGGTGAGCAAGACGGTGCCACCGCAGCGCGCGATCCTGAAGAATATTTCGCTCAACTTTTTTCCCGGCGCCAAGATCGGCGTGCTCGGGGTGAACGGCTCGGGCAAGTCCACGCTGCTCAAGATCATGGCGGCTGAAGACGACGGCTACGAGGGGGAAGTGATCCGCATGCCGGGAATCCAGGTCGGCTTCCTGCCGCAGGAGCCGCAGCTCGATGCCGCGAAGACGGTGCGTGAGACGGTGGAGCAGGGCTTGGGAGACGTGGCCTCGGCAAAACAGCGCCTTGACGAGATCTATGCGGCTTATGCCGAGGAGGGGGCGGATTTCGACCAACTCGCAGCCGAGCAGGCGACGCTGGAAGCGCTGGTGAATTCCTCCGATTCGGTGCAGCAGGTGGAAATTGCCGGCGATGCGCTGCGGCTGCCGCCTTGGGACGCGAAGGTGGAGATACTCTCGGGCGGCGAGAAGCGCCGCGTGGCCCTGTGTCGGCTGCTGCTGCAGAAACCCGACTTGCTGCTGCTGGATGAGCCGACCAACCACCTCGACGCCGAGAGTGTGGATTGGCTGGAGCAGTTCCTGCAGCGCTTTCCGGGCACCGTGGTCGCAGTGACCCACGACCGCTACTTCCTCGACAACGCCGCCGGTTGGATACTGGAGCTCGACCGTGGCATGGGCATACCCTGGGAGGGCAATTACTCCTCGTGGCTGGAGCAGAAGGGAAAGCGCCTCGAAATCGAAGCCAAACAGGAAGAGGCGCGCATCAGGAGCATGAAAGCCGAACTCGAGTGGGTGCGACAGAACCCGAAGGGGCGACAAGCGAAATCGAAGGCGCGCCTCGCACGCTTCGAGGAGCTTTCCGAATACGAACACCAGGCGAGGAACGAAACCCAGGAAATCTTCATTCCAGTCGCCGAGCGGCTCGGCAACGAGGTGATCGAATTTACGGATGTGTCGAAAGGCTTTGGCGACCGGCTGCTGATCGACAAGCTGTCCTTCAAGGTGCCGCCCGGAGCGATCGTGGGGATTATCGGACCCAATGGGACCGGAAAATCCACTTTATTTAAACTGATCATAAAAAAGGAACAACCCGATTCCGGGAAAATTGCCATCGGCAAGACGGTCAAGATCGCGCACGTCGACCAATCACGCGACGCGCTGCAGTCGGACAAGACCGTGTTCGAGGATGTCTGCGGTGGTCAGGACATTATTACTGTCGGCAAATTCCAGATGTCGTCGCGCGTCTATCTCGCGCGCTTCAACTTCCGCGGTGCCGACCAGCAAAAACCGGTCAGCCAGCTCTCCGGCGGCGAACGTGGCCGGCTGCACCTGGCCAAACAACTGGTGTCGGGGGCCAACGTGCTGCTGCTGGATGAACCGTCCAACGACCTTGACGTGGAAACCCTGCGTGCGCTGGAAGAGGCGTTGCTGGAATTCGCCGGCAGCGTGCTGGCGATCTCGCATGACCGCTGGTTCCTCGATCGCATCGCCACTCACATTCTCGCCTTCGAAGGCGAATCGTCGGTGGTGTTCTTTCCGGGCAACTATCAGGAATACGAAGCCGATAAGAGGAAGCGCCTCGGCGAAGAGGCCGCGCGACCGCACCGCATCCGCTACAAGGCGCTGAAGATCTGAGCTGAGCGGAGCAGCGGGCAGCAGTTACTACCTAGCCCCGACTCACCAACGCCTACTGCATCGCGTCGAGAAAGTCGGGCTAGCCGCAGACTCCCGTGTATCCGCAGGCCGTGCAGTAATCACAACCATCCTTGCGGATCAAGGCCGTATTCGAGCATTCGGGACAGCGCGCGCCGGCCATGACCGACCCTCGGTTAGGTTCGGGTTGCTGCATGATTCCCATTTGCCGCAGCGGCAGGCCGTCCTCGCCGAGGATGCCCAGCATCGCGTAGCGGTGCAAGATCAGGCGCGCCAGGTAGGACACCGTTGAGGGGAAGGTTTCCTGTTTTCTGGAACCTGGCACGAAGGCCATGAAGTCGCCCAGTGGCTCGGGGAAATCCAGAAGTTTCCTCAGTTTCATGCCGATCCAGGCCGGGTCGAGTACGCGCATGTCGAGCGACAGGATCTTGCACAGCCCGTCCAGCGCGCGCGGGTATTCGCCCGAGAGCCACATCGAGTAGGGACGCGTTAGCCCTGCCGGATAGCCTTCCATTGCCGGTAGGGCGATCTCCTTAAGTCCGAGCACGAAATCATCTCCGGTGCGTGGGTTGAGGACATCCACGGTCCAGGACATGGTGCCATCGGTGCCGGTTTTCGGCTCCTTCAGGCTGAACATGGCGTCCAACAGCGGGCAAGGGCCGTCGTGGAACGCGTTCAGCGCCTTCACCCGGTAATTGACGATCTGGGAAAATGCCGAGACCAGCGATGGCATGCGCTTTTTCTCGCCGTGCGGCGGGAACGGCATGTCGAACGAGTCGTCGCCGGCGGCCTTGGCAAGGGTCTCCAACTTCAACTTGAGCCAGCCCGGGTCGTTGGCGCGCATGTCCATCGACAGGGTTTTGGCGAGCGCCCCAAGACCGCGCGGCTGCTCGCTGCCGTTTACCCAGACTTCGAAAGCGTGTGGCCGGCCATTGTCGAGCTGGCCGACGAACACCGCGAAGTGGTAATGCGGATGCTCGACCATGTAAGTCCAGGCAAGGTTGCCGGCGCCCAGGTCGGGGCGGCCGGGCCAGCGCAGGCTCGCCAGCACCGGTTGCGGTATCGTTTTGATGCGGATACGGCGATTGAGGTCGTCCTGGACGAAATCCTGAGGCTGCTCTACCTTTTTAACGGACAGGATAGAGCCCAGCACTTTGTTCGGACGGTAGGTGGCGAGACCCTTAAGGTCCGACTTCCAGGCGTGCATGTAGAGATCCTGGAATTCCTCGTAGGGGTAATCCTCGGGGACGTTGACGGTCTTCGAGATGCTGGTGTCTATGTAGGGCGCGACGGTGGCGACCATCTGTTCGTGCGCGCCGGCCGAGATCTCCAATGCCGTGACGAAGTAGGGCGGTAGCTTGTTGATGTCGCCGCCTGCGGCACGGTATTTTCTCCAGGCGTGGTCCTCGACCGGAAACTCCTGCAGTGTGCCGTCGGCGCTGCGCTTCTTGCGCGTGTAAACCCAGGAGAATGCTGGTTCGATGCCGTTGGAGGCATTGTCGGCGAAAGCGAGACTGATGGTGCCGGTGGGGGCAATGGAGAGCAAATGGGAGTTTCTGATGCCGCTTTTTCTGATCAGGGCTTTAATTTCTTCAGGTAAACGGGTGGCAAAACTTCCCCCAGACAAGTACAGGTCGGCGTTGAAAAGCGGGAACGCCCCGCGCTCTTTCGACAGCTCCACCGAGGCCCGGTAGGCCTCGTCTCGCATTACGGTCGAGATCTGCGCCGCCATGGCGCGGGCTTCGCCACTGTCATAGCGCAAGCGCAGCATCACCAGCGCATCGCCCAGCCCCGTAAAGCCCAGGCCGACGCGCCGCTTTGCCATCGCTTCCTTGCGCTGCTGCTCGAGCGGCCAGGCCGTAACTTCCAGCACGTTGTCGAGCATGCGTACCGCAACTGCCACGTTACTGCCGAATTTTTCGAAATTAAATCTTGAGGACTCGGTAAACGAGCCGGTCACAAACCTCGTCAAATCAATTGAGCCCAGGCAGCAGCAGCCATAGGGCGGCAGCGGCTGCTCGGCGCAGGGATTGGTCGCCTCGATCGTCTCGCAGTAGTGGAGGTTGTTGTCCCGGTTCATCCGGTCGAGGAACAGGATTCCCGGCTCGGCGTGGTCATAAGTCGAGCGCATGATCTGGTCCCACAAGTCGCGTGCCTGCATCCTGCGGTAGACCCACAGGCCGTCGGCACGCGGGCTGGCACCAGTAGCGACCGAGGGTTTTGCTTTATGGACTAATTCAACAGCAAGGTTGTTTTCCACCGCGCCCATGAAATCATCTGTGACGCCAACCGAAATATTGAAGTTGGCGAGATCGCCCCGGTCCTTGGCGTGGATGAATTCCTCGATATCGGGGTGGTCGCAGCGCAGCACGCCCATTTGCGCACCGCGGCGCGCACCCGCCGATTCCACCGTCTCGCAGGAGCGGTCGAACACGCGCATGTAGGACACTGGCCCGCTGGCACGCGACTGCGTACCCTTCACCTCAGCGCCCTTGGGGCGGATGGAGGAGAAGTCGTAGCCCACGCCGCCGCCGCGGCGCATGGTTTCGGCGGCTTCGGCGAGCGCGGTGTAGATGCCTGGCTTGCCGTCCACGACCTCGGAAATGGAGTCACCGACCGGCTGCACGAAACAGTTAATCAGGGTCGCCTGCAGCGCGATGCCGGCGGCTGAGTTGATGCGGCCGGCGGGAATGAAGCCGTCTTCCAGCGCTTTATGGAAGCGCTTCGCCCACTTGGCGCGTTCGGCTTCGGCCTCTACCTGGGCCAGCGCCCGCGCGACGCGCAGGCGCACCTGCCGAATGGCATCCGGTGCGGAGGCTTCTTCGCCCTTGGCGTACTTCTCTAGCAGGACTTCACGACAGATCTCCTGCGTGGGCAGGCTGGCGGATTCAGTACTGCGGATGAAAGTTTCTTGGGTGTCCATGTTGTTTTTCTTATTTTACGTAAAGTTTAGATTGCATCTCTTTGATCTTATGATGGATTATTAAATTTATAAAGCCACTAGCTGTGGGCTAGCCCGAGCGCCAACCCGAACTTTGGATGTTAGCCAAATTTTACAAAGACTTGGCAGCGTTACGCAGCGCAGCCTACCCCTTGAGGCCCGACTGGTCAGCGACCTACCGGTAGGGGTGGGGGCAGATGGTATGTATAAGCGTACAGTATAGCAAATCGCCGGTGGCTGGGGCCGGCGAGTCGCGCTTGCAAGGGCGGGCTTACCGACCACTGGCCGCCCCGGTCGGCGTGTAAAATTTCCCGCCATGTCCAAGGCATTTGTGCGCGAATCCGAGGACGACGACGAGGAATTGCTCGCCGGGCAAGTGTCGGCCCCGGCGCCTGCCAAGAATTACATTTCCCCTGCTGGTTACGCCCGCCTCAAGGCCGAATTGAAGCAACTGGTCGAACTCGAGCGTCCCGAAGTTGTGCGCACGGTGTCCTGGGCGGCCAAGAACGGCGATCGTTCCGAGAACGGCGACTACCTCTACGGCAAGAAGCGGCTGCGCGAAATCGATCGCCGCGTGCGCTTCCTGATCAAGCGGCTGGAAGCCGCCGAGATCGTCGACACTGCCGGCAGGGATTCGGATCAGGTTTTCTTCGGCTCCACCGTTGCGCTCAAGACCAAGAACGCTGAAAAACGCACCATCACCATCGTGGGCGTTGACGAGACGGATACGGCCAAGGGCCGGGTGTCGTGGATCTCGCCGATTGCCAAGGCCTTGATCAAGGCGCGCGAGGGGGACAAAGTCCTTATGAAAACGCCGACAGGCCCCGAAGAGTTGGAGATTCTCGAGGTGCGCTACGCCCCGATCGATTGACGCAAAGCGCAGGCCATGCGCAGGGCAATCGAATTTCGCAACCTGCTAAAAGCTAGCGGAAGTCCCCGGCCTTTGATACGGATAGCTTTTTCGGGTCGATGTGCCGGCGCAGCGTGTCTTGCACCTGGGCCGGCGTAAGCGCCGCGACGCGCTTTTCGAAATCGATGTCCCAGGCGAAGGTGCGCCCCAGGTAGAGATAGGTCGAGAGCCGCCCGGCGATACCGCTGTCCCGCGAGCGTGCCACCGCCCGCGCTTCCAGCAGTCCCTTTTTCGCGCCGTCCACCTCGGCGTCGCTAAAGCCCTGTTCCAGCGCGCGCGCCAGTTCCTCGCGGATCGCGGTCTCCACGCGTTGCCGATTCTGCGGCGCATAGATGGATGACAGGCCGAAGGCGCCGGCAGCATCCAGGGAACCGGCGCTGAGATAGCTGTAGGTACTGTAGGACAGCCCTTCTTTCTCGCGCACGCGGGCCGGCAGCCGTGCGCTGGAGGTGCCGCCGAGCAGGTAGTTGCCGAGGATCAGCGCGGCGAAGTCGGGATTGTCGTCGCGTAACGGCAGGTTGACGGCTGCGCGCAGCACCGCGTTCGCTTTGTCTGGCGTCGCCACGGTCTGTTCCAGTGGCGCGCGCTCGAAGTAGCGCACCGGGATGCGGGTATAGGGCGAGGGGTTTTTCCAGTTGCCGAACAGTTCCTCGAGCAGTTTCGACAGTGCCTCGGGATCGAAATCGCCGACCGCGACGAACTGCGCGCCGGTGGCGCCAACCAGATCGGTGTAGCAACGCTCCGCGTCCTCCAGCTTGGCCGCTTTGAGCTCATCCAGGCGCTCATCCACCGATTCGGGGTAGAGCCAGTGGCCGCGCGGGTAAGGATTGAGGTGGCGCGCCAGCCGTTCGCCGGCAATCGCCGCCGGATCACCGCGCTGCGCTTCGATGCTGGTCAGCATGGCACGCTTCAGCTCCTCGAATTCGGCGGCCGGGAACGCGGGTTCCTTCAATATCTCGGCGACCAGGCGCAGGGTGTCGTCCAGTTGCGCGCGCCGTACGTCGATGGCAGCGCTCTCGGCGCCGACGGAGACGCTGGCTTTCAGCTGGTCGAAGGCATCGCGCAGTTCCACGCGCGTGTGCTTGCGCGAGCCCCGCATCAGCATGCCGCCAGCGAGGCCACAGGCAGGGCCACGGTTCATCTTGGATTTTTCATCGCCCCAGTACAGCGCCAATTGCGCGACCACGGTGCTGCCGCGCGTTTTTTTCGGCAGTAGTGCCACCTTGATGCCGTTGGTGAGCGTTCGGCGTATGACCCGCGCTTCGATGTTCTGCGGCGTCGGGTCGAAAACTTCGCCAGCGTCAAGCTGCCGACTGCCGCGGTAGGCATCGAGGACAGCGCTCAGGTCGGGCGCTGCCGGAATCGCGGCGCGGTCGGGCTGCGGGGTCGGCACGAACATCCCCAGCACACGGTTGGCGGGCTTCAAGTAGGCGTCGGCGGCGCGCTGCACATCGGCGGTGCTTACTTTGTGCATGCGGTCGCGATACAGGTAGAACAGCCTCCAGTCGCCCATCGCCGCGAATTCCGGCAGGGAACGCCATAACGAGGCGAAATCGAGTTGCGTCTTCTCGATGTCGTTCAGTAGCGCGGTGCGGGCGCGTTCCACCTCGGCGTCGGTGATCGGCTCGCGTCCAGCAGGTTCCAGCGCCGCGACCAGCGCGTCGCGCACCGACTCGAGGGGACTGTCCTTGGGCACCACGGCGCCGAAACTTGCGTAGCCCGGGTCGCGCAGCATGCGCTCGTAGCCCCAGACGGAACTGGCGAGGCCTTTTTGCACCAGCGCCCGGTGCAGGCGCCCGGTGGGCGTGGCGCCGAACACCTGGGCCAGCACATCCAGCGCCGGATAGTCCGGATCGGCAGCGGCAGGAATGCGGTACATCGTGGACACGATCTGGATGTCGCCGGCGCGACGCAGCGTCACCGCGCGCTCACCGTCCTGCGTTGGCTCAGCGGTGTACAGAGGGGGCAACGCGCGAACGGGGCGCGCAATCGGGCCGAAATGTTTCGCCGCCAGGGTAAGTGCCTGCGCCTCGTCGAACTTGCCGCCGATCGTCAGCAGCGCGTTGTCGGGCTGGTACCAAATGCGGTAGAAGGCTTGCAGACGCTCGATCGGCACCATTTCGATATCGGAGCGCAAGCCGATCACCGGATTGCCGTAGTTGTGCGCGGCGAACACCAGGCGCGCCATGCGCTGCGACAGTACGCCGTGCGGGCTATTCTCGCCCATCTCGAATTCGTTGCGCACCACGGTCATTTCGCTGTCGAGGTCCGACTTGCGCACGTGCGAATTCACCATCCGGTCAGCTTCCATGCCTAGCGCCCAGTCGAGGTTGTCCCCGCTAGCCGATAACGTTTCGAAGTAGGTGGTGCGGTCGTTGGAGGTGGTGCCGTTGAAGCGGGCACCGCGCCTTGCCAGTTCCGCTTTGATATCGCCCAAGCGCGTGGTGCCCTTGAACAGCAGGTGCTCCAGCAGGTGCGCCATGCCTTTTTCGCCGTAGCCCTCGTGCCGCGAGCCCACGAAGTAGGTGATGTGCACGCCCACCGTGCTGGCGCCCGGATCGGGGACGGTGAGGATGCGCAGGCCATTGGCGAGGCGATACTCAGTGACCCCTTCGATCGAAACGATCCGCTGGGGAATTTCCTCTGCGAAAACGGCAAAGGTGACCAGCGACAGCAGCAATCCGATGCAGCGCATTTTCATGTTTCAGAACATCCAGTCGAAAAGATGCAGGGCAGCCAGCCCCGCGATGATGGTACCGAGGGTGACCCGGTAGCGCCACGCCACGGCGATGGCGATGATGCCGGCCAGCAGAC
>SHXK01000041.1 GCA_009693335.1 Betaproteobacteria bacterium | reverse complement strand
CCCGCCGCGACCAGCATGTCGCCCAGGTCATGCATGTCGGCAAAAGAATGCACCCGCGCCGCACCCGCCGCCGCACGCAGTTCGGCGAGCGTATCGGGGCCGAGCGTACTGAACATCAGCAGTCCCTCGAACGCGAGCACGCGCTGGAATTCGCGCAAAGCGGCGAGCGGGTCCGCCGCCCAATGCAGAGCCATGTTCGACCACAGCAGTCCGATGGTCGCGGAGGCCAGGGGCAGCCGGGCCAGATCGGCGCACACCGGTTTTGGCGCTCGCCGCTCGAAAAAGCGCCAGCGCGACCGGCCGGCGTGCAGCATGGCCGGTGAAAAATCGAGGGCCAGCACCTGCGCCTTACGGTAGCGTTTCGCCAGCGCGCGCGCATCACGCGCGGGGCCGCTGCCTGCATCGAGCACACGGTGCGGCGCGAGTTTCACGTAATCGAGACGCTCCAGCATGCGCACGCCGATTTCCGCTTCTAGCCTGGAGGCCTGCGCGTAGCTGTTTGCCGCGCGCTCGAAGCGGCGCCGGGCAAAGCGCGCGTCTATTGCAAAGCCGGGCGGGCGCGACCGTCCCGGCTCAATGCCAACGGGCGGGCGCGGCCGCCCCGGCTCATTGTCCCCTGGCAAGTACGCCTTCCACGGCGTGCGCCGCGGCGAGCACGTGCCGGTCGGACATCGCCACGCCGCAGACCATCAAGCCTACCGGCGCCTCGCCCGGCGCATGGCAAGGCAGTGTCGCGGCGCAACCGTCGAGAAAATTCGCCAGGCCGGTGTTGCGCAGGATGCGCAGGTTCCAGCGGAAGTAAGCCTCGTCGCTGGCGCTCGCTTCGGCGATCGTTGGCGCAATACAGGGTGCGGTCGGCATCAGAAAAGCGTCGAATGGCGCCATCAGTGCGCCGATCTCATTCATGAAGGCCGCGCGCAGCAGACCGAGTTCGACGTGTTCCCAGGCCACGATGTCTTTGCCCAGAAGCACGCGCTTGGCGACGCGCGGATCGTATTCGCCGATGCGCGCGCTCCAGCGCCGATGGATCGCATAGGCCTCCGCGGCCGCAAAACCACCGTTCCTGAAATAGTCGGCCTGGCGGTCGAACGCTGGCACCTTACGTTCTTCGATCACCGCGCCGGCGCGCGACAGCGCAGCGAGTGAGGCTTCGAAAGCCTGCGCCACCGCCGGGTCGAGGTCCTCGAGTGCGCTCGAGCGCGGCAGCAGCAATCGCAGTCCGCGCGCGGGTAATTCCTTCAACACCGCGTCGCACTCGCCAGCGAGGACCGCATCATAGGCCGCGCAGCACGCCACCGTGTTGGCGAGCGGGCCGATCGAATCCAGCGTGTAGGAAAGCGGAAAAGCGCCTTGTCGCGAGACGCGCCGCGCGGTTGGCTTGAACCCGGCGATGCCGCACAGCGCCGCCGGCTGCCGAATCGAGCCGCGCGTGTCCGAGCCCAGACCCATCACGCACATGCCGTCGGCCACCGCTACCGCCGCGCCGGACGAGGAGCCGCCCGGCACCCGACCGCCGAGGGACGCGCCATCAGCGCCGGCGCGTGGCCTGTCCCAGGGATTTTTCGGCGTGCCGTAATGCGGATTGGTGCCGACGGCGCCAAAAGCGAACTCGACCATGTTGCTGCGCCCGAGGATCACCGCGCCCGCAGCGCGCAGCTTGGCCACTGCCGGCGCATCAGCTTGCGCCACGGGCGCGTCAGCAAGCAGTTTCGAGCCCGCACGGGTAATGTCACCCGCGACATCGAACAGGTCCTTCACCGACACCGGCAGCCCGTCCAGGGCCGAGCGAACGATCCCGGCTTTGCGCAGCCGGTCGGCCTGATCGGCGTCGGCGCGCGCCGATTCGGCATACACCTTGATGAAGGCGCGCGCGCCCTCGCCCGCCGGCTCGGCGATCCGCGCCAGGGCCGTTTCCACCAGCGCGCGACTGGTGGTGCGGCCCGCGGCAAGATCGCCTGCAAGTGCGTTAACAGTCCACATGTGCTGCCCTCATGCGAGCAAGTCTAGCGCACAATATTCTTCATGCTGGCGAACCTCGGGCGACGCCTCGGCAAATTGCTGTTCAGCGGCAGTTGCTTTCTTTGCAAGGCAGAGGCCGCGGAGATCCTGTGCGCCGAGTGCGATGCGGACTTGCCGCGCCTGCAAGGGACGCTCTGCCCACGCTGCGCACTCGCCTCACCCGGCGGCGCCGTCTGCGGCCGCTGTCTGACGCAGGCACCGCAGTACGACGCCACCTTCGCCGCACTCACTTACCGCTTTCCCGCCGATATCCTGGTGCAAGCGCTCAAATTCCACGGCGAATTGGCGCTGGCGCCCTTACTGGGGAATCTTCTTGCAACATGCATCCCCAATCACCGCGTGGACTATCTCATCCCTGTACCCCTGTCTTTTGCGCGTCTGCGCAGTCGTGGTTACAACCAGGCGCTCGAAATCGCGCGCCATGTCGCCCGCGGCCCCGGCGAGAGCTTGGGCGCGCGCCTCGCGCCCGAGCTCTGCGAGCGCAGGCGCGACACTGCGGTGCAAATGGAACTGCCGCTGGCCGAGCGTGCTAAAAACGTGCGCGGCGCTTTCCATTGCCCACGCCTGATCGCGGGCGCGAGGATCGCGGTGCTGGACGATGTCATGACCACAGGCGCGACGCTCGACGAAGTCGCGAGCACCCTGAAACGCGCCGGCGCGGCGCACGTGGAAAATTGGGTCATTGCGCGCACCTTGCCACCCGGCCAAACAAGCTGATGTTCGACATCGTCCTCGTTCATCCGGAAATTCCGCCCAACGCAGGCAACGTGATCCGCCTCGCTGCTAACACCGGCGCGCGCCTGCACCTGGTGGAACCCCTGGGCTTTTCAATGGACGACAAACAACTGAAGCGCGCCGGGCTCGACTACCACGAATACGCCAGCGTACGCGTGCATGCCAATTGGCGCAGCTGTCTTGCGGTTTTACATGGACAACGTTTTTTTGCCGTGACGACGCGCGGCAGCATCAGCGTGTTCGAAACCCGCTTCCAGGCAAACGACGTCTTCGTCTTTGGCTCCGAGACCGCCGGTCTTCCCGAGAACATCTTGCAGGACTTCGCTCCCGAGAAGCGGCTGCGCCTGCCTATGCAAGCGGGCAATCGCAGTCTGAATCTCTCCAACGCGGTTGCGGTGACGGTGTTTGAGGCCTGGCGCCAACTCGGCTTTCTCGGGAGTACGCGAGGCCGTGCGCCCACCTGATGGTATGATGCACCATCATGCGCGCGCGGCAGGTATTTCGCTACTGGGCGATGCAAGGCGGTATTACCGTAGAAATGGTAGTTTGGGCCTTGCCGCAGCCGTCGACGGAGCGACCGCACGGGCTGAAATACCGGCTTTACTGCGGTCGCGGAAGAACCTGTCTCGTGCGCTACGACAACGAAACTGGCAAGAGCGATCACCGACACTACGGGGCTCGCGAAGAGGTTTATCAATTCGAGTCGCTGGATAAGCTGCTTGAAGATTTCCGCAAAGATTGCACCCGCTTGGCGGGATGGAGATGGCAATGAACCGGATCGAGATAGAAGTGTTGAGTTCCCGGGCGGCTCTGTCTGCCTTTGTGCGTGCCTGGCGGCAGGCGAACGCCGGCCGCAAGGCGACCCCACGGCTCGCGTTTGGCAGCATTGCGGAGCTATTTAGCGCGGTATCGGAAAAACGGCTGGAGTTGATTCGCCATGTCGCTACGAACGAAGGGCTGCAGATCCGACCACTCGCACGCGCGCTGGAACGTAACTACAAGAACGTCCATACGGACGTACAGGCGCTCATTGAACTGGGGCTCCTAGAAAAGGACGCGCGCGGCGGCCTGCACGCGCCCTTCGACGAGATCGTGATCCGGGCTGGCCTGCGCAAGGCAGCCTGAGAACCCCTGCGCTTACCAGCCCTTCCAGATTTTCTCGTTTGCCACGACTACTCGCCCTTCGGATCGCGCGCGAGCAGCATTTCCACCGCTTGCGGCGGCGTGATGCGCCCGCTGAGCACCGCGTCGACCGCGGCGGTGATCGGCATCTCCACACCGCAGCCTTTGGCGCGGGCGAGGGTCGCGCGCGCGGAGTGCACGCCCTCGGCGACGTGGCCCAACTCGGCGACGATCTTCAGCAGCGACTTGCCGCGGGCCAACTCCAGACCGACACGCCGGTTGCGTGACAAATCGCCGGTGGCGGTGAGGATCAAGTCGCCAGCGCCGGTCAGCCCCATCACCGTTTCGGCGCGCCCGCCGAGCGCCACGCCCAAGCGCGCGAGTTCGGCCAAGCCGCGGGTGACGAGCGCAGCGCGCGCGTTTTGTCCGAGACCCAAGCCGTCACAGATGCCAACCCCGAGTGCGAGCACGTTCTTCACCGCGCCGCCGATCTCGACGCCCACCACGTCGTCTGAGTGATAAACGCGCAGTCGGCCGCCATGTAATTGCGAAGCGGTATGCGCCGCAAATCCGGCATGCGCCGAAGCCAGCGTCAAGGCACAGGGCAAACCCCTGGCCACTTCCAGCGCGAACGAAGGCCCGGAAAGTGCTCCGCTGGGGGCGCGCATTCCCGAGGCCGCGACAATTTCGTGCGGTAGCGCGGCGCTGTCTTGCTCGAATCCCTTGCAAAGCCAGAGCAATGGGACCTTGCTCCCTTTGAGCTTGGCCAGCAGCTCGCGCAATCCCGCCACCGGGGTAGCGGCAACCAGCAGTTCGGCTTGCGCAATTGCTTGCTGCAAGTCAGAACCAACTTGGAGCGAATCAGGCAGCGTGACTTCAGAAAGATAGCGCTGATTGCAGCGCGCGGCGCTGATCGCTGTTGCCTGTTCAGGGTCGCGCGCCCACAGCGCTACGCGGTGGCGGGTCGACAACGCTACGGCCAGCGCGGTGCCCCATGCGCCGGCGCCCAGCACTGCGAGCGCGGTCATCCCAGCAGTTTTCTCTCTAAGGAACGCACTTGTGCGTTAGAGGAACGCACTTGTGCGTTAGCCGCCCCAGACCGCAGTGGCGCGCACGAAACCGGTCGCGCCGTCGCTGTGGCGCAGGCGCAGCCAGCCGTTGGGGGCGATCTCGACCAATTCCAGCGCCACGTTCTGCACGGCGGTGAACACCGCCGGGGCGCTGTCTTCGGGGCGCTGGCGCGCCTCCGCCGAAGACACGGTCACCAGCACCATGCGCTTGTCGCTGAGCGCTTTTTTCTCGATCCAGCTCAGCACTCCCGCATGATCGCGCACCTTGGCCCAGGCTTCCAGGTTCACGATGACTTCGAGCGGGTAGCTGCGCTGCACGACGTAGAGCGGGGTCGCCTGCCGTGAGGGCGCGTCGTAGAGCACTGCGGCGTTGTCCTGCACCGAACGGAAATCGGCCGCGTGCGCGTTGGACACCACAGCCAGCAAGATCGGGAACAAAATGCGCGGCATGCTCAGTTCGCCAACTCTATTTTCGGCTCGGCTGCAGCCTGCTGCTGCCGGCGTTCCAGGTAGATCTGCTCGAACGAGACTGGCGCCAACACGACTGCGGGAAAACCTGCGCGCGTCACCAGGTCCGAGATCGCCTCGCGCGCATACGGGTAGAGGATCGTCGGGCAGGCGATGCCGAGCAGTGGCTCGAGATCCTGCGCCGGAATGCCGCGTACCGAAAAAAGTCCGGCTTGCGCCACTTCCGCGAGAAACGCGGTCTTTTCGCCCGCGCGTGCGGTCACCGTCACCGTGACCGTGGCTTCGAGCAGCCCGTCGGCGAATTGCGCCCCCTCGTTGCGCACCTGAATTTCCAGCTGTGGGCTCTCCGTCTGCATGAAAATTTGCGGCGCATTCGGCACCTCGAGCGACAGATCTTTGACGTAGAGCTTCTCGATCTGGAACGAAGCTTGCTGCGGCGCCGGCGCGGGGGATAAATCGGCGCCTGCGGGTGGTGTCGGGTCGCTCATGGGGCCTTTGCCAGTAGTTGATCGAGTTGTCCGGAACCCTCCAGATCGTGCAGTTCGTCGCTGCCGCCGACGTGCCGGCCGCCGATCCAGATCTGCGGCACGGTAGTACGACCGCTCTTTTGCTGCATTTCGACGCGCCGGGCGGGATCCAGATCGACGCGCACGCGTTCGATGTCGCTGACGCCCTTGCGCTCGAGTAGCCGGTCAGCGGCCTGGCAATATGGACACGCGGCGGCGCCGTAGATCAGCACCCGAGCCATCGTGCGAGCCTCATGTGTGGCGTTCATTTCTCGACCGGCAGCCCGGCTTGCAGCCAGGCGGTGTATCCGCCAGCAAGATTGTGCACACTTTGGAAACCTTTCTTGCGCAATGCCGCCACCCCGCTGCCGGTGCGATTGCCATCGCCGCAATGCAGGATCAGCGGCTTGGTCTTGTGCTTGTCGAGTTCGCCCGCGCGCCGCTCCAGATCAGCGAGCGGGATATTCTTCGCGCCGAGGATGTGGCCCTTGGCATAGTCCTCCATGCTGCGTAGGTCGACGACCAGCGCATCGCTGCGGTTGATGAGTTGCGTCGCCGCGAGCGTATTGACCGAGGGGCCGCCCACGCCGCGCCGCAGGAGTGGCCAGAGCAACATGCCGCCCGAGACCAGGGCGATGGCGATGATGAAGATGTTCTTGCTGATGAATTCCATAGGCATCCCCGCATTATAATTCAGCGCATGCTCAAGCTCGTGCTTCTGCGGCACGGCGAATCCGACTGGAACCGCGAGAACCGCTTTACGGGCTGGACCGATGTCGATCTCTCGGTGCAGGGTGTCGAGGAGGCGCGCAGCGCGGGCCGCCTGCTGAAAACCGGGGGCTACGCCTTCGATTTCGCCTGCACCTCGATGCTCAAGCGCGCCATCCGCACCCTTCACCTCGCGCTCGAGGAACTCGACCAATTGTGGATACCGGTGGCCAAGGACTGGCGCCTGAACGAGCGCCACTACGGCGCGCTGCAGGGCCTGAACAAGGCCGAAACTGCGGCCCGCTTCGGGGAAGCGCAGGTGCTGGCCTGGCGGCGCAGCTACGACACGCCGCCGCCGGCGCTGGCGCCTGGCGACCCGCGCCACGAAGCCCGCGACCCGCGCTATGCGGGGGTGGCGGTGCCGAGCACCGAATGTCTGAAGGACACGGTGGCACGCGTGATTCCCTTCTGGGAAAGCACCATCGCACCGGCGGTTCGGAGCGGTCGCCGGGTCCTGGTCGCGGCGCATGGCAACTCGCTGCGCGCGCTGATCAAGCACCTGGACGACATCTCGGACGCTGACATCGTTAACTTGAACGTGCCCACCGGCGTGCCGCTGGTGTATGAGCTGGACGACCAGTTGCGAGCGCTCAAGCATTACTACCTTGGCGATGCGGCGGAAGTAGCGAAACGTGTCGCTGCGGTGTCGGCGCAAGGCAAGGCCCAACCCTGACGGCGAACGTCCTGCTCGGCCTCGTCCTCGCCGCCAGCATGGTCCTTGCGGGCATAAACCCTACGGCGGGATTCGGGGCGACACCGGCGACGCGGGAGGAGGATCTTGCCGCGCTGCGCGCCAGGATCGCTACGCTCCAGTCCGAGCTCGAGGGCCGGGAATCCGACCGGCGCGAGGCACGCGACGCGCTACGCGCATCCGAGGTCGCGATATCCGACGCCAACCGGGCGCTGCAAGCCGTGGAGGCCGAGGCAGGCGCCGCGCGCACGGCCATCCGCGACCTTGCCGCCCGCAGAGCCCTCCAGGAGCGCGCGCAGGAAACCAGCCAGGCCGCGCTCGGGCGTCTGCTTGCCGCGCGCGCGGTCGCGGGCAGTTCGGGCGGCATCCCGGATTTCGTGCGTCTGGCGCTCTCGGGGGAAGACCTGGTGGACGCCGCGCGCAAGCTCCACTACCTCAGCTATCTATCCCGCGCAGCGGCGCAGATGATTGACGTCCACCGCCACGGGCTCGCCGAAGCCGCTCGTTTAAAGGCCGACTCCGAGGATAGGGTGCGCGAACTGGCGGCCATAGAAGCGCGTGGCCGCAACGACCGCGAGCGCCTGCTGACAGAACGGCGCGCACACCGCCGCCTGCTGGAGCGCATCGCCGGGGAGATCCGCCACACCAGGAAGCGCATCCAAGTGCTGCTCGCCGACGAATCGCGCCTTGCGCGCCTGGTCCAGGAAATCGGCAAGGTGCTCGTGGCGCGGCCTGGCGCGGGTTACGCCCGGGTCATTGCCGTACCCGAGGCGGGCACAGGCGCTGTGACCGGTCTATTTTCCACCCTGAAAAGGAGTCTGCGCCTGCCGGTACGCGGGGAACTTGCCGGGCGCTTTGGCACTTCACGTCCGCAGGGAGGCGTTTCCGCCAAAGGCCTCTTCATCCGCGCCCCAGAAGGCGAGCAGGTGCGCGCGGTGGGCGCCGGCCGGGTGGTGTACGCCGACTGGATGCGGGGTTTCGGCAACCTCCTGATTGTGGATCACGGCGAGGCCTATCTTTCGATCTATGGCAACAACGAATCTTTGCTCAAGCAAACAGGCGATGCCGTGACGCTGGGCGAGCCTCTCGCGACGGTCGGACAAAGCGGGGGCAAGGAGCAAACAGGTCTATACTTTGAACTGCGGCATCTGGGCAAGCCTTTCGATCCCCTCCCCTGGGTAAAACTGAAATGAACGGCAAATTCAAGAGCTTCGGATTGGTCACGCTAGGCGTGGTGGCCGGGATACTGGTCAGCCTTAATTTCCAGGCCATCGGCCAGCTCGCCACGCGCAGTCCGCTGCCGATCGAAGAACTGCGTTCCTTCACCGAGGTGTTCGGCGCGATCAAGCAAAACTACGTCGAACCAGTCGCCGACAAGAAACTGATCACCGAGGCCATCAACGGCATGCTCGCCGGCCTCGACCCACATTCGGCCTACTTGGACGCAGAAGCGTTCAAGGAACTGCAGGTCGGCACGCAGGGCCAGTTCGGCGGCTTGGGTATCGAAGTCAGCATGGAAGACGGCCTGGTGAAGGTGATCTCGCCGATCGAGGATACGCCGGCCTATCGCGCCGGGGTCAAGCCCGGCGACCTGATCGTCAAGTTGGACGACACGCAGGTCAAAGGCATGACGCTGAATGACGCGGTCAAGAAGATGCGCGGCAAAGCGGGCACGCAGATCACGCTGACCATCGCGCGCAAGGGTGAGCCGCAACCCATCATCGTGACGCTCACGCGCGCAGTGATCAAGGTGCAGAGCGTGAAATCCAAGCTTATCGAACCGGGCTACGGCTGGGTGCGGGTGTCGCAGTTCCAGGAAGCGACCCCGGAGAGCCTAGCGCGCCACCTCGAGACCCTGTTCAAGCAAGGGTCGTTGAAGGGTCTGGTGCTGGATCTCAGGAACGATCCCGGTGGCCTGCTCTACGGCGCGGTCGCGATTTCGGCGGCCTTCCTGCCGGCCAAGGTGCTGGTCGTCTCGACCGATGGCCGCAGCGACGATGCGCGCAAGAAGTTTTACGCCAGCAACGACGATTTCCAGCGCGGCACCAAGGGCGACATGATGAAGAACCTGCCGCCCGCAGTGAAAACCGTGCCCATGGTGGTACTGGTGAACGGCGGTTCTGCTTCGGCTTCCGAAATCGTCGCCGGCGCGTTGCAGGACCACAAGCGCGCCACCATCGTCGGTACGCAAACCTTCGGCAAGGGTTCGGTGCAAACCATCATGCCACTAGGCAACAACACCGCGATCAAGCTCACCACCGCGCGCTACTACACGCCCAGCGGCCGCTCGATCCAAGCCAAGGGCATCACGCCCGACGTGATCATCGAGGAGCCCGGCGCGACGCTGGCCGCGCGCGTGCGCGAAGCCGACCTGCAACGGCACCTCGGCAACGGCCAGGACAAGGATGCCAAGCCCGCCACGCCGCAGGCGAAACCCGCGACGATCACGCCAGCGCCGGCTGCCACCTCCGAGCCGCCCAAGCCGATTGAACTGGGTTCCAAGGACGACTTTCAGCTCGCGCAGTCGATTGCCTTCCTCAAGGGCGAGCCGGTCAAAGGCCAGACCCCCTCGGTCGCACAGACCAAGCCGGCCGCGAAAGCGAATTGATCTTCGCGCCGGCTTTGACGACCTGAACGACCAGCAACTCCTCCGCTACAGCCGCCACATCCTGCTCGATGAGATCGGGATCGAGGGCCAGGAGCGGCTGCGCGCGACGCATGCGCTGGTGGTCGGCGCTGGCGGCCTGGGATGCCCGGCGGGGCTATACCTCGCCGCCAGCGGCATCGGCAAACTCACCCTCGCCGACCCGGACCAGATCGATCTCACCAACCTGCAGCGGCAGATTCTTTACCGCACGGATTCTATCGGTTCCCCCAAAGTAGTAGCCGCGCGCGCAGCGCTGCAGGCGCTAAATCCTGAAGTTGAAATTTTTGCATTGGAAAAAAAACTTCAGGGAAAAGATTTCCCCGATCTGGTCGCTGCCGTCGATGTCGTACTCGACTGCTCGGACAACTTCGCCACCCGCCATGCGCTCAACCGCGCCTGCGTGCAGCTGAAGAAACCGCTGGTTTCTGGCGCTGCGATCCGCTTCGACGCCCAAGTCGCGGTGTTCGACCTGAGAAAACCTGACGCGCCCTGCTATGCCTGCCTCTACCCCGAGGACGGCGAGATCGAAGAAGTGCAGTGCTCGAGCATGGGTGTTTTCGCGCCGCTGACCGGTGTGGTCGGCGCGCTGCAGGCGATGGAGGCAGCGAAGCTCCTGATCGGCGCGGGCGAAACGCTCAACGGAAGACTGTTGCTGCTAGACGCCAAACGATCCGAGTGGCGCACGGTGCGCGTGAAGAAGGACCCGGTCTGCGCGGTATGCAATTACGCCGCAAGATAGCGTCGTTGGGCGGCGTAGCTTTCGGTGGGTTTTTTGGCGAAACCGCTCTTCGCGTACTGGTGCAGGCAGCCGATCATGTAGCGCGTGAGAAATCCCGCGTGCGTGGAGACATCGGCATCCGATTGTTTCCAACCGCCGTCGGCGCCCGGTAAGCGCAGCGCCTGCTTGAGGGTGGCCTCAAAGCGCTCGTAGAACTGGTTCATGCGCGCCTGCAGGCGCTCGTGCTCCCCCACCAGTGCGTCGCCGGTCATCACCCGCACCATGCCGGGGTTCTTTTCGGCGAAAGCGAGCAACATCTCGACCAGCTTGGCTACCTGTTTGCCGCCGTCGGTTTCGTCCTCGGCAATTTTATTGGCGATGCTGAAGACCGAGACCTCGATAAACTCGATCAGGCCTTCATACATCTGCGCCTTGGAGGCGAAATGGCGATACAGCGCGGCCTCCGAGACGACGAGCTTCTCGGCCAGCGCTGCAGTCGTGATCTTTCCCCATTTCGGCTGCTCGAGCATCTGGGCCAATGCCTTCAGAATCTCGAGCCGCCGTTCCCCTTTGACACGCGGCATGGCGAAATTCTACGCTGCATCTAACCCGCCGGACACAGCGACTCAGCGGCGGGCCTTCAATGCACTTGGCGGAACACCAGGCGGGGCAGCTGCGTGACGGATTTGACGCGCAGGTCGACGAAGGACGGTCGGCGCTTCTCGCCGCTGACCCAGACCGTGGACATGCCGAGCCTTTTTGCCGCGCACAAATTCTCGGGCATGTCGTCAATTAACGCGCAGCGGTGCGGATCGAGATCGTGGGCCCGCAGCAGCGCGTGGAAACCTTGCAAAGCGGGCTTGGGACGGTAGCGGGTGCTCTCGATTGCGTACACCGCATCGAAGTAGCGCGTCAGACCGAGCGCCTGCACCACCTCTTCGACGTAATGCAAGGGCGCGTTGGAGAACACCAGCTTCTTGCCGTCGAGGCGCGCCAGCGCGTGCTTGAGCGCGTTGTCGCGCACTACCATGCCGGCGAGATCCGGGAACTGATGCGTCTCGCGCAGAAAATGCTTGGGATCATGCCCGTAATGGCGCACCAGCCCCCGCAGGGTTGTTCCATAGCGCTCCCAAAAAAAGCGCCGCATCTCGTTTGCCGCCTCCTGGTCGAGCCCGAAGTGGCGCATCAGGTAATCGTTCATCTGGGCGTGCATCGACGGAAAGATGTGCACACGGGCGTCGTGCAGCGTGTTGTCGAGATCGAAAATCCACACGCGCCGCGAGGGCGGATATTTCGTTATGCGCATTGCCTATTTGCTGCGTATCAGGGTGCCGACGCCGGCTTCGGTCAGCACTTCCAGCAACAAGGCGTGCGGCACGCGGCCGTCGATGATGTGGCAGGATTTGACGCCGGCGCGCGCGGCGTCGAGCACAGAGGCGATTTTCGGCAGCATGCCGCCAGAAATCACCCCCTTGGCGACCAGCTCGTCGATTTTCTTCGGCGTCAGGCCGCTCAAGAGCTTGCCTTGCTGGTCGAGCACCCCGGGCGTGTTGGTGAGGACGATCAGCTTTTCGGCGCAAAGGATTTCAGCCAGCTTGCCGGCCACCAGATCGGCGTTGATGTTGTAGGTGGTGCCGTCCGCGCCGGTCGCGATCGGCGCCACCACCGGGATAAACCCCGCCTGCTCCAGCGTGGCGATCACCAGTGGGTCGATGGCGTCGATCTCGCCGACCTGGCCGATATCGATCTTGCCGTTGTCTTTATCCGAGGGCAGTAGCAGTTTGCGCGCACGGATGAAACCGCCGTCCTGGCCGGTGAGACCCACGGCCTTGCCGCCCGCCTGGTTGATCAGTTCGACCACTTCCTTGTTCACCTGGCCACCGAGCACCATCTCGACCACGTCCATGGTCGCCGCGTCGGTCACGCGCATGCCCTGCACGAAGCTGCCCTTGATGCCCAAGCGCGCGAGCGCGGTCTCGATTTGCGGTCCGCCACCGTGCACCACCACCGGGTTCATGCCAACCAATTTGAGCAGCACCACGTCGCGCGCGAAATCCGCTTTCAGGACCTCGTCGGTCATGGCGTTGCCGCCAAATTTCACGACGATGGTCTTGCCGTGAAAGCGCTGGATGTAGGGCAGCGCCTCGGCAAGGATGCGCGCCTTCTCCGCCGCTAGTGCGTTGTGGTTGGTGGGTACGTTCATGGTCGCCGGAATTGTACAAAGAATTGGCCCTCTTCACCTTCAGCCGGTGCGCCCTTGATACTGCGACTAGAATCGCCTCCCTGTGGAGACCCAGAAGAGTCCAACTGAACCGCGCTGCGCCAACTGCGGCGCGGTCTTCAGCTGCGGCATGCAGACAGGCCAGGAACCGTGCTGGTGCTCTGCGCTTCCTGCTCTCGTCCCCGTAGCAGGGCGCGGCTGTCTGTGCCGGGACTGCCTAACCAATGAACTGAAAACTGCGAACTACTTCGCCGGGACCGCTTCAGGCTAAGCACTGCTCCAGGCCGGCGAGGAACAAGTCCTTAGGCAATTTCTTGCCGATGAACACCATCACCGACTGCTTCTTGTCCTTGCCCCAGGGCTTGCCCATGTCGCCGCCCATCATCATGTGCACACCCTGGAATACGACACGGCGTGGGTTACCCTTCATCCACAGCACGCCCTTGTAGCGCAGCAGGTCGGGCCCGTAGACCTGGATCATGCCGGAGAGAAACTGCTCCAGCTTGTCGCCATTGAAGGGTTTCTCGGAGCGGAAGACGAAGGACTCGACCTGATCGTGGTGCTGGTGGGGCGTGTCGACGAGGAATTCCGGGTCGAGTTCGAGGATTGCATTCAGGTTGAAGCCGCGGATGTCGAGGATCTCCTCGATCGGGGTAACGCCGAAGTGCACCTTCTTCACCTGCGCGCGAGGATTCATGCGCCGGATCCGCTCGGACAAGAGCTTGATTTCATCTTCAGACACCAGATCCGATTTTGACAGCAGGATTCTGTCCGCAAATCCGACCTGCTCCTGGGCCTCGCGGAATTCATCCAGCTGCGCCGGCGCGTGCTTGGCGTCCACCACGGTGAGGATCGAATCCAGCAGGTAGTAGCCGCCGACCTCCTCGTCGGTGAAGAAAGTCTGCGCCACCGGCCCGGGATCGGCCATGCCGGTGGTCTCGATAATCACACGGTCGAACTTGAGGGTGCCCTTGCCACGCCGCTCCTTCAGGTCACCCAGGATCTTGATCAAGTCGCCGCGCACCGTGCAGCAGATGCAGCCGTTGTTCATCTCGACGATCTGCTCGTCGCTCTTCTCGATGATCTCGCTGTCGACGCCGACCTCGCCGAACTCGTTTTCGATCACCGCGATTCTCTTGCCGTGATCCTCTTTGAGGATACGATTGAGCAAAGTGGTCTTGCCCGCGCCGAGAAACCCGGTGAGGATGGTCACCGGCACCATCTGTTCCTGCTGCATCGCGAATTCCTTTTGAAGGGCTGCGATTCTACCCCTTCATGAGTAGCAGACCCTTCAGATAATCGCCTTCCGGGAAATTCAACGCCACCGGATGGTCGGCGGCGGCGCCCAAGCGCTCGATGATCCTCGCGTCCACCCCGGCATCCGCTGCCGCGCCGGCAACGATGGACTGGAAGAGCTCCGCGGAAATTCCCCCGGAGCAGGAAAAAGTCGCCAGCAGGCCGCCCGGGGCGAGCAGTTTCAACGCCATCAAGTTGATGTCCTTGTAGGCGCGCGCGGCGTTCTTTGCCTGGGCCGCGGTGGGCGCGAACTTGGGCGGATCGAGCACCACCAGACCAAAGTGCTTGCCGCGGTCGCGCAGCAGCCGCAGGTAGGCGAATACGTCGGCTTTCTCGAATGCAATGCGCGAGGCATCGAGCGGATTGGCCGCCAGGTTTTCCCTAGCCACCTCCAGCGCCGGGGCGGAACTTTCCACTGCGGTCACGTGCTGCGCGCCACCGGCCAATGCGGCGAGCGAGAAGCCACCGGTATAGCAAAAAGCATCCAGCACCTCGCGTCCTTCGGCCAACGCCCGCACTCGCTGCCGGTTGTCGCGCTGATCGAGAAAGAAGCCGGTTTTCTGCCCCGCCTCGACATCGACGCGAAAATTCAGGCCGTGCTCCACGATCGGGCAACGCTGCGCTGCGTGATTCCCGCGCGCAAAGCCGACTTTCTTCTGCAGGCCTTCGAGCGCGCGCACCTCGGCATCCGAACGCTCGTAGATCGCTACGTAGCCGGTGGTCGCAACGAGCGCGTCGAGTATCGCCTCACGCCAATGCTCGGCGCCCGCCGACAGGAACTGCGCCACTAAAACGTCATCGTAGCGGTCCACCACCAGCCCCGGCAGCCCATCCGATTCGCCGTGCACCAGGCGCATGGCGTTGGTATGACGGGCAGCAGGCAGCGACGAGCGCAACTGAACCGCCTGCCGGATCGCGGCCACAAAGAAAGACGGCTCTATCCTGGTGCGCGGATCAAAACTCCAGATCCTCGCCTGAATCTGGGACTGTGGGCTCCAGGCGGCCACCGCCACCGGCTGCCCGGCGGCTTTCACGAGTACGGTCTCGCCGCTCCCCGGTTCGCCATCGATTTTTTCCACCGCGCCGGAAAATATCCACGGGTGGTGGCGCTTCACCGATTTGTCGCGCCCCACTTTCAGATGGATGGACTTCATCTCTTGCGCGCGCGCGGATGCGCGGCATCGTAGACCTTCGCCAACGCCTGGAAATCAAGATGGGTGTAGACCTGCGTGGTCGAAATGCTGGCGTGGCCAAGCATCTCCTGCACCGCGCGCAGATCCTGCGAGGATTGCAGCAGGTGGCTGGCGAAGGAATGGCGCAGCATGTGCGGATGCACGGTGGCGCCCAGCCCCTGGCGTTGCGCCCAGGCGCGCAGCCGCCCCTGGACCACCCCGGGCGCGATGCGCCTGCCGCGGGCGCCGACAAACAACGCCCGTTCCTGCGGCGCCGCGAGCAGCGCGCGCGACTTGAACCAGTTGCGCAGCGCGGAGCGGGCGCGCGCTCCGACCGGAACCGTGCGCGTTTTTGCGCCCTTCCCGGTCACGGTAACCTCTGCCTGCTCGAGGTTCAGGCGCCCGTCTTCCGCGTCCAGCGCGATGAGTTCCGCCAGCCGCAGACCCGAGGAGTAGAGCAATTCGAACATCGCCTGGTCGCGCGCGCCCGCTGGCGTCTGCGTCGCCTCGGGCGGCGCGCTATCGAGCAGTTGTTGCGCCTGCTCCAC
>SHXK01000040.1 GCA_009693335.1 Betaproteobacteria bacterium | reverse complement strand
GACAATTCGCAGGAAATCGCGCGCCGTATTCTCGATACTGCCTATGGGCAGCAGCAGGCCGAGCCGCGCATTTTTGCGGGCATCGTCGGCAACTCCTGTATCCGCCACCAGGGCCGCTTCAACGCAGTGCTGGGCGCCAAGATCTAGCCCTTGTAATCCCGTAGGAATACGCTTAGTCGATGGTGCGCGCTTTGCGCACCGATTCGATCAGCGAAGCGCGCAGCAGGAAGGTGCGCGCGCGCGCCGGGTCGGCGGCGATGCGGGCGAGCTGGTCGAGATGCGCGCCCCGCACTGTGGCATCGCGCTCTTCCAGCCGGCGCTTGTTCTGGACTGTTTGTTCCTGAACGAACTCGATGTTCAGCGGACGCCGCCGCCGGTCGTAGCGCTCGAGCAGTCCTTCGTCGGCGCCCGCGGCGACCGCCGCCAGCAGTTCCGCGAGCTCTATGCCGTCGTGGATACCGCTATTCATTCCCAGGCCACCAGCCGGGTTGTTCACGTGCGCCGCGTCGCCGGCGAGGAATGCGCGCCCTGCGCGGAAGGTACTCGCTACCCGCTGATGGAAGCGGTAAAGGCCGCGGTAGCGGATTTCGTAGCGCTCGGTCTGCGGGAAGAAGTGCTGCACCCGCGCCTGCACCGCGTCCTCGGCCAGCACCGCCTCGTCCGGTTCGTCGAGGTCGGTCGGCGAGATCACCCGCCAGAGTCCCTGCATGTCGTTGCCGGCAACCTTGAAGAGCATCACCCAGCGCTCCGGGTCGGAGAAGTAGTTGCGGTTCGAGTAGCCGTGACCGCGCTCGAAGTCGAACGGCGTGGTGAGGCCGACGAAACGCTCGGGGAAAGTGTAGCCCTCGAACCCGACTTCCATGGTTCTGCGCACTAGGCTGCGCGCACCGTCGGCGCCGACGAGATAGTCGGCCTCGAATGCCGCCGCTCCCTCGGGGGTGGCGCAGTGCACACGCACCCCGTCGGCCCGCAGTTCGATCGCGCTCACCTCGTGACGGCGATACACGGCGGCGTTTGGCGCGGCCGCCAGCTTCGCCTCGGCGATCGCCACCAGCTTGTGCGACTCGCACTGGACTGCGTAGGGGTAGGGCGTCTCGTTGCGCAGCAGCCCATAGTCGAACTCGGCTACCAGTTTCCCGCTGACCCGGTCCCAGTGCTGGAAGCGGGCGGAGACGAGGCCTTGCCGCATGACCTCATCGGCGATGCCGAGGGTATGGAGCATTTCGAGCGTCGAGGCGTGGATGGTCGCCGCGCGCGGCTTCTCGTCGTAGCGCTGGTCCATTTCGAGCAGCGTGACCTCGATACCTCTCGCGGCAATCGCGAGTGCGGTGACCGTGCCGACCGGGCCCGCGCCGACCACGACGACGCGCATCAGAACTCGGCGACGAGTCGGCCGAAGCCGGTGATCCGATCAACGATGCCGATCGCGCGCAGCGCCGCCCAATAGGTGGCGATATTGACGCCGATCAGCGGCCGAGCGTACTTGCGCTCGATCGCCGCCGTGATCGCGGTGACCGGCAGGGCGGTGCCGACGTGAACGAAGGCGTCGACGCCCTCCGCGGCGAGCGTATCGAAAGCCGCGTGCAGTCGTTCAAGCGGGATCTTGGCGACGTTGGTTGGACCGCTTGCTTCGAGGTTGATGATGCGTGGTGCTGCATAGCCGGCGGAGACGAAGAAGTTCGCGATCACCTCACCGGCAGGCCCCCAGTAGGGCGTGACGATACCCAGCCGCGCTGGCCGCCCGAACGCCTCGAGACCGCGCAGAACCGCGATCGACGGTGTGATGAATGGCCGCTCGCAGTACGCCTCAAGGCGGCGCATCTCGCTCTGGGCATGCTCGACGGTGCCGCGGAATGAGTGGATGGAGTGACCGTGGGCGACGACGTGGGGTTCGCAGGGCAGCACCAGGTCGAGTGCCTCGAGGAGCTTGCCTTCCTCGGTGGCGAGCGCTTTGCGATAGCTGTCCATGTCGTCGGCGGGTCGCGGCGGCAGAAGCATCCGCGTGACGTGATTGGTGACGCCCGGCAGCCGCAGCAGTTCGTACTCGGGCTGCACCGTTGTATTGGTGGCCGGGACGACGACCGCGATTTTTGCCCGCGTCGCCAGGATGTCGGTCGCGGCCCTCGGCCAGCGGCTCTGCGGCGCACTCATTCGCGCTGCATCCCGGCTGCCTTGATCGCCTCCTGCCAGATCACGCTGTCGGTCCGAATCGTCTCGGCGAACTCCGCCTGGGTCGAGCCCAAGGGGTCGACGCCGATCTGCTGTAAGCGCGCTGCGACCACCGGATCGCGCACCACTTTTTGTACTTCCGCCGACAGACGCCCGATGATCGCCTGCGGTGTCGCCACTGGTGCCAGCAGTCCGTTCCAGGTGAGGGTGCGGAAGCCGGGGTAGGACTCCGCGATCGCCGGCACCTCTGGCAACTGTGGCGCGCGCTGCACGCTCGAGACGCCGAGCAGTCGGATTTTGCCGCTCTTGCCGTGCTGGATCAGCTCGGAAGCGTTGCCGAAGTACATCTGCACCTGGCCGGCGACGAGGTCTGCTACCGCCGGGGCGCCGCCTTTGTAAGGCACGTGGGTCATCACCAGTCCGGCGCGTGAGGCGAAGAGGGCCCCCGACAGATGCCCGACGGTGCCGTTTCCGCCGGAGGCGTAGTTGAGCTGACCGGCCCGGGCGCTGGCGTAGTCGACGAACTCCTTTACGCTGCGGGCGGGCACCGAGACGTGCACGCCGAGCACGAAAGGGTTAGCGCCGATATTCGATACCGGCGCGAAATCTTTCACCGGATCGTAAGCCACTTTCTGCACGTAGGGCAGGATCGCGATCATCGGCGCCGCGCCCACCAGCAGGGTGTAGCCATCGGGTGGCGATTTGGCGACCAACTCGGCAGCGATCGCGCCGCCCGCGCCGACCCGATTCTCGACGATGAACTGCTGGCTGAAAGCGTTGCTCAATCGCTCGGCGGTGATGCGTGCGATCTGATCGGTGTTGCCACCGGCTGGGAAGGGGACGATGACCCGCACTGGACGCTGCGGCCAGTCCTGCGCCGCAGCCGCGCCAAAGAGAAGCAGGCCGCAGAGAAGGACTGACAGCTGGGTCGACAGGCGGACCGACAGACGCAAAGGAATCCGGCAGGGCTTCATCGGCTGATCTCCACATCTTTGAGGAGGGGATCGCTTGCTATCGCGATTTCGTTCTCGATCGCCAGGCCGCAGCCCGGGCAGCAGAACTGCCGGAACTGCGGTTTGGGGTCGATGTAGCGGTGCGGGTCGCCGACGATCGGGTTGGAGGCCTGGATCGGCAGGTCGATGCGCACGCAGGCCGCTTTGTAGTTTTCCTTCCTGGCACCGAGGTCGGTTGCGCACTTGGCGCAGCTCCAGCGCGCGCCGCGCACTGCCAGATTCTCGGTGGCCAGGAATTGCACTTTTTGGCCCAGCTTTTTTCCGGACGGTTTGCCGATGCGTTGCAGCCGCAGCTGCGCTCTATGCTTTGCGGTTGCTTCCGGGTTGCCGAGGATGACTCCATAGATCACCTTGGCCGCATCAGTCGATACATCGCCGTTCTCCACGTCGGCCAGCACCTTTGCCGGGTCCCGCTCCAGCGGGTCGCCGAAGCCGCCGGCGGCCGACCACAGCACGGCATAGACGTCGGCCGGGTTCTGCTGGAAGTCCTGTTGGCGCAGCCCGAGGGTTTCAGTCTGGCCTGTGAGCTCGTCGATATCGTTGACCAGCTCCGAGCGCTGCATTTTCTCCAGCACATTCGATTCTCTCAAGAACCGGTAGCGATTCACCGCACCCGGGTAGCCGCCCATCATCCCGGTGGAGGTCGGTATGGCATTGCCGGAGGAGAGCGTGTCGTGCGTGATGCTGTCGGCGCCATGCGGGATGAAACAGGACTCGGCCGAGAGTCCGCCGCGGAATTTTCCGGCGCCGCCCGAATCGGTGATTTCCTTGCGGTAGAGGAACAACACCGGGAAACTCTGCTCGGTGTGCTCGACGTTGGGCAGCTTGCAGATCGGTGTGCGCGCCTGCCCGCCGGTGGAGATGCCGTCGGCGTGCGAGAAAGCGCCGATGGCGCCGCCGATCGGGTCAACCAGGATGTAGCCGTAGCGCTCGCCCCACTGGTCGATGCCGCGGAAGATGGTCGCTGGCCACTGACTGGTGCCGCCGATGCACATCACGTCGCGGCGCAGCTCCGGGTCCGGGTAGATCATTTTCGAGAGCACGTTGTAAGCCGGATAAAGCGAGATTTCCATGGATTGCACCGGCGCCGTGGACACCGAGGCGGGAAAATCGGCGCAATTGAGCGTCCCTGGGGTGGGGTTGAAATCGACGTGGCGCAGCGCACCGCCCACGGCGTAGTACTGCTCCCAGCACATCAGCTCGTTTAGCGCCACCATGATCGCGCCGCGCCAGCCGGAGTAGGTGGCGTTGATGCCGCCCACTTGAGGTGCGGTTCCATGGTTCTCAAATACCAGTCGATTATTTTCTTTTCTCAAGGTCAAAAGAACTCTGTGTACCTGCCGGTCACCCGGTCGGCAGCACTCGACGTAGGTCCGATCGCGCCAGATGCCGTCGGGCAGCCGGGCCAGCTTCTTCAGGAAAGCTTTCTCGCCGTCGTCGATGATCTTCTTCATCACCCCTTTCACCGTGTCGGCGCCGTAGCGCTTGATGAGGGTCTGCACGCGGTCGCGCGCAGTGATGTTGCCGGCCAGTTGCGCGCGGAAGTCGAGCGCCACGGCGGCGGGCTTGCGTGAGCTCCTGAGATAGATTTCCTCGATGTCCCGGCGGATCTCGTTGTTCTCGATGATCTTCACCGGCGGGATGAGGATGCCTTCGTCGAAGGCATCGCGCGCCGAGGGACAGAAGCTCCCCGGGGTGATGCCGCCGATGTCGTACTGGTGCAGGCAGTTGGTCACCCAGCAGAACAGCTCCCCTTTGTAGAAAACCGGACAGAGCAGCATCACGTCCATCTGGTGCGCAGCGCCGACCCAGGGGTCGTTGGCGAGGAACATGTCGCCATCGCGGATGCCCGGGTTGTCGCTGCGGTTCTCCAGCGTCCACTTCACCTGCGTGTCGGTGACCCCCGACATGTACTGCATGTAGGGCCCGAAATATACGAACTCCGCGTCTTCAGTGAGGATCGACGGGTTGAGATCGAGTGCGTACATCGCCACCGGCGAGCCGGAGAGACGCTGGATAGTGGCGCCGTGCTCCTCGTTCACGTTCCATAGCGCGTGGCGCACCACCTCGAAGGTGACGGGGTCGAGCTCTTGCTTCGCTTTCCGGTGGAGCTTCAACTTCGGCGAAATCTTCAGTTGCTTGGGCGGCACATAGCCGCTGCGTACGCCGTCGAAGGCGAGGCCGGTGAGCTCAGTCAGCTTTTTCAGGGGGGCGTTCATTGGAAGGTCAGTTCGAAGTTGCCGAGTGTGTCGAATTTCAGCGTGCTGCCGGGGTGCACCACCACCGAGGTGTCGGCAGTCTCGACGATCGCCGGCCCCTTAATCTGATTGCCGCTGGCGAGGGCATCGCCATCGTACACCGGGGTCGCGCGGTGTTTCTTAAGGTCCGGCCAGTAGATAGCGCGTTTTTTCCGGATCGCAGCGGCTGGAATTTTTCTGGTCGTATTTTTGGCTCTGATCAATCGGGGTCGCGGCGTTAGCGCACGCGCGCGCAGGCGGCAGACCACGTACTCCAGCGTGGCGCCGTGCAACGCTGAACCTCGCCCGTACAGTTGCTCGTAGCGTTGCACGAACAGGCGTCTTAAGCGGGCTTCGTAATTGGCAGGCAACCGCGTGTAAGGTAGGGCCACCTCCACCTCGTTGATCTGCCCCTTGTGGCGCACGTCGAGCGAGAACTCGAAGCGCTGGCGGTTGGCGGCGATGCCCTCGCTGGCCATCAGTGTTTTCGCCTGCGTCTCCAGAGCAACCAGATTGGCGTTGATGCGAGAGGCGTCCACTGGGGTCGACAGGATTTCCGTGTGCTCGAAAATGTGCAGCACGTCGGCCACTGCGGCACCGAAAGCGCACCAGGTGGAGGCGGCTTTCCTCTGCGGAACGATCACTTTCTTCACCCCCAACTCGCGCGCGAACACCGCGGCATGCGCCGGACCCGCGCCGCCAAAAGCGAAAAGGACAAACTCGCGCGGATCGAAACCCTTTTCGACGGTCACCTTGCGGATCACGTCGGCCATTTGCAGCTCGACGATGCGGCAGATACCGGCCGCGCATTCGACAGCGGTCATGCCAAGCGCTTTTCCCAGGAGGGATATTTCCCTCACGGCGGCAGCGTGATCGAGCTGCATGCGCCCGCCTGCAAAATTTTCGGCATCCAGGTAGCCCAGCACCAGTTGCGCATCGGTCACCGTGGGCACCTTGCCGCCGCGGCCGTAGCACACCGGGCCGGGGAAGGCGCCGGCGCTGTCAGGGCCGACCGTCATGGTGCGCGTGCCGGCGTCTACCCTCACCAAGCTGCCGCCGCCGGCACCGATGGCCTGCAGGTCGATCTTGGGGAGGAAGTATTCGTACTGGTCGGTGTTGCTGATGAAGGAGTAAGCCGGCTTGCCCTCATAAATGATCGCCACGTCGAAGGAGGTGCCGCCCATGTCGGTAGTGATGATGTTTTTCTCGCCCATCGCCGCGCCCAGGAACAGGGAAGCCGTTACCCCGGACACCGGGCCGGAGTCGAGGGTGAGCAGCGGCGCCTCGCCGGCGCGCTCCACCGGCACCGTGCCGCCGCCGCACTGCGTGATCTGCAGGCCGTGGCGGTAGCCGAGATTCTTCAGGCTCGAGTTCAATCGATCCAGGTAGCCGGACATGACCGGGCCAAGATAGGCGTTCAGCGCTGTGGCAGTGACGCGCTCGTACTCACCCCACTTGGGCGCGATGTCGACCGAGCAGGTGACGAAGACCTGGGGGGCGATCTTCTCAACCAGTTTTTTTACCTGCAACTCGTGCTGCGAATTCCTGAACGACCAGAGGAAGCAAATGGCGATCGCCTGCACCCCTTCTGCAAGTAGCTCGCGTATGGCGGCTTCGGCTTGCGCCTGGTTCAGTGTAACCACCACTGCGCCAAAACAATCGACCCGCTCCGACACGCCGCGGATCAGGCGCTTGGGGACGATGGGGGTGGGTTTAGAGGTCTCCGGGAAATGCACCACCTTGCGGATGTCGCGCCCGCTGTAGCCGCGCGAGCCGCGCATGATGTGGATCACGTCCTCGTGGCCCTTGGTCGTGATCAGGCCAACCTTGGCACCGCGCTTCTGGATGATGGTGTTGGTGCCGACCGTGGTGCCGTGGGAGAGGAAATCGATCTCGCGGCAGAAATCTTCCAGGCTCATGCCCAGCGCCTGCGCGCCGGCGCCGAGCGCGCTCAGCATGCCGAGCGCGAAGTCGGCAGGCGTGGACGGGACCTTGGTGGTGAGGAGGTGTCCGCTGCGATCGACGATCGCGCAATCCGTGAAGGTGCCGCCGATGTCGATGCCGACCAGGTAGCTCATGGCTACTAAGGAATGGCGTGCGTGATGAATTCTTCAGGCACCCGTTCACCCCACTGCGAGCTCAGCCCTTCTTCCGCCGGCAGCAGGTTCGCACGGGCGTGCACGTTGAGCACATCGGTGTCGGTCCAGTGCTCGTGCACCCGGCCCCAGGGATCTTTCCAGTAGTCGTAGACCTGGCTGCCGAGCAAGTGCCTGCCCACGCCCCACACGTGTTGGTAGTTGCCTGCCTGTTGCAGGTGTTCGTGACCGAGCATTACGTCGTCGATGCTCTGCACCTCGAACGCCAGGTGGTTGAGGCCTACCTTGGGACCTTCCAGGCAAAGGAAGGTGTGGTGATCGACATAGGTTTCGCCACGATCGCAGCGGTTGAAGGTGGCGATGATGTTGTCCTTGGCGCCCGCGTAGACCTCGTCGGAGGGGATAAAGCCGAACATCTCCCGGTACCAGCCAGTTTTCTCTTTGGCGTTTTGCGTCATGATGACGGCGTGGGCGATGCGCTTCACCTGTGACGGTCCCCGGGCCAGACGCAGCAGCTCTCCGGCGCGGCGCAGCTTGTCTTCTCCCCAGTTGAGCACGGCGCGCCGCGTCGGCAGTGGCGGCAGCATTTGCATGCCGCAGAGCACTTCCATCTGGTAGCCGTGCGGATCGTTGATGCGCACGCGCTTGCCGCCGCCCGGTTCGTCGATGTTTTCGATGCCGCTGGCGCCGGGCGTCTTGGCGAATTTCTTCAACTCGTCTTCGTTCTCGACCAGGAAGGCGAGGCCGACGAATTTGGAAGGACCCAGGTGGGTGATGTGGATATGGTGGCCGGGGTCGGTGCCGCGCATGTAGAGCCTATCCTTGGTGCGCTCGCTGCGGAGCATGCCGAACTTGCTCAGGAATTCCTCGGCTTCATCCAGGCTCGGTGATTGCAGCCTGCCATAAGCGAGGTCCGTTACTTTGACTACCGGCATGCGGGTTCTCCTGTCGGGCTGAAAATCAGAAATTTCAAGCTGGGCTAGCCGCGATGTCTAGCGTCGTCACGCGCCGCAGTTCGCGCCGGTATTTGGCGTCGTCAAACGAGCGACCGCGGTGCATGGTAGCGAGGTTATCCCAGATCACCAGATCGCCGACCCGCCAGCTATGCCGATAGACGAACTGGGGGAGGATGGCGTGATCCATCAGTTCGCGCAGCAGCAGCCTGCCTTCCGGGACCGGCCAGTCGATGATGCGCGAGGCATGTGAGGCGAGGTAGAGAGAGCGACGCCCGCTGCGCGGATTGCTGCGCACCAGCGGGTGCACCGCGCCCTTGAGCTGCTCCAACTCTTGCGGCGAGAACTCAAATCCGAGAACCTGCCGCGAGTAGGCGATCGAATGGTGCGCGTGCAGTCCCTCGAGCGTTTCCCTGGTTGCGGCCTCGAGCCCGTCGTAGGCGGCGCGCAGGTCGGCAAATTCGGTGTCGGCGGCCACCGGCGGCACGACTTTCGCCGAAAGCATCGAGTAGCGTCCCGGCGGATCCTGGAACGATGCATCGGTATGCCACAGGCGGTTGCCCAGCCCATACATGCGACGGCGGTCGTCGGTTTTGAGCAGTCCACCGCCTTCGTCGAGGTTCGAGATGTCGGTGAGGGCCTCGTTGCCAAAGCGGCTTTTGCTCAATACTGAGGCGCCAGTTTTCGTGTGCAGGTTGCCGTCGAAGCGGGTGGCGAACTGGAGCTGCTCATCATCCGCAAAAGGTTGGTCGCGGAACACCAGGACCGCGTATTCGTCCATCCCGGCCCGGATCTCATCGAGTGTCGCCCGGTCAGCAACGTGGCGCAGATCGATGGCGCTCACTTCAGCGGCGAAGAGTGGATGCAGTTTGCGAAACGTTAAGCCCATGCCGTGCTCCACCTCGATGATGACACGCTGATTCTATGGCACGATGCGAGGCCGGTCTGCAAAAGGAGAGTCAGTGCGAGTAGTAGTGATACGCCGGACCGGCGGTCCGGAAGTCCTTGGCATGGAAGAGATTCCCCAGCCTGCGGTGGGGCCGCGGGATGTCTTGATTCGCTCGCGGCCGGGCGACGCCCAAGGATGAGCCTGAGATGAGAGACCTGCCCGGGAAAACCCACGTCGCGGTGGTCGGGTGCGCAATGCACGCGCCGCGCGATGCCAAGCAACGCTCTCTCGAGGAGGCGATTTATGCGGTGGCGCGTGCCGCTCTCCTCGACGCAGGTCTGGCCATCGACGACATCGACGGTATCGTGGTCGGCGCCAATGACCAGCTCGACGGGCGGGCGATTTCCGTCATGATGGCCTCGGGCTCGGTGGGGGGTGTGGGGCGTGACATCCTGTCCACGCCTTCGGCCGCCGAGCACGCCTTCGTGCTGGGGGCGCTGCGCGTGTCGGCTGGCCAGTTCCGCACGCAATTGGTGGTGTCCTGGAGCCCCACCGAGGTGAGCTCCATCCCCGAAGCGCTGCGTCTGGGAACCGATCCGTACTTTCACCGCGCCCTGCCGCTGGATGAGTTGTCGGCCGCCGGGCTGCAGGCTACTGCGCTCGAGAGCGCCGTGCCTGACATCCGTCAGGCGGCGATCAGTATCGTGGTGAAGAACCGCAACAACGGTGCCATCGCCTATCCCGACCGTGCCGCGGCACCGCGGGAAACGGCATGGATAGCGTCCGGCAAGCCGCTGCGCTGGCCGCTGACCGACACCATGGTTACGCCGCCCGCCTATGGTTTGGTGGCGCTGGTGCTGGCCGATGCCGAGTTCGTGAAAGAGCGCAGCCTGCCAGCGCCGGCGTGGATCCAGGGCCTGGGTTGGGCGACCGAAGCGGGCTTGCTCGGCGATCGCCAGCTCGCCGCACTCGCGTCGCTGGCGGCGGCGACGGAGCAGGCTTACCAGCAAGCCGGCATCAAGAACCCGACAACGGCCTTTCAGCTGGCGGAGGTGGCTGACGCCACGCCTTATCAAGAATTGCTGGCCTACGAAGGACTTGGCCTGTGCGCCCGGCAGGAATGGTTGCGCGCCTGCGAGAGCGGGCGCTTCGAGCGCGGCGGCACGCTGCCGGTGAATCTGTCGGGTGGCGCGCTGTCGTTCAATCCGGTGTATTGCGCCGGACTCATGCGCATCGCCGAAGCTGCTAATCAGTTGCGTGGCCGGGCCGGCCATCACCAGACAGCGAAGCTCGAGCGCGTGCTGGCGCATGCCGCGAGCGGATTCGCGATGCAGTACAACACGGTGGTCGTCATGGGGCGCGATCCCGTAGCAGGAACGCACTCGTGCGTTGGTGCAAGACCATGAAGTCGACTCGGGTCGGCATCGTCGGTATCGGGCAATCCGCCTTCAAGTCGCATCGCGACGATGCAAACTATCCAGAACTGGTGCGCGAAGCGGTGGCGCTTGCTCTGCAGGATGCCGGCCGGGGCCTAGCTGACATGCAAGCCGTGGTGTACTCGCTGGCGCCTGATGCGCTGCTTGGCATCGGCAATGCAGAACGGTTGGGCGTGGACGCGGTCGGCGCGCGCAACAAGCGCTTCATGCGCATCAACACCGGAGGGTCCACCGGATTGTCGACGGTCGCCGCGGCTCACGCGCACATCGCCGCCGGGGTTTGCGATGTGGTTCTGGTTGCTGGCGGCGACAAGGTTGGCGAAAGCGGTGATTCGCAGGCCATCCTCAACAAGATCTGGGATCCCACCTACGAGCGGCAGTTGCCGCTGACCACCATCACCATGCTGGCCATGTCGGCAGTGAGGGCCATGCACAAGCACGGCATGACCGAGGAAGATATGGCGCGCGTCACCGTGAAGAACCGCGTGCACGCTGCGCTCAATCCCAAGGCGCACCTGCGAAAAAAGGTGACCATCGAGGAGGTGTTCGCATCGCGCTACCTTGCCTGGCCGATCAAACTGCTTGATGCTTGCCCGCAATCGACCGGCGGTTGCGCGATGGTGCTGGCGAGCGAGCGCTATATCAAGGAGAACCGTCTGGAAGCGGTCTGGCTCACGGGGCTGGCGCATTGCTCGGAGAGCTACTTTATCGGCGACCGAATGGGCAATAACTATGTCGCCGACCATGCGGACGCGCACGCGCTACGACTGTCTTTTGAGCGCGCCTACCGGATGGCCGGAATCAAGGATCCGGCCAAGCAGGTGCAGGCCGCCGAGCTGTACGCGCCGTTCTCCAACACCGAGTTTCACGCCATCGAAGCAGCCGGCCTGGCCCCGCTCGGTCAATCCATGGCGATGCTGCGCGCAGGTGAGTTTTACCTCGGCGCCGGCACGGCAGTAAATCCCTCGGGTGGGACGCTGTGCACCAATGCCATTGCGGTTTCGGCGATGGTGCGGGTCGCCGAAGCCGCGTTGCAGGTATGGGGCCGTGCCGGAGCGCATCAGCAACCCGGTGCGCGCGTGGCGGTGGCGAGCGGCAACGGCGGCGACCACCAGTTTTTCGGCAGCGCCGTGCTCGAGGCATAAGAGGAGAAAATAAAATGGAACTACTGACGCGCAAAGAATCCTGGAACATCGCTTACGAGCACGCTTTGGGAGAAACGGCGAGCTGGTTCTACGTGCAGATTCGCGATCACGCCAAGCTCTACGGGCGGCGCGACCCGAAGTCCGGCCGGGTGCTGGTGCCGCCGCGTTCGTTTTCCGACCAGACGCTGGAGCCGACCACCGAATGGGTCGAGGTGGGGCCAGCAGGCCGTATCGAGACCTTTACCATCGTCTACGAGCAGTTCAAGACCCTGCCGCCGCCGCCCTATGCTTTCGGTTATGTCCTGCTGGATCGTGCGGATACGGCGATCGGCGGTTTTTTTCGCGGCATCGATTTGAGCGATCCGGCGCAGGCCGCGCAAACGCTCAAGGTAGGCGTGCGGGTCAACACCCGCTTCGCCGAGAAGCGCACCGGCGATATCCTCGATTTCTGGTTTGAACTGGAGAGCAAATGATGATCCGACGCCTTGCAGTGTTCCTGATCGCCGCCGTGTCTTGCGCCGCGGCCGCGCAAACATTTCCGGAGCGGCCGGTGCGCATCATCGTCGGCTATCCGCCCGGCGGCGCCGACATCTCGGCGCGCATCCTCGGTCCCAAGCTGACCGAGCTGTGGCACCAGCCGGTGCTCATCGACAACCGTCCCGGGGCGGCCGGCAACCTCGGCGCCGAAGTGGTCGCGAAAGCCGCCCCCGATGGCTACACCATTCTGCTGTGCGTCAACTCCTACACCATCAATACCAGCATCTACCGCAATCTTGCGTGGGATCTGCTGCGGGATTTCACGCCGATCGGGCGCTACGCGTCCTCGCCGATGGCGGTGGTGGTGAACGACAGGGTGCCGGCCAAAAGTCTCGCGGCGCTGATTGCCTATGCCAAGGACAACCCGGGCAAGCTCAACTATGGCTCGTCCGGCAGCGGCACCGCGCCCCATCTTGCCGCAGAGCTGTTCGCTATCCAGACCGGAATCCAGATGGTGCATGTTCCCTACAAGGGGTCAGCGCCTTCGGTCACTGCCATGCTGTCCAAGGAGGTCGACCTCTCCTTTGGCGCGCTCTCGGCGTTCGAGGCCGTCATCAGGGATGGCCGCCTGCGCGCCCTCGCGGTGACCACGGCCAAGCGCAGCAGCCAGTTGCCCGAAGTTCCGACCGTGATCGAGAACGGCATCGCTGGTTTTGACGTCGACATCTGGTATGGGTTCATCGCGCCGGCAAAGACGCCGCCCGCCATCGTGCGCAAGATGAGCGACGATCTTGGACGCGTGCTGGCTGACCCCGACACGCAAGCAAAGCTGCGCCAGCGGGGTCTCGATCCGGCCTACCTCAATCCAGACCAGACGCTGGCGCTGATGCGCCACGATGTGGCGCGTTGGCGCGAGGTCGCCAATCGGGTCAAGCTCTCGCTCGACTAACGCACGGGTGCGTTCCACTAACGCACGGGTGCGTTCCACTTAACATGCGAGCCCCATACAGCAGGACCCTGTTCGATCTGCTCTGCGAGCAGGCCGAGCGCCACGCCGAGCGCGTCGCGCTGATCGCCGGTGCTGCACAGCTGACTTATCGGCAGCTCGAGCAGCGGGCGCGAGGCGTTGCCGCGGGCTTGCGCGCCAGCGGCGTGCGCCGCGGTGACCGCGTTGGCCTGTTGGTCAACAACCGCATGGAGTGGGTCGAGATCTGCTTCGGCGCGGCGGCGATCGGCGCGGTGGTGGTGGCTTTCAGCACCTGGTCGAAACGGCGCGAGCTCGAGTTTCTGCTGCGGGACTCAAAGGTGCGCGCCCTGTTTTTCGTCGAGCGTCTGGGCAAACAGGATTATGCCGGCGACCTTGCGGTGCTGCGTCCCGGTTTACCCGGACTGGAGCTGAGCGTTTCCCTGGGCGCCGCATATGACTCCTTCATCGCTGCACAGCTGCCGCTGGCGGTGGCTGTGCCGCCGGGGGAGGGCGCGCGTACGCCAGACGACGCATTGATTCTCTACACCTCGGGCTCGAGCGCCTATCCCAAGGCGGTGCCGCTGGCGCATGGCGCCATGATCGAGAACGGCTTCAATATCGGCGAGCGCCAGGGGCTGCGGCCGGGCGACGTGGTGCTGCTGTCGCTGCCTTTGTTCTGGTCCTACGGCTCGGCGAATGCGATGTGCGCCACTCTGACCCACGGCGCCACCCTGGTCCTGCAGGCGCAGTTTGAACCCGGCGAAGCCATCGATCTGATCGAGGCGCATGCCTGCACCGCTCTCTACACCCTGCCTGCGATCACCGCGGCCATCGTCGGCCACCCGGCTTTCCGAGCCCAGCGCACGCGCAGTTTGCGCACTGGGTTGACGATAGGCACGCCGCAGGACGTGGTGGCGGCTGCGACCCAACTGGGCGCGCAGGAGATCTGCAATGTCTACGGCCAGACCGAGTCCTACGGCAACTGTTGCGTGACCTGGCATCACTGGCCGCTCGAGCGCCGCAAAAGCGTCCAGGGTCCGCCGCTACCCGGAGTCACGCTGCGCATCGTCGACCCCGCCAGCGGACAAGCACTTGCTCAGGGTGGTGTGGGGGAGATCCAAGTCAAGGGGAATCTGACGCGCGGCTACGACGGCGCCAGCCGGGAGCAGAACGACAAGGCGTTCACGACGGACGGTTTTTTTCGTACCGGCGACCTGGGCCGACTGACGCCTGAAGGCGATATCCAGTTCGTGGCGCGCGACTCCGAGATGATCAAGCGCGCGGGCATCAACATCGCACCGGCGGAAATCGAGGAGCTGTTGCGCCAGCACCCCGGCGTGGCCGCAGTCGGCGTCACCGGGTCCGCGGACCCGGAAAAAGGCGAAATCATCGTGGCTTTCGTGGTGGCTGCTGCTGGTGCTCAAGTCACCCCCGAAGACCTGCGCGCGCATTGCCGCGCACTCGCCTCGAGCTATAAGACGCCCGATCGCATCGAGTTTTGCCAGGCGCTGCCGGTGACGAACACGGGCAAACTGATGCGCCGCGAGCTCAAGCAAATGGCCGCGCTGGGCGAGCGCGAGCAGGTGAGCTAAATGGCACAGGAAGCATGGGGCAAGTGGGGCGCGGAGGACGAGCGCGGTGCGCTCAACCTGATCGGCGCCGATGAAGTGAAGCGCGCCGTGGCGCTGGTGAAAGAGGGCCGTGTGCTGAGTTTGGCGCAGCCCCTGTCGGCGCGCACCCCGGTGCCCGAGCACCGCGCAGCCATGATGCACTTCATGGGCCGCGACGGCGGCGACTATGCGGCCGGCGGCAAACGGCCCGGCGGCTTCCAGTTCGCCGAGGACACGGTGGTGCTGCCGCTGCATTTCGGCACCCACATCGATGCCTTGTGCCACGCCTGGTACGACGACCAGCTCTACAACGGATTTCCTTCGACCGGCACGCGCAGCACCACGGGGGCCGCGCGCTGCGGCATCGACAAAATGGGCCCCATCGTTGGCCGCGGAGTGCTGCTCGACATGGTCAGGCTTTCCGGTCGTGTTCTGGCGCGCGGCGAGGCAGTCACGCGGAGGATGCTCGAGGACACCGGCATCGCGCTGCACAAGGGCGACATCGTGCTCATCCGCACTGGCTGGCTGGAGAACATGTTGACGGATCCGGACTACTACGCCGGAGAGCCGGGTATCGATGTTGAGGCTGCACGCTGGCTCGCGCAGTGCGGCGTAGCGGCGGTAGGCTGCGATAACTTCGCGGTCGAGGCCATCCCGTTTCCAAGCGCGCAGGTGTTTCCGGTCCACCAGTGCCTGATCCGCGATTTCGGCATCCCGTTGATGGAGGGGTTGGCGCTCGCCCCGCTCGGTGAAACGGGTGCCACGAGCTTTCTTTTCATGGCCACGCCGCTGCCGATACGCGGCGGCACCGGCAGTCCGCTGGTTCCCGTGGCAGTGCTCTAATGAGGCTCTAATGAACATCCAGCAGTCGGCGCTGCCACTCATACCCCACACGGAACTCGATCCCGCCTGGCTGGCCCGCCACACGGAAGAGATACTCGAGCCCGAACTAACGATCATCGATCCGCATCACCATCTGTGGGATCGATCGGGTGGGTATTTTCTTGATGAGCTACTCGCGGATCTAAATTCAGGACACAAGGTCGAGGCAACGGTGTTCGTGCAATGCGGGTACGCCTACCGCACCAGCGGTC
>SHXK01000039.1 GCA_009693335.1 Betaproteobacteria bacterium | reverse complement strand
CATGCTGTAGCTGTCCTTGCCTCCCGAGAGGCAAACCATGACGCGGTCGCCTTCCTCGATGAGTCCGAAATCGGCGATCGCCTCGCCCACCTGGCGGCGAATGCGCTTGGTCAGCTTGTTGAATTCGTAATCGGTCTTGCGGGTGTCGCTCATGGCAGTCTCATCGGGGGCATGCGGTCATCACCATGCCCTTATAAATACAGCGAACGCCCGCCATCCACCGCCAGGATCTGGCCAGTGACGAACGGTGCACAGGCGAGGAAGTGTACCGCCCGGGCGATTTCCTCTGCGGAACCAAGGCGCGCAAGCGGCGTGCTGGCGACGATGCGCTCGCGCTCGGGCGGCTCGAACTGGCCGTCCTCGGGCCAGGCAATGGCGCCAGGCGCCACGCCATTAACGCGGATCTCCGGCGCCAGCTCGAGCGCCAGCGCGCGTGTGAGCGCGACCAGTCCGGCTTTGGCGATGCTGTAGACCAGGTAACCCTTCAACGGTCGTTCGGCGTGTATGTCGGCCACGTTGATGATCGCGCCGCTGTTTTTCCTCAGCCGCGGCGCCGCTTCCTGCGCCAGGAACAAGGGCGCGCGCAAGTTGGATCCCATCAGGTCTTCCCAATGGACGCTTTCGATCGCTCCCATGGGCGTCGGATAGAAAGTCGAAGCGTTGTTCACCAGCACGTCGAGCCGCCCGAAGCGCTCCTGCGCGGCGCTCACCAGCGCCCGCGGCGCGATCGGCGCCAGCAGATCCGCTTTCACCTTCACGGCGCTGCCCGCGCGCGTCGCATTAAGTTCCGCTTCCAGGCCTGCGGCCTCAGCTTCGGCGCCGCGATAGTGCAACAGCAGGTTGGCTCCGGAGGCGTGCAAGCGGCGCGCGATTGCAGCGCCGATGCGCCGCGCGGCGCCGGTCACCAGCACCACTTTTCCTTGCAGGCTGTCGTCCATGTAAGGGCGGAATTCTAGGGTAAATTCGGCCACATGCGCCCCGCGGAGCTCCCGTTACCCGACCCGCAGGCGCGCGCCACGAGCCGCGCCCTGCTCGATCGGATCGGCGCGGAGTTGGGCGCCGCCGGCAACTGGATCTCGTTTGCGCGCTACATGGAACTGGCGCTCTACGAACCCAGACTTGGCTACTACGCGTCCGGTGCGCGCAAGCTGGGTGCGGGCGGCGACTTCGTCACCGCGCCGGAGATCTCGCCGCTGTTCGGACGCACGCTTGCCCGCCAGATCGCGGCCTTGCTCGAGCCCGGCGAGGCACTGCTCGAATTCGGCGCCGGCAGCGGCGCGCTGGCCGACACGCTGCTGGGCGAGCTTTCCTGTCCCTATTTCATTCTGGAAACCAGCCCCGAGCTGCGCCAGCGCCAGCAACAGCGGTTGGGACCGCGCGCACGCTGGCTCGAACGCCTGCCCGAGGGGTTCCGCGGCGTGATGCTCGCGAACGAAGTGGTCGATGCGATGCCGGTGCACGCGCTCGCCTGGACGCCCAATGGCGCACTCGAGCGCGGGGTGTGCGCCGAGGAGGGCGCGGCCAAGGAGCATCCTCGTGTGCTTGCATGGTCGGACCGCCCCGCTGACCACGCGGTGCTTATGGCCGCCAAAGAAATCGACGTGGAAATTCCTCCCTCAGGCCGCTACCAGAGCGAGCTGGCGCTCGTCGCACGTGCCTGGATGCGTTCGCTCAGTGGGAGCCTCGAGCGCGGCGCGATTCTGATCATCGACTACGGCTTCCCCGCGCGCGAATACTTCCACCCGCAGCGCTCCATGGGTACGCTCGCCTGCCATTACCGCCACCGTGTGCACGACGATCCGTTCTATCTGCCCGGCTTGCAGGACATCACTGCGCATGTCGATTTCAGCGCGCTGGCACGCGCCGCCACCGAAGCGGGTCTGGAGGTGCTGGGCTACACTGGCCAAGCGCAGTTCCTGCTCAATTGCGGCGTCACCGACCTGCTAGTCGCGGAAAATCCCGCTGATCCGAAGCGCTATCTGCCGGCTGTGGCCGCAGTGCAGAAACTGCTTTCGCCCTCAGAGATGGGGGAGTTGTTCAAAGTGCTGGCCCTTGGGCGCGGCGTGACGCGGCCCTTGCTCGGCTTCTCCAACGGGGATCGTTCGCATGCGCTGTAATTTGTTTTTGGCTTTTTTCCTGATCGCCCTGAATACGCAGGCCAATGAAACTGACGCCGCGCGCAAGCGTTGGGCGCAGAGTCCGCATGGTCCCTTTCTCGAGCGCATCCTGCCGCCAGGGTTCGAACCAGAGCTGCTTCCCGAACCGGGTTCCCGCGGCGCGCAACTGACGCTGCGCTATTGCGTGCAATGCCACAACCTCGCCAACCCGGCGATGCACGCCGCAGCGAGGTGGCCGGCGGTCGTCGAGCGCATGGTCCTGCGCATGGAAGGCCGCGGCAACATGGGCAAGCTGATGCACGAAATGATGGCCGGGGTGGTGGCGCCCGAGCCGCAGGAGACCAAAGCGCTGATCGCTTACCTGCGCAAGCATGCACAACGGCCCCTGGATGCAAAGAAAATTCCGGAACTGAACACCGCCGCCGGCGAATCGTTCAGGGTTGCCTGCAACCAATGCCACGCGCTGCCCGACCCGCGGCGTTACACAGCGAAGGAATGGCCCGCGGTGGTCGCGCGCATGCAAAAGAATATGCTGTGGATGAACCGCGTCGTCGCCTCCAAGCCCTTACCGGGTGAACTGCAACTGAAGATCGAAGACATCAATGCCTTTCTGGTGCGCCACGCGAGAAAATAAACGCCAGTCCCCCCACGGCGTCCACCTCCCCCACAGCTGCTTGAAGCGCTTGAGCGCGACGCAGTTCGGCTAGAATTCCTCCGGTTTGCATCCGGAGTCACCCCATGAACTACGATCTTCTGTTGCGCGGCGGCCGTGTCATCGACCCTGCGCAAAATATCAACGGCATCCACGACGTCGCGGTCAAAGATGGCCGCATCGCTGCGGTGGCGTCTTCAATCACGCCATCAAGCGCCAAGGAATCGGTGGATGTCTCCGGCAAACTGGTACTGCCGGGCCTCATCGATACCCACGCCCACGTCTTCGAATACGTCACCGGTCGCTTTGGCCTGGAGGCCGATCTGTGCGGCGTGCGCTCCGGCGTCACCACGCTCATCGACCAGGGCGGGCCTTCGTGCATGACCCTGCCCGCATTCCGCGCGCACGTGGTGGAAACCAAGCAGACGCGCTCGCTCACCTTTCTCTCGTCCTACCTCGTCGGCGGCATGGAGGGCCATTACTACCCGTCGCTCTACAAGCCGGACTGCGTGGACGCAGCGGCGGTAGCCAAGAGCGGCCGCGCGCCGCTGCTCTCGACCGGCATGGTCTCGGCCGACGGCCGCGGCTTGCTCGGGCGGGGAATCTGCGCCGTACCGGTCCAGCCCTTCGCCGACGCCGTCGCCCGCCTCGCCTATTAGCAGGAACGCACTCGTGCGTTGATCAAGCGCTCGGCACCAACATCCCGCGCGCAGGAAGGAGTCGCGCGATCTGGCATGTGACGTTCATTGCGGCACCAACATCCCGCGCGCGACGGCCGGCCGCGCGCCGATCGTGTCGTACCAGCGCTTGACCGAGGGGAATTCGGTGAGGTCCACACGATGCCACTCGTGGCGCGCCACCCAGGGATAGGTGGCGATGTCGGCGATCGAATATTCATCGGCGAGATAAGCCGCTGCCGACAGGCGCTTATTCAACACGCCGTAGAGCCGCTTCGCCTCGGTGCCATAGCGCTCGCTGCCGTAAGGAATCTCGTCTTTCTTGGCGCGCATGAAGTGGTGCGCCTGGCCGAACATCGGCCCCACGCCGCCCATCTGGAACATCAACCACTGTAGCGCGAGGTACTTGGCGCGCACGCTCTGCGGCAGGAATTTGCCGGTCTTGCCAGACAGATAGACTAGGATCGCGCCGGACTCGAACAAGGGCAGCGGCTTACCCTCGGGCCCCTCCGGATCAACGATCGCCGGTATGCGGTTGTTCGGGCTGATGGCGAGGAAGGCCGGCTTGAACTGCTCACCCTTGCTGATATCAACCGTATGCACGCGGTAAGGCAGCCCGCATTCCTCCAGCATGATGGAAACCTTGCGCCCGTTCGGCGTACCCCATGTGTATAGATCGATCATCGCGTCCCCTTTGCCATCAAAGGCGCGCAGTCTATCCCTAAGCGAGGGCAGCAGCGATCGCCTGCTCGCGCGCCTGCTCGAGCAACGCCGGAATCGCGGCGGGCGCCACAGCGCGGCGCGCAATTTCCCCGGCGTCGACGGCCGTAGCTGCAGCCAATGCCTTGTCCAGATTTTCCGGGTTAAAACCAGGCTCGGTGTTCTTTGCCGAACGCAGCAAAAGAGCAAAGCGCTCAGGGCGCCGGAATGCGTCGGCGCGCTTGAAGAGCTTCAGGAATTCGTCGGGCCGCGCGGCGCGCAACAGGCTCTGGCAGCGGCAAGCGAGCAGCGCCAGCTCGCGCTCCTGGTTCGGCACCTTCAGGCGATCGCAAAGGGCTTTGACTTGCGCTTCCTGCAGCGGCCAGCAAAGCACGGTAAAGCGCACTGCCAGCGAACCGGAAAAAACTCCCGGCAACTGCTGGATCTCGGGCAGCAGCTTCGCGCGCAGGCCGCAGCGCTCCAGTGCTTCGAACATCAACGCTGGATGCAGCTCGAGCAGGCCCTTGGCGAATTCCTGCCAGGCGCGCTCGGGCACCAGGTGGTCAGTTTCACCGGAGGCGGCCATGGCGGTCATCAGCGCCATGGTTTCATCCGCGATGCGAAACCCGAAGCGCGCCGCGAAACGCGAGATGCGCAATATGCGCACCGGATCCTCGGCGAAAGCCTCGCTCACGTGTCGCAGCACACCGTCCCGCAAATCCCTTTCGCCGCCATACGGATCGATGCATGCACCATCCGGTGCCTTGGCCATGGCGTTGATGGTGAGATCGCGGCGCGCGAGGTCCTGCTCCAGGGTAACGTCGGGTGCGCTATAGACGGTGAAGCCCTTGTAGCCGCGCCCGCTCTTCCTCTCGGTACGGGCAAGCGCGTATTCCTCGTGGGTCTCGGGATGCAGGAACACCGGGAAATCCTTGCCCACCGGCTTGTAGCCGGCAGCCACCATCTCTTCGGGCGTGGTGCCGACCACCACGTAATCCCGGTCCTGTACCGCAAGACCCAGCAGCTCGTCGCGCACCGCGCCGCCAACCACGTAGACCTTCATGGGCCGGAGCTAACCCTGCCGCCCTCCTTGATGGGCGTGGCGAAGCGGTACTCAATGTCCCAGGGAAAATGAATCCACTTTTCCTGCTTGAATTCCTTGATGCACAGGTCGATGATCGATCGGCCTATGGGTTTGGCGTAGAGCGTTGCGAAGTAGGCCTTGGGCAGGAGTTGGCGCACGATTCGCGCGGTACGTCCAGTATCCACCAGATCATCAATCAGCAGGAAGCCGTCGCCGTCACCTGGCACACTTTTGAGTACCTTCGCCTCACCCTGCACCTTGGCCGCCGCGCCGGCCTCGCCGGCGTCGTAGCTGGTAACGCAGATCGTGTCCACCAGCCGGATGTCGAGCTCGCGCGCCACCAGCGCTGCGGGCACCAAGCCGCCGCGCGTCACCGCGATGATGCCCTTCCAGGGACCTTTCTGGTGCAGGATCTCCGAGAGATAGCGCGCATCGCGGTGCATCTCGACCCACGAAATGATGATTTCGTCTTCGTAGGAAATTCTTGCCATGGCGAAGTCTACCGCGCACTTTAAAGGAACGTGCTCGCGTTAGCGAGGAACGCCGCTCGCGCGTTAGCGGTTGGCCTGGCCGCGGAAAGCCCAACCGGTAAAACGCGCCTCGATCATCGCCGTGGCGGCGTACAGCAGGATGCCGAGCACCGCCAAAACCAGGAGACCGGCGAACACGATCGGCACCTGGAATGAGGCCTGCGCATCGAGCATCAGCTTGCCGAGGCCCTTATTGGCGCCCACGGTCTCGGACACCACTGCACCGACGAAAGCAAGTGTGATCGCCACTTTCAGTGAGCCGAAGAAATACGGCAGCGAGCGCGGGATGCCGACCTTCTTCATGATGTCCAGCTTGGAAGCGCCCAGCGCACGCAGCACGTCCTCCAGCTCCGGCTCCGTGGTCGCGAGACCCGTGGCGACGTTTACTGCGATGGGAAAGAAGGAGATCAGGAAGGCAGTCAGGATCGCCGGTATTTCGCCCAAGCCGAACCACAGGATCAGCACCGGCACCACCGCGACCTTGGGTATGGAATTGAAGCCGACCAGCACCGGGTAGATGCCGGCGTAGATCGCGCGGTGCCAGCCGATCGCGATGCCCAGTCCCAGGCCGAACAGGGTCGCGCCAAGAAAACCCGCGACCGTGGTCCACAGCGTGACCCAGGAGTTGTCCGCAATCGGTACACGGTACTGCCACAGCGCCGCGAACACATCGGAAGGCGCCGGCAGGATGGTGAGCGGCACCGTGAACGCGGCGCAGACGATCTCCCAGAGTAAGAACAGCGTCACCGTAAACACCGCCGGGGAAACGACCATGATGGCGAACTCGCGCCGGTCCACTATTTTTTCATTCCGATATAACTTCTCAACTCATGCACCTTTTCCTGGAAGTCCTGCGTGTAAGTCACCTCCAGATCGCGCGGGCGCGGCAATCCCACAGCGCAGCGCTTCAAGATCCGACCGGGCCGCTTGGACATCACGTAGACGGTATCGGCGAGGAACACCGCTTCACGCAGATCGTGCGTCACCAGCATCACCGTAATCTTGCGCGCAGCTTGCAGGTCGCGCAGCGCGCACCAGAGTTCCTCGCGCGTAAACGCATCGAGCGCGGCAAAGGGCTCATCCAGCATCAGTATTTCCGGCTCGTGGATCAGCGCCCGGCAGATCGAGGCGCGCTGCTGCATACCGCCCGAGAGTTCCCAGGGAAATTTCTGCGCGCAGCCCGCGAGGCCAACGGAGTCGAGAAGCTGCTCGGCTGATTGCGCGTATTTTTTCCTGTTTTTTTTGAAATCCCTGCGGAACGGCTGAACAATTTCCAAAGGCAGCAGCACGTTGTCCAGCGCATTGCGCCACGGCAGGAGATTGGAATTCTGGAACGCCATGCCAACCGACTTTAACGGCCCCTTGACCGGCCTACCTTCCAGGGTGAGGGTGCCGGCGAGCGGTGGGTGCAGCCCCGAGATCAGCTTCATGAGGGAGGATTTGCCGCAACCCGAAGGGCCCACCACAGCGATGACCTCGCCGCGCGCGATCTCCAGGCTCACCTCTTCGATCGCCATGAGCGCAGCGGCGCCGCGGCCATAGGCCATCGAAATCCGCTCGAGCTTGACCAGGGACAACGGCGCCCCCAGACCTTACTTCACCAGCCGTTGCTCCTTCGCCGGCAGGTACTGCGCCGTGAAGATATCCGCCGCTTTCGGCTTGTTGGTGTACTTGAAAGTCAGACCGATCTGCTCGAAGGAACGCTCCAGGCGCTTCATGTCCACCGCACCCAAGCCGTTCTTCTGCACATCCGGCGTGACGAAGTTCTTCGACAGGGACAACTTTAGCCGCTCCAGTTCGACTTCGCGCTTGGCGATCGGGTTGCGCTTGATCAGCGAGTCGATCGCGGTTTCCGGGCTCTTGATGGTGTCCTGGATGCCCTTGATGGTTGCCTTGACGAAACCAGCCACCGCTTTCGGAGAAAAACGCATGAAGTCCGGGTTGGCGATGATCACATTGCCGTAGAGATCGACGCCGTAATCGCGCATGTGCAGCACCACGATGTCGTCGGCGGCCACGTTGTTGGCGCGCAGGTTCATGTAGGAGGAGAACCAGAAACCGGTGATGGCATCGACCTTGCCTTGCGCCAACATCGGCTCACGCACCGGGAAACCAACGTTCTCGATCCTCACTTTGGAGGCGTCGATCTTGTTTGCCTGTACGAAGATCGGCCACTGGGCATAGGCGCCGTCCGGCGCCGGCGCGCCGAGGATCTTGCCCTCGAGGTCCTTGGGGGTCTTGATGCCGGATTTTTTGAGCGTGACAACAGAAAACGCCGGCGTGTCGTACACCATCATCACCGCTTTCACCGCAAGGTTGCGCGGATTGTCGCGGTACTTCACCAGCGAATTGATGTCCGCGAAACCCAGCTCGTAAGCGCCGGAAGCTACGCGGTTGATGCCCTCCACCGAACCCGAGCCCGGGTCGATGGTCACTTCCAGACCCTCGGCCTTGTAGTAGCCCTTGTCGATGGCGACGAAGAACGGCGCCGCCGGTCCTTCGAAGCGCCAGTCGAGCGCAAAGCGGATCGGCGTATTTTTCTGGGCCAGCGCGGCGCCGCAAAACAGCAGGACCGCAAAGAGGGATAGCAAGCGGGCAAGCAAACGCACGGATGAATGCATGGATAGCTCCTTGAGAATCGGATTTCCTGAGTAGGTAAGTCTAACTGTTTTCAATCCAGCTTGGCCCCGCCGCGCACCCAGCGCGCCAGCACTGCGCGTTCAGCGTCCGTCATCTGCGTCAGGTTGCCGGGCGGCATCGCTCTGGCGATCACTGTCTGCGCCTGGATCATTGCAGCCTGCGCGCGTATGCGATCCGGCGTGTCGAGCACAATGCCTTTGGGCGCTTCGTTCAACCCCGGGAAAGTCGGCTTGTGCGCATGGCAGCCCAGGCAGCGTGCTTCGACGATACTTTTGACCTCCTCGAATTTCACTGGCGTGGCTTGCTCTTCTGTTTTTGGAACAAACAAAAACATCAGAGCGCAAAGCAGGCCCACCCCCAAAATCAACGGCCATGCGGGGGCCCTGCCCTTGTGCCGCATCACGAACCAGACGCGGATCAGGCCGCCGGCGAGGGTGAGCGCGATCAGCACCAGCCAGTTCCAGCGCGCACCGAAAGTAAACGCGTAATGGCCGGAGATCATGGTGAACAACACCGGCAGCGTGAAATAGGTGTTGTGCACGCTGCGCTGCTTGCCGGCGATGGCGTCCTTCGGCTCCGGTGTGCGTCCCGCGGCCAGCGCTTCGACCATGCGCCGCTGGCCTGGAATGATGATGTGGGCAACGTTGGCGACCATGATGGTGCCGAGGATCGCGCCGTAATGGATGAAAGCGCCGCGGCCGCTGAACACCTGGCAAAGACCCCAAGCGGCGGCGGCAAGCAACACCAACATCCCTGCGCCCAGGGCCGCATCGTTGCTACGCAGCGGCGAGCGGCACAGAGCTTCGTAGACCACCAGTCCGCCAATGAGGCTGGCGAGGCCAATACCAATAGCCGCGCCCTTCGACAGGGACCTCACCGCAGGGTCGAGCAGATACAGGTCCGCGCCCACGTAATAGATCAGCACCAGCAGGAAAAACCCGGTGATCCAGGTCCAGTAGGCCTCCCATTTGAACCAGTGAAGGCGCGCCGGCATCTGTGGCGGCGCAGCCTTAAATTTCTCAACATGGTAGAAGCCACCGCCGTGCACCGCCCACAGGTCGCCGGCAAGCTTCGTATCGCTAGAAGGCTCCAGATGGTTGTCGAGCCAGATGAAATAGAACGAAGCGCCGATCCAGGCGATGCCGACCACCAGGTGCGCCCACCTCAGCAGCAGGCTCAGCCAGTCGAGCAGGTAAGTTTCCAAGAGTTCAGACCCCGTCGCGACAACAGGAGCTAGCCCAGGACAGGCATTGGTATGGCAGGTTTCAGCTCCCTCGGTAGGTGGTGTAAGCCCAGGGCGAACACAGCAGCGGTACGTGATAGTGCGAGACCGGATCGGCGATGCCGAAACACAAGGGCACGCGGTCGAGGAACGGCGGATCAGGAAGCTGCACGCCCTGGCTCTGGTAGTAAGCCGCCACGTCGAACATCAGACGATACTGGCCCTTCACCAGAGCAGCGCCTTCCAACAACGGCGCTTCGGTTCGTCCGTCGGCGTTGGTCTGCAAGGTTTTGAGGGTTTTCCAGCCCGCACCCTCGAGCACCGATAGCTCGAGCTTCATGCCCGCGGCCGCCTTGCCGGCGGCGGTATCCAGAACGTGGGTAGTCAGCTTGCCCAGGCTATTCGTCCCTGAAAATTTTATCGATCCGGCCGCGCGCAATGTGGCCGATCTGTTCCAGCGCGGCCGCCCTCTCGGCCTGCGGCGTGTTGCCGAGACGTCGCTGCATATCAGCCATGACACTCGCCCGGCTGGTGTGTAGCTTGAGGGCCACGATGCAGGGAAAACCAAACCGCTGGCGGTAGCGGCGGTTCAGTTCGGCGATACGCTCAAAATGGCTTCGGTCCAGATCGAGGAAACCGAGACGGGCCTGCTCGCTCGAGGAATCGGCGCTGAGCCCGCCTTGGGCTGCTTCGCGACCGGCCAGTTCCGGATGCGCGTGGATCAGCGACAACTGCTGGTCCTCCGTGGCATCCCGCACGGCATCGCTCATGCCACGAAAAAGAGCGTCGACGGATTCGGAGGGGATTCGCTTCCATGCCTCACGCGCGACCCACGGCGAATCCTCGAATACGCCACCCAAGCGGGCCACGAACTGTTCGAGCGTCCAAGCATTGGTCTGCGATATTTTCATGCGCCGCCTAGTATATTCTGTTGCCTAGTATATTCTTGCGGCATGCTCGATCCAAGCCGCATCATGCAGCGCTGCGGTGCGCTCTCCCGCCACTCGGAACTTTCCGGTGGCCTGACGCGCGTTTACCTCTCAAGCGAGCAAGCGGCGGCAAACGAGCTCGTGCTTGGCTGGATGCGCGAAGCCGGGATGCAGGCCTGGCTCGACGCCATCGGCAATGTGATCGGCCGCTACGAGGGCGAGCAGCCCGGGCTGCCTTGCCTGATGTTGGGCTCGCACCTCGATACCGTACGCGATGCCGGCAAGTACGACGGCATGCTCGGCGTGGTGGCCGCCATCGAGTGTGTGCACGCCTTGCATGCGGCGGGAAAACGCCTGCCCTTCGCGATCGAAGTGGCCGGCTTCGCCGACGAGGAAGGGGTGCGTTTCGGCAGCACTTTGCTCGGCAGCCGTGCCGTTGCCGGAACCTTCCGCCGCGATTCCCTCGATGCAACGGACAAGAACGGCATCACGCTGGCCGAGGCCATGCACTCATACGGCCTCGACCCCACCCGGTTCGGCGAAGCAGCAAGACCAAAAGGCTCGGTACTTGCTTATGTCGAGCTGCACATTGAGCAGGGACCTGTGCTGGAGGCCGAAGGGCTGTCGGTCGGCGTGGTCACGGCGATCAACGGCGCGACCCGCTATGCCCTGGAGATCGAAGGACTCGCCGGGCACGCGGGCACCGTGCCGATGCCTCTGCGGCAGGACGCGCTGGCCGCTGCCGCGGAATGCGTGCTGGCGGTGGAAGCCCGCTGTGGCCGCGAACCCGACCTGGTCGGCACCGTCGGCAAGCTCGAAACCCTGCCAGGCGCGGTCAACGTCATTCCGGGGCGCGTGCGCTTCACTTTGGACCTCCGCTCCCCATCGGACACACTGCGCGAGGCCGCCGTGGCCGACCTGCTGGCGGACATGGGGCGTGTCTGCCTGCGCCGGAAGGTCGTTTTTCGCGCGCAGAAGATGCATGACGAACGCGTTGCGGTCTGCGCGCCCTGGCTCATGGAGCAGATCGGCGCCGCCATCGCGGCCGAGGGCATCTCGGTGCGAAGGCTGCCCAGCGGCGCCGGCCACGACGGCATGGCGATGATCGAACTGTGCGACATCGGCATGCTCTTCGTGCGCTGCGCAAAAGGCATCAGCCACAACCCCGCTGAAGCCATCACCGCCATAGACGCCGAAACGGGGGCGCGGGTATTGCTGCGCTTCATCGAAAATTTCCAGGCGCGCAAGCGATGAGCGTCGCTGGGACCAAAAGCGGCTAAGGCAAATGCCCAAAATTTACCCGCGAGATCTGCTCGGCTATGGTGCCAAACCGCCAAAAGCCAAATGGCCGGGCGGCGCGCGTCTCGCATTACAGTTCGTCCTCAACTACGAGGAAGGCGGCGAGAATTCGATCCTGCACGGCGACCAGGCGAGCGAAGCGTTCCTGTCCGAAATTGTCGCCGCGCAGCCGGTCAAGGGCGCGCGCCACATGTCGATGGAGTCGCTCTACGAGTACGGTTCGCGTGTCGGCGTCTGGCGTCTGCTGAACCTGTTCCGCCGCCACCACATCCCTCTCACGGTGTTCGGGGTTGCCATGGCGCTAGCACGCAATCCGTCGGTGGTCGAGGCCTTCCTTGAGGACGGCCACGAGATCGCCAGCCACGGCTGGCGCTGGATCAATTACCAACACGTGCCGCTCAAGGTGGAGCGTCAGCACATGCGGCACGCAATTGAGATCCAGAAGCGCTTGACGGGCGCGCGGCCGCTGGGCTGGTACACCGGCCGCACCAGCCCGAACACACGACGGCTGGTGCTCGAGGACGGCGGTTTCGTCTATGACGCCGATGACTATAGCGACGAACTGCCTTGGTACGACACGCGCTACGGCAAGCCGCAACTCATCGTTCCCTATACCTTGGACGCGAACGACATGCGCTTCGTGTGTCCCCAGGGGTTCAACTCCGGCGACCAGTTCTTTACCTATCTCAAGGATACTTTCGACGTTCTCTACGAAGAAGGCAGGCACACGCCGCGCATGATGTCAGTGGGCCTGCACTGCCGACTTGCCGGTCGGCCGGGCCGGATTTCTTGCTTGGAAAAATTCATGAAATACGCGCAATCCAAATCAAAAGTCTGGTTCGCTCGCCGCATCGACATCGCGCGGCACTGGCTACAGCAGCATCCCCATGGATGAGGCGCTGCAGGATCTGAACCCGGCGCCGCGCCTGCTGATGGGGCCGGGGCCGATCAATGCTGACCCACGCGTGCTGCGTGCAATGAGCGCGCCGCTGCTCGGTCAGTTCGATCCCCAGTTCCGCGCCTACATGCGCCAGACCTCTGCCCTATTGCGCGGCGTTTTCCAGACCGCGAACCCCTCGACCCTAGTGGTGGACGGCACGGCGCGCTCCGGCATCGAGGCGGCGCTGGTTTCCCTCATCGAGCCCGGCGACCGCGTACTGGTGCCGGTTTTCGGCCGCTTCGGTCATTTGAAGGTGGAGATCGCGAAGCGCTGTGGCGCCGATGTGCGTGTCATCGAGACCGAATGGGGTCGCGTTTTTCCGGAAGAAATCCTGGCAAAGGAAATCCGCAAACATCAACCAAAGCTGGTCGCCATCTCGCACGGCGACACCTCCACGACCATGGCCCAGCCGCTGGCCGTGCTGGGGCGCTTATGTCGCGAACACGACGCGCTGCTCTACGTGGATGCCACTGCCACGCTCGGCGGCATGGATCTCCCCGTGGATGCCTGGCATCTCGACGTGGTCAGCGCCGGTTTGCAGAAATGTCTGGGCGGTCCCTCGGGGGCGGCGCCACTAACGCTGAATGCACGAGCCGAGCAGCACATTTTTCGCAGAAGGCATACCGAACAAGGCCTGCGCACCAGCGATGCGGTGGACGGCGAGGGCCCGGTGATCCGCTCGAACTATCTCGATCTCGCCATGATCATGGATTACTGGTCGGACCGGGCACTCAACCACCACACCGAGGCGACATCCATGCTCTACGCCGCCCGCGAGTGCGCCCGCATCCTGATGCAGGAAGGCTTGGCAAGCGCCTTTGCTCGCCACGTCAAGGCATCCACTGCGCTGACGGCGGGCCTGGGGGCCATGGGCCTGACGCTGTTCGGCGACCAGAGGCACAAAATGCCCAACGTCACTGGCGTCTTGGTGCCCCAAGGCGTCGAGGGCGAGAAAGTGCGCCGCGCGCTGCTGGGCTGTTTCGGCATCGAGATCGGCTCCTCGTTCGGACCACTGCACGGCAAGATCTGGCGCATCGGCACGATGGGCTATAACGCGCGCCAGGATGCGGTGTTGATCACCTTGAGCGCATTGGAGGCGGTTCTCTCCGGAGAGGGAGTCAAGCTGCCGCGCGGTGCAGCGGTCGATGCTGCGCTCGCGGTCTACGGCAGAAACTGACTATGCCGGCACCCATGTCGTTCCGGGTTGAGATCGCCGGGCGCAGCGCCGCCGCTGCGTTGCGCTCGGGGCCTGGCGAGATCTGCGCCGTCTTTCAACGTGGTTGTTATGCGCGCTTTGACGGTAATCGCTTTGTGTTTTTCAGCGGCGCGTCACTTGGGCGCGGGCCGCTGAATGCACTAGTGAGCGACTACCAAGCGCCCGCCCTTGGTTCGCGTGCGACGGCGTCCCTGGACCAAATGCAATGTTGGCGCGCGCCGGCGCCCGGCGCTGCGCCGCAACGACAGGCGCTCACCGGCTTGCTTGGGGCAGTGCCTGGCCGCATCCCCAAGGACGGCCTCGCTTGCCTGATCGTCGGTGCAGCCAACCAGCTGACCGAACATGCACATGCGGCATTGCAAGCGCTGGACGCCTGGCTGACAGGCGCGGGACACAACCCCGCGCCCGCGGCCACGGAACTCATCGGCCTCGGACCCGGGCTCACGCCCTCGGGCGACGATTACCTGGCGGGTCTGATGGTTGCATTGCACGCCTACGGACGCGCAGCTCAAGCAGACCTGCTCTGGAAATGGCTAGCCCCTCAACTGACGGCACGCACCAGCGCATTAAGTGCGGCGCACCTTGCCGCTGCTGGCGGCGGCGAGGCGCACGAGACCCTGCACGCCTGCTTGCTGACACTGGCCGAATCTGGCGAGCCCGACTGGGGGGAAGCACTGGCGGGCATCGCCGCCTTGGGACACTGCTCCGGCTGGGACGGTCTTGCCGGAGCGCTGGCGGCGGTGCGCACGACTGTCTAGCAGGAACGCACCCGTGCGTTGGGGTCCTCAAACGCCGGTGGTGAGGGATGCTATTTAGGCGTCAGTACCCTGGCGCCGAATTCTGCCAACGTACGATCAATGCTGAGCAAGCGGCAGTCGCTTGCCTGCGCCTGGGCGTAGAGCATGCGATCGAAAGGATCGCCATGCTTGTGGCGCAGCTCGCTCGACAGCAGGATCGCCTCAAGGGTGACCGGCATCGGACGGAACCGGTCGCGCAGCGCCTGTTCGACGATGCGACGCGGTTGCAGAGCGATCTTGCCTTTGCGCCACTTGAGCCCCAGTTCCCAGATCGACGCTTCGGAAAACCATACGCTGTCGGCAGCCGCAAGTGCGCGCCGCGCCGGCGGGCCAAGTTGGGGCGCATCGGTGAGCGCCCACAGCAGGCAATGCGTGTCGAGCAACAAATTCACGAGCCGAGCAGATCCTCGTCTCGCATGGCAGCGTGAAAGTCTGGCGTAAGACGCAAGCGCTTCTTGGCAAGACCTCCCAATCGCACGCCGCTCTTGGTGGCGCTGGCGCGCGTCGCGATCGGCATCAGGCGTGCGAGCGGCTTTCCGGCCCGCGCAATGACCACCGTTTCGCCAGCAAGCGCTTGATCCAGAAGCGCCGAAAGTTTTGCCTTGGCCTGATAAATGTTGATTTGCATGATCGTCGCCCTTAGCTGATTGGTCTGATTGTAAGATATCTGACTAACTCGGGCAATGAGGCCACGTTGCTCTAGCTCACCAAGCTGGCGGCTAGCTCCGCGGCCTGGGCATTGGACGAAGCCACCGTGACGCCGGCTGCGCGCAAGATGGCGACTTGGCGCGACCAGACCTGTGGATCCTGATCAGTACCGGTGACCGAAGCGATGATCGCCGGGCCAGCGCTGCCTATCGGGCCTAGCTCGGCAGCGAGCACCCCTGCCGGATTGGCATGCGCGCCATAACCGATGACTACGTCGAGCAAGATCACCGCGACATCCTGAGCGCGCAGCGCCTCGCGTACATAATCGTTTCTGATTTCGGGCTCGAGCATCGGGTGCGGGCGGGTGCGCGTGTAGGCATCGTCCCCCAGATCCAGGAACAGGTGTCCGACGCTCGAGGGCTCGCCCGCGCCGGGCAGCGGGGCAGCGGAATGAACCACCAGTCCGCGCTCGCGGAAAATGAGTTGTGCCTCGGTACATAAGGTACCGCCACAGTAAAGACCGCGCACCCAGCGCCCGCCGACGCGGGGCGTTGGCAGGACCGGCACCGGCGCATCGACACTGCGACCAAGCGAGAATTCAGCGGCCTGCCGCAGGGTGCGCGCGAAGCGCGTGTTGGCCGGCACCCTGGTTTCGTGCAGGCCCAGAAAGCACACCACCACTGGTTTGGCGCAGCGTGCCACGCGCTCCAGCACCCGCGCCGCGACTGATGCCGCGGGCGGTTTGGAGATCAGCACGATAGTGCGGGTGGCGGCGTCGCGCTCCAGCGCCGCCAAGGCAGCCAGCGTGCCGAGGGCGCCAACGCGCTCATCCAGATCGCGCCCGCCAACCCCGATGCCCTGCGAGACGCCGCCGCCAGCTCGCGCCAGCAGCGTCGAGACTTCCTGCAGCCCGGTGCCCGAGGCCGAGACGATGCCGATGTCGCCGCGCGGCACCGCGTTGGCGAAAGCGATCGGCGTTCCGGCGATCAGCGCCGTACCGCAATCCGACCCCATCATCAGCAGCCCTTTGTCGCGCGCCAGACGCTTCAAGGCGATCTCGGCCTCGAGCGGCACGTTGTCCGAAAACAGCAGCACGTGCAAGCCGCGCTCCAGGGCGCGCCTGGCTTCGTAGACGGCAAACTCCCCGGGCAGCGAGATCAGCGCCAGATTCGCCTGCCCCAGCAACTCGAGCGCCCCGGCCAGGCTGCGCGGCTGCGGCAAGGTGGCCACGGAAGTTTCGTC
>SHXK01000038.1 GCA_009693335.1 Betaproteobacteria bacterium | reverse complement strand
AAGGCGGCGATTTCATGCTGATGCTGATCGAGGGCAAGGTCGAGGTGCACAAGCGCGACCGCTGGAGCACCTCGCAGCTGATCGCGGTGGTGGAACCGGGCAAGACGCTGGGCGAGATGTCGATGATCGACGGCGAACCGCGCTTCGCCATCTGCACCGCCGCCGAGCCGACCCTGCTCGCGGTCCTCGATCGAGAGAATCTCGCCCGTATCATCGTCGAGCAGCCCATGCTCGGCGCCAAGATCCTGATGGAGCTGGTGCTGATGCTATCGCAGCGGCTGCGCACGACCAGCGACCGCCTCCTGCAGTTGATGGACGAGCAGTCGCACCGCGCGACCAACCTGCTGTAATCCCTCCAGGCGCCCGTGGCGACGAACGGGCAAGATCATAGCCATGCACAGTTCTAGGCTCGTCGCGGCGGCTGCGTTTGCTGCGCTGATCGTCGCCTTCTTCGCCTTCGGCGGCCACCAGCACTTGAGTTTCGAGAGCATCAAGTCGCAGCACACGGCGCTGCAGGCGCTCTACGAGGGCCATCCCCTGCTGACCGCGATCGCGTTTTTCGCGACCTACGTTGCCGTGACCGGGCTGTCGCTGCCGGGCGCAGTCGTGATGACGCTGATCGCCGGGGCAATTTTCGGCCTGCTCTGGGGAACGGTGCTGGTCTCGTTCGCCTCTTCACTCGGGGCTACGCTCGCTTTTGCGGCTTCCCGCTTTCTGCTGCGCGATTGGGTGCAGAGCCGCTACGGCACCCAGTTGCGTGCACTCAACGAGGGTGTCGAGCGCGAGGGCGGGCTGTACCTGTTCACGCTGCGGCTGATCCCGGCAGTGCCGTTCTTTGTCATCAACCTGGCGCTGGGCCTGACTCCGATACGTGCCTGGACCTTCTACTGGGTGAGTCAGCTCGGAATGTTGGCGGGGACCCTGGTGTACGTGAACGCGGGCGCGCAGTTGGCGGCCATCCAGTCGCCCGCCGGCATCCTGTCGCCCGGCCTGATCGGCGCGTTTGTGTTGCTTGGATTCTTCCCGCTGATCGCCAAACGCATCTTGGCTGCGGCAAAGGCGCGCCGCGTCTACGCGAGATGGCGCAAGCCGGCGCGCTTCGATCGCAACCTGGTGGTGATCGGTGCGGGTTCGGCAGGTTTGGTGGCGGCCTACATCGCTGCGGCGGTGAAGGCCAAGGTGACGCTGATCGAGAAGCAGCGCATGGGGGGCGACTGCCTCAACACCGGTTGCGTGCCCTCTAAAGCGCTGATTCGTTCGGCCAAGTTTGTCGCGCAGGCGAGGCGGGCGAGTGAATTTGGCATCAAAAGCGCGTCTCTCGAGTTCGACTTCGCCGACGTCATGGAGCGCGTGCAGCGCGTGGTGCAGACCGTCGCGCCGCACGATTCCGCCGAGCGCTATGCCGGACTCGGTGTGGAGTGCATAGAAGGTAGTGCGAAAATAATTTCGCCGTGGGCGGTTGAAGTCACAGGCCTGGATGGAAAAAAACAGACCCTGACTGCCCGCGCCATCGTCATCGCCGCCGGCGCGCGGCCGTTCGTGCCGCCGATCCCGGGCCTCGCGGAATTGGGCTGCCTGACTTCCGAGAACCTTTGGAGCATCCGCAAGTTGCCGGCGCGACTGGTGGTGCTGGGCGGTGGGCCGATCGGCTCGGAGCTGGCGCAGGCCTTGGCGCGCTTGGGCTCCAAGGTCACCCAGGTCGAAATGCTGCCGCGCATTTTGAGCCGCGAAGATCCGGAAATCTCGGCGCTGGTAATGAAGCAGTTCGTCGCCGAGGGTGTCGATGTGCGCGTTAACCACAAAGCGAAGGAATGTCGCGTCGACAACGGCCACAAGCTGCTGATTTGCGAGCACGAGGGCAAGGAGGTGCGCATCGAGTTCGACGAGCTGCTGTGCGCTGTGGGGCGCCTAGCCAACAGTAAAGGATACGGGCTCGATGAACTCGGTATTCCGACCAATCAGAGCGGCACCGTCGAGACTAACGAGTACTTGCAGACCTGCTATCCGAATATCTACGCCTGCGGCGATGTCGCCGGGCCGTTCCAATTCACCCACACCGCGGCGCACCAGGCCTGCTACGCAGCGGTGAATGCGCTGTTCGGCACCTTCAAGAAATTCCGCGCCGACTATTCAGTGATCCCATGGGCGACATTCACCGACCCCGAGGTCGCGCGCGTCGGTCTGAACGAGAGCGAAGCGAAGGAGCAGGGCATCGCCTACGAGGTTTCGGTGTACGGCTTCGATGGTCTGGACCGCGCGATCGCCGACGAAGCCGCGCATGGCGTAATCAAAGTGTTAACGGCGCTGGGCAAAGACCGGATTCTCGGTGCAACCATCGTCGGCGAGCATGCTGGCGACTTGATCGCGGAATACGTCTCTGCGATGCGCCACGGTTTGGGGTTGAACAAGATCCTTGGCACCATCCATATCTACCCCACCCTCGCAGAAGTCAACAAACACGTTGCCGGCGCCTGGAAGAAGGCGCACGCGCCGCAGGGATTGTTGCGGTTGGCGCGGAAGTTTCATGCCTGGAGGCTGGGATGAGCAAGCTGTTCGCTGAACGACCTTCGTAAGTGAGGTTGTCGGTCATCGTTCCGGTGCTGGACGAGGCGGCCGGCATCGTGGCTGTGCTTGGCGCGCTCGCGCCGCTGCGTGCGCAGGGCCATCAGGTGATCGTGGTGGACGGGGGCAGCGAGGACGGCAGCCGCGAACTGGCTCGGCCGTTTGTCGATCTGCTAGTCGAGGCGCCGCGCGGGCGGGCGCGGCAGATGAACGCCGGCGCTGCTGCGGCGAGCGGGCATGCGCTGCTGTTCCTGCACGCCGACACACGCTTGCCGCCGCAGGCCGCAACGCTGGTGTTGGCGGCGCTGGCGCAACATGCCTGGGGTCGCTTCGATGTGATGCTAGCAGGCGCTTCGCCGCTGTTGACGGTGATCGCGTTTTTCATGAACCTGCGCTCGCGCCTCACCGGTATTGCGACCGGCGACCAAGCGATTTTCGTGCGCCGCGAGGTGTTTCCCGGCTTTCCGGATATCGCGCTGATGGAGGACGTCGCGTTCAGCATCATCATGAAGCGGCATTCGCGGCCCGCCTGCCTGCGCAGCAAGGTGGTCAGCTCGGGCCGCCGTTGGCAACAGCACGGCGTCCTGCGCACCATGTTCCTGATGTGGCGGCTGCGCCTGGCGTATTTTCTCGGTGCGGCCCCGGATGAACTTGCGCGGCGTTACGGCAACAAGGCCTGAGTCGGCGCTCATCGTCTTCGCGCGGGCGCCCGAGCCCGGGCGCGCGAAGACGCGCTTGGTGCCGCTGCTGGGCGACGAGGGCGCGGCGCAGCTGCATGCCCGTCTGGTGGAAAAGACCTTGAGGACTGCGCTGGCTGCGGGATTCGACCATATTGATTTGTATTGTTCGCCCGGAATTAACCAACCCTTTTTCATGAAGAATAAACAACGCTTCGGCGTTGGCCTTCGATCCCAGGGCACAGGCAATCTTGGCGAGCGCATGTACCGCGCGCTGGCACAGGCACTGCGGCGCCATGCCTACGCGGTGCTGATTGGCAGCGACTGTCCGGCGCTGAAGCCCGCGGACCTGCGCGCTGCCGCGCGGGCCTTGCGTGAGGGCTACGACGCGGTGCTGGTGCCCGCCGAGGACGGCGGTTACCCGCTGATCGGCGTGCGCCAGGTTTCCAGGCGCTTGTTCGACGGCATCCCGTGGGGCAGCCCGCAGGTGCTGGCACAAACGCGCTGTCGGTTGCAGGCGCTGGGCTGGCGCTGGCAGGAACTACGCACTTTGTGGGATGTGGACCGGCCCGAGGACGTCTTGCGTTTGCAGCGATCCGGGCTGTTGCGGTGATGATGAGGTGGCGCGCACCTACGCTTTGCGGTGGAGTTTGCCCTCTCAGCGCCTGCGTATAATGATCGCCAAGTTCATTGAGGGAGGAGACCCCATGAAGTTGGCACGTTCATACATTGCTGCCGCGCTCGCGGCACTTGTCGCGGTGGGTATTTCAGCCGGCGCTCAGGCGCAGCAGAAGATCGAGATGAAGCTGGCTTATTTCGTTGGCGACCATCACGCGATGGCGCAGTGGCTGGTGAAGTGGTCGGAGCGGTTGGAGAAGGACTCTGGCGGTCGTATCGCGGTGAAGCGTTTTCCCGCGGCGCAGATGGGGCCGACGCCGGGGCACTACGATTTCGCGCGTACCGGTCAGGCCGACGCGTCGTGGTTCCTGCATGGCGGTACGCCGGGCCGCTTCCCGTTGACCGAAATCATCAACCTGCCGTTCATGGCGGGTAGCGCCGAGATCGGCATCAAAGTGATCAACGACGCCGAGTTGCGAGCCAAGTATCTCGACAGCGAGCACAAGGGTGTCAAGGTGTTGCTGCTCTTTACCCACCAACCCGGCGGGCCGCACACCACCAAGAAACCGATCCGCACCCTGGACGATTTCAAGGGTATGCGGCTGCGCTTTGCCTCGCCCACCGTGCGCGATTTCGTCCAGGCGCTGGGCGCGACGCCGGTAGGGGTGCCGCCGACCGAGATTGCCGAGCAGCTTGCCAAGGGCACCATCGACGGCGCTTTCATGGACTACGGCGGTGCTGGCATCGCTTTCAAGTTGGGCGGCATCGTCAAGTACTCGACCGAGCTCTACGCCTACATGACCAGCTTCGGCTTGGCGCTGAATGAGGACTTCTGGGGCAAGCTGTCGCCGGATCTGAAAAAGCTGGTGCTAGACAGCACCACCGGCAAGGAAAAAGAAATTGGCGCAGCCTGGGACGCCCTCGATGTGCCGGGCAAGAAGGCGCTGATGGACAGCGGCGGCGAGGCCATACGGTTCACTGAGGCCGAGAGCGCCAGGCTGCGCAAGATCGGCGCTGAACTCTCCGCCAAGCACATCAAGGAGATGGATGCCAAGGGGCTGCCCGCGAGCGCGGTCTACCAGAGGATGCGCGGCCTGTCGGAGCAACACGCGAAGACCTCGAAGAACTTCTGGAATTGACCGCGTGACGGGCTGGCGGGCCGTCGCGGCGGCGACCTGCGGCTGGGTTGCCGGTGCGGCGCTGGCGGCGATGATGTTGCTGACCGTCGCTGACGTGGTGCTACGCACGGCGCTAAACCAGCCGATACGCGGCACCTTGGAAATCGTCGAGCTGCTGCTCGCTTGCACCTTCTTTCTGGCTTTGCCCGCGGTGTTTCTGCGCGACGAGCACATCGTCGTCGATCTGGTCGATGGTTTGGCGCCTGCTTGGGCGCCGCTATTGCGACGCATGGCCGGGATGCTGGGGGCGCTGCTGCTGGCGGTGATGGCCTGGCAGGGAGGGATTGCGGCGCGCGATACGCTGGTGTTCAATGACGTGACTGCTGACCTCGCGCTCGCGCGCATCTGGTACTGGATACCGGTGCTCGCAGGCATGCTCGGCGGCAGTGTTGTGGCCGCGGCGATGTGCTTGCCAAAAATTAAATGAGCGTCGCGGCCATTGGTATCCTCGGCGTCCTCGGGCTGCTGGCGCTGATTTTCGCGCGCCTGCCGATCGCGCTGGCGCTCGCCGCCAGCGGCCTGTGCGGTTACGCTGCGCTCGATGGTTGGGCCACAGCGCTGAAAATGTTCGGCACGGTGCCCTTTAACCTGGCGAGCGCGTACTCGCTGTCGGTGATTCCCTTGTTCATCCTGATGGGCGCGGTGGCGGCGCGCGCCAATATGGCGAAGGAACTGTTCGAAGCTTCGAACGCAGTGTTTTCGGGCATGCGCGGCGCGCTGGCTAACGCCACCATCGGCGCCTGTGCCCTCTTCGGCGCTATCTGCGGCTCATCGATCGCGACGGCGGCGACTTTCTCCAAGGTGGCGATCCCGGAGATGAAACGCCACGGCTACGATCGGGCTTTTGCAGCCGGTTGCGTCGCTTCGGCGGGCACTCTGGACGTACTGATCCCACCCTCGGTGTTGCTGGCGATCTACGCCATCGTCGCGGAGCAGTCCTTACCCCGGCTCTACGCCGCAGCCTTCGTGCCCGGATTCGTGTTGGCTGCGCTCTACGTGGCTGCGGTGTGGGTGGTCGCGTGGTTGCGCCCTGACTGGGTGCCCCGCGTGCCGGGCATGAAGCTGGCGGCGCGCCTGCGGGCGTCGTTGGGCATGTGGAAGCTGGGCGTCCTGTTCTTTTTCGCCGTATTCGGTATTTACCTGGGCTGGTTCTCGCCCACCGAGGCGGCGGCGGTGGCGGCCTTCGTTGCCATCCTGATTGCATTTCTGACGCGCCAGATGGATTGGCGCGGGCTGGCGCAGGCGATGCTGGAGACCGTCTATACCACCGCAGCCATTTTCTTCATCGTCGTGGGCGCTTTCATTTTCTCGCGCTTCATTGTGCTGACCCAGTTTCCCAACGAGGTTGCGCGCTGGGTCCAGGGATCCGGCATCAGCCCGGGGTGGATCCTGCTCGCGGTAACGGCACTGTACGTACTGCTGGGGACCTTTCTCGACGAAGTCAGCACCATCCTGATCACGGTGCCGGTGACTCTGCCGCTGATCCTGGGCATTGGTTACGACGGCATCTGGTTTGGCATCTTCGTCACCGTGATGTGCACCATTGGCCTCATCAGCCCGCCCACCGGGATGACCGTGTTCGTGATTCAGGCGCAGCACCCCGAAATCCCGGCGGCGCGCATTTACCTGGGCACGCTGCCTTTTCTGGTAGCTGATTTTGTTCTGGTCGGCTTGTTGATCGCAGCGCCGCAACTGGTGTCCTGGTTGCCGGCGTTGCTAAAAATATGAAAGAAATCCTGACTGCCGACGGTGGCGCAGCGCAGTATCACAGACCCCATGCTACACTCGCCGCTGAGGAGCGGTTCTGTCCACCCGGCGCAATACCGGGACCAGGGAAAAGAGAACGCGCTCGAGGAGACGGGGAATGAAAATCAAGAGTCAGCAGGATTGCTGGGCCGGGCTGATGTTTATCGCCTTTGGCCTGTTCTTCATCACCTTTGCGCTAGGCACACCCGAATTCATCGACCGGATCGTGGGTGCCAAGCTGATCGGCGGCTACCAGATGGGTAGCTCAGTGCGCATGGGGCCGGCCTACTTCCCAGTGGTGCTTGGCGGTATGCTCGCCGTCCTTGGCCTCATGGTGCTGCTCGATTCGGTGATCGAGGCAGGGCCGAAGGTGGCGAAATTCCACTTCCGGCCGCTGCTGTTCATCGCCGTCTCGAGCCTGGCTTTTGCCTACTTGCTCAAACCGCTCGGTCTGGTGCTCGCTTCCATGGCGCTGGTCTTCATCAGCGCCTACGGCGGGCATGAGTTCAAGTTGAAAGAGGTCGCGATCATGGCGGTGGTGCTGGTGATCTTTTCGGTGCTGGTGTTCGTGAAGGCGCTGTCGCTGCCCTTCCCGATCTGCCCAGCGTTCATCGATATCTGTCCGATCCGCTAGGGGACGCCATGGAAGACATTTTCGGTAATCTGGCGATCGGTTTCATCGAAGTTTTCAAGCTGCAGGCGATCACGCTGGGCGGCATGACGATGACCCTGCCGTTCAACATCATCATGTGCCTGATCGGCGTGCTGCTCGGCACGCTGATCGGCGTGCTGCCGGGCATCGGGCCGGTAGCAACCATCGCCATGCTGCTGCCGGTGACCTTCAACCTGGCACCGATCGCCGCGCTGATCATGCTGGCTGGCATCTACTACGGTGCGCAATACGGCGGTTCGACCACCGCGATCCTGATCAACCTGCCGGGCGAATCGTCTTCGGTGGTCACCTGTCTGGACGGCTACCAGATGGCGCGCCAGGGCCGCGCCGGTCCGGCGCTTGCCACCGCGGCCATCGCCTCGTTCTTCGCCGGCTGTGTCTCGACCCTGGTGGTCGCCTTGTTTGCGCCACCGCTGGCCGAGGTGGCGTTGAAGTTTGGTCCTGCGGAGTACTTCTCGCTGATGGTGTTGGGCCTGGTCGCGGCGGTGGTGCTGGCGCACGGCTCGCTCATCAAGGCAATCGCGATGGTGATCCTGGGGCTCCTGCTGGGACTGGTGGGCACCGATGTCAATTCGGGCGTGCTGCGCTTCGCTTTCGGCATTTCGGAATTGGCCGATGGCATCGGCTTCGTCACGGTGGCGATGGGCATGTTCGGCATCTGCGAGATCATCGCCAACCTGGAGCAAAAAGAGCACCGCGAGGTGTTCACCACCAAGGTCGGCAGGCTGATGCCCACCAAAGAGGATTTCAAGCGCATGATCGCCCCGATCCTCCGCGGCACTGTGCTCGGTTCGGCGCTCGGCATCCTGCCCGGCGGCGGCGCGTTGCTGGCGTCTTTCGGCGCCTACACGTTTGAGAAGAAGATTTCGGTCAACTCGGCCCAGTTCGGCAAGGGCGCGATCGAAGGCGTGGCCGCCCCCGAAGCAGCCAACAACGCCGGCGCGCAGACCTCATTCATCCCGCTGCTCACGCTCGGCATTCCGTCCAACCCGGTGATGGCGCTGATGATCGGCGCCATGATGATTCAGGGTATCGCGCCCGGACCGCAGGTGATGACCGAACGGCCCCAGTTGTTCTGGGGAATGATCGCCTCGATGTGGGTCGGCAACCTGATGCTGATAGTCCTCAACCTGCCGTTGATCGGCATGTGGATCAAGCTGCTTACGGTGCCGTACCGGATCCTCTATCCCTCGATCCTGCTGTTCATGGCGATCGGCGTGTTCAGCATCTCCAACCAGCCTTTCGACTGTTTCCTGATGGCCTGCTTTGGCCTGCTGGGCTACGTCTGTGTAAAGCTGGGCTGCGAGCCGGCGCCGCTGATCTTGGGTTTCATCCTCGGGCCCTTGATGGAGGAGAACCTGCGACGCGCGATGCTCCTGTCGCGTGGCGATCCGTTCGTCTTCATCAGCCCTTCGAAGCCGATCAGCATGGGCTTCCTGCTCGCCTCGTTCGTGCTGCTGGTGATCATCGCCCTGCCCGCGCTGCGCAAGAAGCGCGAGCAAGCCTTCCAAGCGGAAGATCAGTCGCATCGGTCCTAACGCACGAGGGCGTTCCTCTAACGCACGAGTGCGTTCCTGCTAGCGATACTGTTAGAGGGCAGCGATGGCCTGCACCTCGAGCAGGTATTGCTCGCCGACCAGCCGGTCGATGATGAGGAGGGTGTTGGGCGGGTATTTACCGTCGGCGAAGAGTTTCGGGAATTCGCGTAGGCGCCAGGCCATGAACTTGGGGATGTCTTGTGAGTGCACCAGGTAGGTCGTGAACTGCGCGACGTTGCCCCAGCCCGCGCCCGCCGATTTGAGCGCGATCTCGATCTGACGGAAAACACCGCTGCATTGGGCGTCGAAATCCTCGCCCGGGGCGATCATGCCGGCGATATACAGCGTCTCCGAGGCGCCCTTGACCCGCGTCAGGTGCGAGTACTGGCCCAGCGGCTTGCCCAGCGCTTCGACATTCTCGATCTTGATCTCGACCATGATTATTTCTCCCGGGGTTTTAGTTCGGCGTCCGCCATTCTCTTGGCGAGATCGACGAAATCCTTGGCGTTGTAACTGAAGGACGGCTCGGCGGTCACATCAACTTTCACGCGCGGGCCTTTCTCGCGCGGCCGGCGCACGAATGCCGTGGCCAGGCCGCAGGCCTGCGCCGCGCGCAGGTCATCCTTGTGCGCCGCCACCATCATCACCTCGGCAGGCTCGAAGCCCAGCATCGCCGCGGCACCGAGGTAGGTCTGCGGATCGGGCTTGTAGTGGTGGAACAGTTCCGCCGAAAGCACCGTATCCCACGGCAGGCGGCCGTGTTTGGCCATGTTGACCAGCAAGGCGACATTGCCGTTCGAGAGCGTCGCAATCACATGGCGGCGCTTGAGCAAGGCCAAGCCGCGGCGCGCCTCGGGCCAGGGCTCGAGCCGATGCCAGACGCGATTGAGGTGGTCGATTTCGTCCTCGGTGAGGCCGTCGATACCGAAGCGCCCGAGCAGTTCGTCGAGGATCATGCGATGCAGCTGGTCGATATTCATCCACGGCAACTCGCCCGAGCGCACCTGCGCCATGGCCGGCTGGTAGCCGGCGCGCCAGGCGTCGACGAAGGCGTCCCAGTCAACGGCAATCTTCTTGTCGCGGCCCAGAGCGCGGCACTCGCGGAGGAGTGAGCCGCGCCAGTCCACGACCGTGCCGAACACGTCGAAGAGGAGCGCGCGTGGGCGAGGAAAATGCGGGCGAGAAAAACGCGGTCGCGGCAGGGGAGGCATGGGCGGATTCTAGCCGGCCCACGCGCTTTGCTGGCTCAGGATTTTTTCTTGCGCTCGTGGCGCCACAGTACGTCGCCGCGCTTGCCGGCGCGGTTGAGCACGCGTCCGAGGACGAACAGTAGATCTGAGAGCCGGTTCAGGTATTGGCGCGCGCGCTCGCCCACTGGTTCGGCCCGGCCGAGGGCCACCAGGCTGCGCTCGGCCCGCCGACAGGCGGTGCGTGCGAGGTGGGCAAGGGCAGCGGCACGGGTGCCGCCTGGCAGAATGAATTCCTTCAACGCGGGCAAGCGCTGGTTATAGGTTGCCAGCAGCTCATCCAGATGCGCCACGTGTGCCTCGGTGACCATCGTATGGCCCGGGATGCAGACCTCACCGCCCAGATCGAACAAGCCGTGTTGGATGTGCAGCAGTGCTGCGCTCACCTTGGCGGGCATCTTTTCCGCCAGTAACACACCAATGCTTGAATTCAGCTCATCGATGTCACCCAGCGCCTGGATGCGAGCCGAGTCCTTGGCGACCCGCGTGCCGTCGCCCAGGCCGGTTTCACCCCGGTCGCCGGTGCGCGTAGCGATTTTTGACAGCCGATTGCCCATGGTCGAGAAATTATAGACCGGCGATGGCGGCGGGCCTCACGACTCCAGCAGCAGCGCCAGGGCAATGATTCCCGGGATCGCCTGCACGAAGAGCATCAAGCGGCTCAAGGTGACACCGCCGAACAGCCCGGCCACTACGACGCAACTGAGAAAAAACACCTTCACCTGTAGGCCCGCAGCGCCCATGGCAAGCCCCCACAGCAGCCCGGCCGCGAGGAAGCCGTTATAGAGGCCCAGGTTGACCGCCAGCCGCACCGAGGCCGCCGCGAACTCGGGCGTCAGTTTGAAGATGCGCCTGCCCAAGGGCTGATCCCAGAGGAACATCTCCAGAACCATAAAATAAGCGTGCAGCAAGGCCACCAATCCGATTGCGATATTTGCAGCCGCCGTCATGTTGGTTCCTCCCGTTACCCCCCCTGCTAGCGGAGGGTTTTTAGGACCTGGCTTTCGAGCTTGCCTTTGGCGAGGGTGGTGACAATGTGCTCACCCGCCGCGACCTGGGAGGCATCCCGCAGGATTTCGTTGTTCATCGTTAGCGTCAGGCTGTAGCCACGGGCGAGGACTGCGGTGGGGTCGAGGTTGGCGAGGCTGGCCTTGGCGAGGGTGATGCGCGCAGCGAGCTGTTCGAAGCGGCGTGCGGTGGCAGTAGCAAGCCGGGTGGCGAGCTGGTCCAGGAGCAGGCGGGAAGTGCGCAGGCGCTCGGCGGGGTGGACGAGGCGCTTGGCGAGCGCATCCACCGCTTGCATGGCGTATTCGAGTTGGCGCGAGGTTTCCTTCGAAATTCGCGCAGCGAGCTCCGCCAGACGCGCGCGCAGGGCGGAACGCAACGGGCTGACCAGTTCGGCGGCAGCGGTGGGCGTGGGCGCGCGTTGGTCGGCGGCGAAGTCGGCAATCGTGAAATCGGTCTGGTGGCCGACGCCGACGACGATGGGGATGGCGGAGGCACGGATCGCGCGGGCAAGCGCGGCTTCGTTGAATTGCCACAGATCCTCGATCGAGCCGCCGCCGCGGACCAGCAGCAGCACGTCGCACTCGGCGCGCGCGTTGGCGATGGCCAGCGCTTGCACCAGCTTCGCGGCGGCGCCTTCGCCCTGCACCGGCGCCGGATAGACCAGCACCGGAATCGACGGGTTGCGGCGTTGCAGCGTCGTCAGGACGTCGCGCAGCGCCGCCGCTGCGAGCGAAGTGACCACGCCGATCTGACGCGGATAAACCGGGAGCGGGCGTTTCGTCTCCGGCTCGAACAGGCCTTCGCGGGTGAGCTGCTCTTTGAGCTTCAGGAAGCGCTCGTAGAGGGCTCCAAGTCCGGCGCGGCGCATCCCCTCAACATTCAGCTGGAAGCGGCCACGCGGCTCGTACAGGGTCACCAGGGCCCGTACCTCGACCTGCAGGCCGTCGGCCGGCGCCCAGTCAAGGACCGCGGCACGGCTCTTGAACATCACGCAGTCGACTTGGGCGGCTTCGTCCTTGAGGGTGAAATAAAGGTGGCCCGAGGCAGCCGGACGCAGGTTCGAGATCTCGCCCCCGATCCATTGCAGGGGGAAGCGGCGCTCCAGCAAGTCGCGGGCGCTGCGCAGTAACTGGGACACGCTCAAAACGGGCGCGCCAGCAGGGGGAAAGTCAAGCTCCATGGGGGCGTCCAGACTACACTAATCCACACGCGAGGCGCTGCGCCCGGGGCATGTGTAAGGATTCTTTGCGGAGCCTGATTTCTATACGTAAAGGGCTGTTTTTAATATGAAAACACCTGATGAAAATTTACTCACCACCATCTTCTGGCGCATCTCAAGAATGACGCACCTGTGCATTCAGGGATAATCCACAAACTTATCCACAGCTTTTGTGGATATCGAGTGACCTAAGTTGCCGAGCAGATGCAGTTTGGCTAAAGTCCGCACAGCCAAAATGCAATTACGTTACTAAGGATAGCGCCTTGTTTGCCATCATCCAGGCTGCGGGTTGGCCAATCTGGCCGCTGCTGTTGACCTCCATCATCGCGGTGGCCCTGATTATTGAGCGCTCGGTCTCGCTGCGCGTCGTGAAGATCGTTCCCCCCACCTTGCTGGAGCAGGTGACGGCGGTATACATGCGCCAGGGCTTGAGCGCCCAGGTCCTCGACAAGCTCGCGCAAGACTCGCCGCTGGGCGAAGTGCTGGCGGCCGGCCTGAGGAACGAAAAGAGCCCGCGCCACGTGATGAAAGAGGCAATCGAGGAGGCGGGACGCGCCACGGCGCACAATCTGGAGCGCTTCCTCACGACTCTGGGCACCATCGCCACCGCCGCGCCGCTGCTCGGTCTCTTCGGCACGGTGGTGGGCATGATCGAGATTTTCGGCTCGCAAGCGCCGGGCGGCACCAATCCGCAGCAGCTTGCCCACGGCATCTCGATCGCCCTCTACAACACCGCGGCCGGTATCGCGATCTCGATTCCGTCGCTGATTTTCTACCGCCACTTCAAGAACAAGGTGGACGGATTCGTGGTGCTGATGGAGCAGGCGGCCTCCAAGCTGATCGACATCGTGCACGGCGAACGCGAGGGCTACCTGGCCAAGTCTCCATAGCGCCGCCATGAACTTCCAGCGCGGCCGCTACAAGGAAGAGCCCGAGATCAACCTCGTGCCCCTGATCGACGTCATGATGGTGATCCTGATCTTTCTCATGATCAGCACCACCTACTCGAAGTACACCGAGTTGCAGATCAACTTGCCCACGGCCGACGCCGAAAAGCAGCTCGAGCGCCCGGGCGAGGTAAGCGTGCTGGTGAACGCCAAGGGCCAGTACGTGGTTAATAAAGCCGCTGTGGAGTTCGCCAGTGTCGAGCAGCTGGCCGGGGAACTGCGCCGCGCCGGCGCCGGCCTGCGCGAGCCTATCGTCATCATCAGCGCCGATGCCACCGCCACCCACCAGTCGGTGATTCGAGTGATGGAAGCCTCGCGTGTCGCCGGCCTGACGCAGATCACCTTCACCACGCAGTCCACGAAGTAGTGAAGCACTGGAGCCGTCGCGGCGCCGTGGCTAGTCTGCTGTGGCCGGCGAGCTTGGCCTTCGGGGTGCTCGTTTGCCTGCGTCGTTGGCTTTACCGCATCAACATCCTTGAATCAAAACACCCGGGCGTTCCCGTGATCGTGGTCGGCAACCTTACGGTCGGCGGCAGTGGCAAGACGCCACTGGTGCTGCGCATCGTCGAACTCCTGCGGCAGCACCAATGGCAACCCGGCATCGTCTCGCGGGGCTACGGCGGTTCCGCAGCGGCCAAAGGCGGGGCGCCAAGAGAGGCGAACAGCGTTGCGGATCCGGCCGAAGTCGGCGACGAGCCGATTTTGCTGGCGCGCCGCGGCGGCTGCCCGGTGTGGGTGGGGCCTGAACGCGCTGTGGCCTGCCGCAGGTTGCTCGAGCAGTACCCGGAATGCGACGTCATCGTGACCGACGACGGTTTGCAACATTACGCACTCGCGCGCGACCTCGAGATCTGTGTGGTGGACGGGCGCGGTTTCGGCAATGGTTTCCTCCTGCCCGCGGGTCCACTGCGTGAGTCTCCTGCGCGTTTGTCGTCTGTCGACGCGGTGGTCACCCACGAGTGCGCGGCAGTCAAAGGCTATGCGATGCAGTTGCAAGGCGAGACCCTGGTCCGGCTCACTGACGCGCACGATGTCCGGCCGGTGCAATCCTTCCGTGGCCAGAAAGTGCATGCGGTCGCGGGCATCGGCGATCCGCAACGTTTTTTCCGGCACTTGGCGCGCTTGGGCCTGCAGCCGGTGCCGCATGCGTTTGCGGATCACCACTGGTTTCGCGCCGAGGACCTGGATTTCGGCGACCAGATGCCGGTCGTGATGACCGAAAAGGACGCGGTAAAATGTCGGCGTTTGGCGAAAGAAAATCACTGGGTGTTCCCGGTGAGTGCGTCGCTCGATCCCGCCTTCGAACGCTGGCTGCTGGAGAAGCTGAGTGGATACAAAGCTGCTTGAAATTCTGGTCTGCCCGATCTGCAAGGGGCCCCTGTCCTACCGTCAGGCCGCCGCTGAACTGATTTGCAAGGCCGACCGTCTTGCTTTTCCGGTCAAGGATGGCATTCCGGTGATGCTCGAGGAAGACGCGCGCAAACTTCCTGCCGAAGAGGAAGTGGCCTGAGCTTTCATGTCCTGATTCCGGCGCGCTACGCTGCCAGCCGTTTTCCCGGCAAGCCGCTGGCGGATCTCGGCGGCAAACCCATGGTGGTGCGGGTTTGCGAGCGCGCCGCGGCAAGCGGTGCGGTGAGCGTGGCGGTCGCCACCGATGATGAAAGAATTCTGCAAGCAGTGCAGGAGCACGGGCACCGCGCGCTCATGACGCGCGCTGACCATTCTTCGGGTACCGACCGGATCGCCGAAGCGGCGGACGCTCTGGGCTTGGGCGCCAAGGAGATCGTGGTCAACGTGCAGGGCGACGAGCCGCTGATCGATCCGGCTCTGATCGGGGAAGTCGCCGCCACGCTGGAGCGCAACCCCGAAGCGAGCATCGCCACCGCCTGCCATCCGATCCACGACGCGGCGGCGCTGGCCAACCCGAACGTGGTCAAGGTGGTGCTCGATGCTGCCGGCTGTGCGCTGTATTTCTCGCGCTCGCAGATTCCCTTTCCGAGAGAACCCGGCGGCAGCTGGTACCGGCACGCGGGCATTTATGCTTATCGCGCGGGGTTCCTGAAGAAATTTTCCGCGCTGAAGCCCAGTCCCGAGGAAATAACTGAATCCCTGGAACAGTTGCGGGCCCTGTGGCACGGCTATCGGATTGCCGTGGTGGTCAGCAAGGCCGAGATCCTGCCCGGGGTGGACACGCCGCAGGACCTCGAGGCCGTGCGTAGAATGGTTCCATGAGGCTGATTCTTTTAGGCCCTCCGGGGGCGGGCAAGGGCACCCAGTCCACCTACCTGACCGCGCACTTCGGCATCCCGCAGATATCCACCGGCGACATGCTGCGCGCGGCGCTCAAAGCGGGGACGCCGCTCGGCCTGGCGGCCGGGAAAGTCATGGTTGCGGGCGCGCTGGTGTCGGATCAGATCATCATCGGCCTGGTCACGGAGCGGCTGATGCAGCCCGACTGCGCGCCAGGTTATTTGTTCGACGGTTTCCCCCGCACCATCCCGCAGGCCGAGGCGATGCGCGATGCGCAGGTGGTGATCGACTACGTGCTCGAGATCGATGTTCCGGTCGGGGAAATCATTGTTCGCATGAGTGGTCGTCGCGCGCACCTCGCTTCGGGCCGGACTTATCACGTGAAATTCAAACCGCCCAAGGTCGAAGGCCGGGACGATGTCACTGGCGAACCCCTGGTGCAGCGCGACGACGATCGCGAGGAGACTGTCAAAAGGCGGCTGCAGGTGTACCAGGCGCAGACGCGGCCGCTGGTTGATTTTTACTCCCGCTGGGCCGCCGCGGGCAACGCTGGTGCCCCGCGCTACCGGAAGATTTCCGGGCTGGGTAACGTGGAGAGCATCCGCGAACGTACGATCGCCGCCTTGTCCTGCTAGAATGCGCCCTCTTTTCAGGGGGAATCAGCATGTCCGGTGGCATCATCTTCGCGCTCGCGTGCGCCGCGATCGCAATTCTGTACGGCGTAGTCTCGATCAAATGGATCCTCGCGCAGCCTGAGGGCAACGAACGCATGCGCGAAATTGCCGGCGCGGTGCGCGAAGGCGCCAGCGCCTATCTGAACCGCCAGTATCTGACCATCGGCCTGGTCGGCTTGGTGCTGACGGTGCTGATCGCGATTTTCCTCGACGGCTACAGCGCCGCGGGATTCGTTATCGGCGCTGTGCTATCCGGGGCCACCGGTTACATCGGCATGAATGTGTCGGTGCGCGCCAACGTACGCACTGCGGAAGCGGCGCGTACCGGCCTCAATGAAGCGCTCAACATCGCTTTCCGCGGCGGTGCCATTACTGGCATGCTGGTGGTGGGACTCGCGCTGCTCGGCGTTGCCGGCTATTTTGCATTCCTGTATGCCAACGCGCACGACAAGACCAACCTCGCGCATATCATCCACCCGTTGATTGGTCTGGGTTTCGGCGGTTCGCTGATTTCTATTTTTGCCCGACTGGGCGGCGGCATCTTCACCAAAGGCGCGGATGTCGGCGCCGATCTGGTCGGCAAGGTCGAGGCCGGAATTCCGGAGGACGACCCGCGCAATCCGGCGGTGATCGCCGACAACGTCGGCGATAACGTCGGCGACTGCGCTGGCATGGCCGCCGATTTGTTCGAGACCTACGC
>SHXK01000037.1 GCA_009693335.1 Betaproteobacteria bacterium | reverse complement strand
TGCTTGCGGATCACGATGAACGGTGGCACCGACAAGACGCGTGCTCCTAAACGGCTGATGGACATGCTGGCGCCGTACCGCGCGGCGGGTGAGAGTGGTTGCCGGGTCCTGGTCCACTGCGAGAAGGACGGGGTGAGCTGCGACGTAGCCCTGGGGGACGCCTGGCGGGTTCAGCCAGACGATCTCCTGCTCGGCGAACTATCTGCGTGGCTGTCACCCGAGGCGGTGCAGTTCCAATATGGACGTAATGTCCGTGAGAGGAACGCACCCGTGCGTTAGTCTGTTTTTCCCCAACGCACCGCGCAGGGTTCGCTGCGCATGGTTGCCAGCAGTCCTCGGTACCATGGGTTCTGCAAGCGTTCGGTCGGATCGCTGCGGCGCTTGTCAGCTAAGAACTCGTTGATCGTCGGGTAGCAGGTTTCCAGCTGTTGGCGCGTGGCGTCGCGTAGATCGCGGATCGGGAACGAGCCGCCGTGGCTGAGGGCCGCGGTCAGCAGGGCGCGGCGCACCTCGGTCGCGGCAACGCTGGCGCCGAGCGTGGTTTTGCTGCCAAAGCGCACAGCCACGCCGGCCCATTCCTGCCTAGCCCAGGGCAAGCGGGTTTCGGTCTCGGCTTGATAGCGGCGCACGGTGATGCCGTGCAGCGTGATCCTTCTCTCCTCAGCGAGTAAGCGCACGTCCTGCAAGTACGCATCGAGCGCGGCCGGCGGTAGCAGGCATTCGATCGAACAAGCAGGAGACTGCGCGGCGCCTGCTTCATCGATGCGCAGTTCAACTGGTTCTGTCGCCGCCGCCGCGCTCTTCAGCAGGGACGCGATCGACAGCGTCACGCTGTAGAGCACGCCGATCACGCCGTGGCCGCCCAAGGCGAGGCGAAAAAGCTCACGGTTGCCATGACGATCGGCACGCCGCATTTCACCATCGGGCGTGAATAGGGTGAGCGCAGCGACATGCGCTGAAACCGGTAGTCCGTCGGGGCCGGCCGCCGCCTGCGCCACCGCCTCGCCTACCGTGGCCGGCGCACCCGGCATGCGCGCGAATGCGTCGATGGCAATGCCGCGCAAGGCGAGGTAGTCAGCAAGTTCGGTCCAGGCGGTGGCGGCCTGCAATTCGAGCAGGCCCCGCTTGCTGTCGAGGTGCAGCACCCGATCCATCCCCGAGCCGTCCAGATTGATAGCATGTTCGCGCGCTTGCCTGAGCGCGCTGCGCAGGTCGTCGGCGGAGCGCACCCGGAGCATCGGCGTGCACTGCCGGGGGGCAGATTATTTTTAGCCGGCAGCGTCAGGGTGGCGAACATGGCGGTCTCCGATAGCAGGTGGTGTCAGATGCCTTTTTCCCATGGCGCCCGGTTGGCCGCAACGGCAGCGGCGGAAGTATCGGGATTCAATACTCCGGGTAGCTAGGCGGTGGGCAGCTGCTCGAACTCGCTGTAGTGCCTTGCTGCGGGCTATGCCGCGGGCCAGGGTGTAAGCCTTTCCGTGCCGTGGTAAAGTGCAGCGCAGTACTAGGAAACGGGGAAAAACATGCGCGCAGTTTTGTTGGTCATCGCCGGACTTGCACTGGTCGGATTCGTCGCCGTCTCGTTTGTACTGCCGGGGATGTCTGGTGCTGAAGCCAAGGAAGCGGCGCAGGCGTTGATCGCGGGAGCGGAGGCGCCCAAGCAACAGATCGCTGCAGCTGCTGGGAAGGCAGGCAGCCTGGCGGGCGCCGCCGGCAACCTCAAGGTCCCCTCCAGGAAAGACCCCAAATTCGGCGAACTCAAGTGGATCGCCGAAGTCAACGGCGCGATACGCGGCTGGAACGAGAAGAATGCGATCGAAATTTCCCTGACACCGAAACTGGAAGGCGGCAAGGTCTCCTGGACCTGCCGCGGCTACCCGAACGCTTCCATGCCGACAAGCTGCGGCGGCAGGAGCTGACGCTCAATCCCCCAGCACGGGTGCTGCTCAACCCCTGGCCACGCTCACCGCGGTCAGGATTCCTTGGATGATGGCGTTTGGTTCCGGTGGGCAGCCGGGCACCGCGACGTCCACCGGGATCACGTTGGCGACCCGCCCGCAACTGGCGTAGTTCTCGCCGAAAATCCCGCCGTCGCAGCCGCAGTCGCCGATCGCCACCACCAGCTTTGGTTCGGGCATCGCCTCGTAGGTTCGGCGCAGCGCCTCTTCCATGTTTCGTGAGACTGGCCCGGTGACCAGCAGCATGTCTGCGTGCCTGGGGCTGGCGACGAACTTGATTCCCAGGCCCTCGAGGTTGTAGTACGGATTGTTGGTGGCGTGTATCTCCAGTTCGCAGCCGTTGCAGGAGCCAGCGTCCACGTGGCGGATGGCGAGGGCGCGCCCGAGAAGCCTGAGTACTTCGTCGTTCAGCCGGCCAGGGATCCGCCGTAGCGATTCGTCCGCTGCGCTCGCTGGTTCGCTGATGATGCCGGTGCGGGCGATCTGGAAAAGAATCTTCTGCATGGTTACAGATCCGCTCCCGCATAGGACAAGTTGAACGACTTGTTGATCAGCGGGAAGTCCGGCACGATATTGCCGAGCACCGCGTGCTCCAGCGCGGGCCAGTTCTGCCACGATGGATCGTGCGGGTGGCAGCGTCGCACCCGCCCTGCGGGGCCGGCCTGCAGCGCGACCAGCACCTCGCCGCGCCAGCCTTCGACCCAGCCGACGCCGCAGGCGCCCGGCGGGGGCTCGGCAAGCGTGACTTGAAGTTCGCCCTTTGGCAGAGCCTGCAGCAAGCTGCGCTCGAGCTGCAGCGACTCCAATATTTCCTCGAAGCGGACCACGATGCGCGCGGCGACATCGCCGTTGCGATGCGATGCGAGCTTGGGCACAAACTCATCGTAGGGCGCAAAACCGGGGTGCACGCGCGCGTCCATGGCGTGCCCGCTGGCGCGTGCGGCAAGGCCAACCACACCCAGGGCGGCCGCAGTCTTCGGGCTAAGGCGGCCGCAGTTGATACATCGATCCTGCAGGCCGGCATGGTCGTAGTAAATCGCGCGCAAGGTGCGCAGTTCGGCCTCCAGACTGTCGGCTTCGGCAAGCAAGCGGTCCCTGCCCGCAGTCTCCAGATCGACGGCGACGCCGCCGGGCACAATGCGGTCCATCATGTAGCGGTGGCCGAACAGGGCAGCATTGCTGCGCAGCAGGTCCTCCTTCAAGCGTGAGAACTGGGCCAGCCCAAAGGCGAGCCCGCCGTCGTTGCCGATGAAGCCCAAGTCGCCCAAGTGATTGGCGATGCGCTCGCGCTCAAGCAGCAGCGCCCTCAGGCGCAGGGCACGGCTGCCCGGACGCACGCCGGCCATGCCTTCGAGCGCCATGGCGTAGGCCCACGCGTAGGCCACAGTGCTATCTCCGGATACGCGTCCCGCGAGGCGCGCGCCTTCCAGCAGCGACATCGATTCGAAGCGTTTCTCGATACCCTTGTGTTTGTAGCCTAGGCGCTGCTCGAGCCTGAGCACGCGCTCGCCGACAATGGAAAAGCGGAAATGACCCGGCTCGATGATGCCCGCGTGCACCGGACCGACCGCGATCTCGTGCACCCCTTCGCCCTCCACGGCGACGAAGGCGTAGCGCGGATCGCCCGGCGCGAGTTGCTCCGTGAGCGCAAGATCGCGGCGCAGCGGATGGATCGCAGCGCTCCAGGCGCCGTGCCGCAGCCAGCCGCGACTGTCCGGAGGTGTGCCGTCTGGCGCCAATGCGCGCAAACCCACGAGATCAAATGCGGCACGCTGCATGCGCCTAGCGCAGGGAAAGATGCCGGACAAGTCCGGGTATCCAGCGACCTGCGCGCTGACGGGAAGATCGAGCCACAGCAGTCCGTCATAGGTGACCATCAGGGCGTGTACGGAGTAGCCACCCAGCGCGCCGGCGCGCTCCTTGCCCGTATCACGTTCGTCGCTAGCCCATAGCGATCCCAGCCGCCCGCCTGCGGTGGCGATGGCTAGGCAGGCCGCCAGCCACTGCCCCGGATCGCAGCGCGCACGCCAGACGGGCGCCGCGCCGGGCAGGGGTTCGAGCATTAATCCTGCGATCGGTGATTGCATGGCTTTAGCCGATCAGGAGCGCGGCCTGGCGATACCAGTTGGCCAGGTAGGGTGGCATGTAGAGGCCGAACATGAGCACCAGCAGCAGGTGGGCGAACACGGGCAGCAGCGCGGGCCGGTACGGCAGGCGGGACTTCGACAGCAAGGACAGTTGCGGTTCGCCGAACACCATAGGCTGAACCTTGCCGAGAATCGCGGCGAACGAGATGCCCAGTGAGACCAGCAGGATCGGCGCCGCCCAGGGCGCGCGCGCGATGGCCTGCGTGAGAATCAGGAATTCACTTGCGAATACGCCAAAGGGCGGCAGGCCGAGGATGGCGACAGTGCCCAGCGTCAGACCCCAGCCGATGGTCGGGCTCAAGCGGATCAAGCCGCGGATCTCGGCCATGATCTGGGTCCCCGCTTTTTGCGTGGCGTGACCCACGGCGAAGAAGATCGCGCTCTTGGTGAGCGAATGCATGGTCATGTGCAGCAGGCCGGCGAAGCTCGCCACCGGTCCACCCAGGCCGAAAGCGAAAGTGATCAGACCCATGTGTTCGACGGAGGAGTAGGCGAACATGCGCTTGATATCGCGCTGGCGGGAAAGGAACAGCGCCGCGACCGCCACCGACAGCAGGCCGAAGCCCATCATCAGGTTGCTGGCGAAGGGGCGCTCGAGCGCTCCATCGGTGATGACCTTGAAGCGGATCAGCGCATACAGCGCGACGTTCAGCAGCAAGCCGGAGAGCACCGCGGAAACCGGCGTCGGGCCCTCGGCGTGCGCGTCGGGCAGCCAGTTGTGCAGCGGCACCAGACCCACTTTGGTGCCGTAGCCCACCAGCAGGAACACGAACGCGATCGACAGTACGGCGGGATCGAGCTGGCCCTTGACGGTGTCCAGTTGGGTCCACAACAGCGCGTCTGGTCCCGCGCCGAGAATTTTCTCGGCGGCAAAATACACCAGGATGGTGCCGAGCAGCGCTTGGGCAATGCCGACACCACAGAGGATGAAGTATTTCCAGGCTGCTTCCAACGAGGCATGGCTGCGGTACAGCGCCACCAGCAGCACGGTGGTCAGCGTCGCAGCCTCCATCGCCACCCACATGATGCCCAGGTTGTTGGTGGTGAGCACCAGCAGCATGGTGAAGGTGAACAACTGGTACATGCTGTGGTACAGGCGCATGCCGCCGTCGGACACCCGACCGTGCTGCCGCTCGACCCGCATATAAGGCCGCGAGAACAGCGCCGTGGTCATGCCGACGAAAGCGGTAAGCGCCACCAGGAATACATTCAGCGGGTCAACGAAGAACTGGCGCTGCAGGGCCTCGAAGGGCCCCTCGGCGACCACCCGCGTCACCAGCGCCACCGCCGCGGCAAACGTCAAGGCGCTGAAAGCCGCATTCGCTTCGGCAGCCCACCGCCAGTGCCCAGTGAGCGCGAGCACCAGCCCCCCGGCGAGCGGGCTGGCGAGCAGCAGCAGCATCTCGAGCGGCATCAGTGTTCCTTCAGCTTTTCGAGATGGCGCGTGTCGAGCGAATCAAAGCGCTCGCGGATGCGGAAAAAGAAAATACCGAGTATCACCATGCCCACCAGCACGTCCAGGGCGATGCCGAATTCGATCACCATTGGCATGCCGTACGCCGCCGCGGTGGCGGCGAAAAACAAGCCGTTCTCCATCGACAGGAAGCCGATCACTTGCGGCACTGCCTTGGAGCGCGTGATCATCATCAGGAAGGAAAGCAGCACACATGCCAGGGCGATGCCCAGCGTCCCCTTGGTGAGGGTGCCGGCCAGCAGCGCGATCGGCAGCGCGAGGTTGAAGGCAAGGATCACGAGCACGATGCCGATCAGCATGGTGCTCGGGATATTGATCAGGGTCTCGACGTCCCATTTGACGTTCAGCCTGCGGATCAAGCGATGCAGGATCCAGGGCAGGGCAATTACCTTGAGCACCAAGGTGAGCAGCGCCGAACCGTAGAGGTGGCTCTGGTCGGTGAGCCAGGCGACCAGCGCAGTCGACAGGAATAGGGTGAAACCCTGCGCCGCGAACAGGTTGATGAGGGACATGATCCGGCGCTGCGCCAGCATCGCAAAAGCGAGCAACAGCATTAATGAGGCGAGGAGGTTGATCAGCTGTGGACCGTAGTGCTGCAGCATCTCAGCGCTCCAGGAGTACGTGCACCAGCACTGCGAGCACGGCCAGCAGGAACGCGGTGCCGAGGAATTCGGGCGCCCTGAAAATCCGCATCTTGGCCGAGAGCATCTCGATCAGAGCCAGCAGCGCCCCGCCTGCCGCGAGCTTGGCGAGCAGCGCGGGCAGCGCGAGCACCAGGCCGAGCCAGTCGCCGCCCCCGGCGATGCCGAATGGCAAGAACAGCACCAGGCCGATGCACGAGTACACGAATAGCTTGAGACTGACGGCCCACTCGATCATCGCCAGGTGCCGGCCCGAGTATTCGAGCACCATCGCCTCGTGAATCATGGTCAGCTCGAGGTGGGTCGCGGGATTGTCCACCGGGATGCGGGCGTTCTCCGCCAGCGAGACCATGGTGAAAGCGATGCCGGCGAACGCCAGGCTCGGATGGATGACGAATTCCTTGTGCGCCAGCGTCTCGGCGATGGTGGCGAGCGAAGTCGAGTTGGAGATCAGCGAGGCGGTGAACAGCACCATCAGCAGCGCCGGTTCGGCGAGAAACCCCACCAGCATTTCGCGGCGCGCCCCCAGGCTGCCGAAGGCGGTGCCGACATCCATACCAGCGAGGGCGGTGAATAGGCGCGCCAGGGCGAGCAACCCGACCAGCGCGATTGCGTCAGCCGCAGCATTCAACGGCAGATCGGTGCCGAGGGTCGGCACGATCGCCGCGGCCGTGCACAGGCAGCCGAAGATCAGGTACGGGGCGGCGCGAAACAAGGGCGAAGCGTTGTGCGCCAGCACCACCTCTTTCTGGAACAGCTTGGCGAGCATGCGGTAGGGTTGCAGCAACGGCGGCGCGCTCTTATTTTGTAGCCAGGCGCGGCACTGGTTCACCCAGCCGGTCAGCAGCGGCGCGAGTAACACGGCGAGTACCAGCTCGGTGAATTGCGCGACGACCCCGGAGAGGCTGATCATCGGACAAAGAGCAGCAGCGCGAGCAGTGTCGCGAAGCTGTAGGCGAGGTAGACCGAGATCCGGCCACGCTGCAGCAGGGTGACCAGCGCCGTCAAGCGCTCGACGCCGCGCGCCACCGGCAGGTACAGCCAGTACCACAGGTGGTCCTCGGCGGATTCGCTGTAGCGCGGGCGCGCGTCATCGGGGGCCGGCGCGTGCTGCTCGAGCCGGAAGAACGGCTCGAAGACCTGGCGCACCGGCTGCCCGAAACCTTCGGCGCTGTCCTGCATGCGCGCGTCCTGGTTCGGAAAACCGCAGCCCCAGGGCGCGGCGCGGCGCACGCGGCCATGATAGAACGCGCGTACCAAGAGCCAGGCCGCCACCACCAGCAGCGCCGTGACCACGAATACCAGCAGCGGACTGTAGCTCGCGCGTTCGGCGCTGATCGGCGCGATAAACAGCCAACCTTGCGCCAGATTGCCTATCCCATAGCCGGTAAGCGTGCGCGTAATCGGCTCCAGCAATCCGATCACGGTGGCAGGAACGAGTCCCAGGAATAGGCAGGCGGCCGCGAGCCATGCCAAGCCAGCCCGTTCCCAAATCCCGGCTTCGTGTGCTTCGACGAGGCGCGCTTCCCGGTGTTGTCCGAGGAACACCACGCCGAAGAATTTGACCATCACGTATCCGGAGAGCGCCGCGGTCAGCGCCACCGCAGCAGCGGCCACCGGCACCAGCATGTTCAGGTAGCCGTGCGGCAGGCCCGGGGTGAACAGGAACGCCTGCAGCAGCAGCCACTCGGAGGCGAAGCCGTTGGACGGCGGCAGGCCCGCGATGGCGATGGTGCCGATGAGCGCGCACCAGGCCACCCAGGGCATGCGGTGGATCAATCCGCCCAGCCGACCCAGCGAGCGCTCGCGGGTGGCATGCAGCACCGAGCCCGTGCACAGGAACAGCAGGCTTTTGTAGAAGGCGTGGTTGAGGCAATGGTAGAGAGTCGCAGTGAGGGCCAGGGCCGCCAGCGCGCCCATGCCGAAGCCGTGGAAAATGAGGGTGAGTCCGAAGCCGGCAAAAATCAGGCCCACATTCTCGATCGAGGAGTAGGCGAGCAGCCGTTTCATGTCGGTCTGCACCGCCGCGAAGACGATGCCGCCCAGCGCCGAGACGAGGCCCAGCGTGAGCGCGATGACGCCCCACCACCATAGCGGGGAGCCGATCAGATCGAGCGTGACGCGGATCAGACCGTAGATCGCGGTCTTCAGCATCACTGCGGACAACAGCGCGGAGACCGGCGAGGGGGCCGCCGGGTGCGCCTCGGGGAGCCAGACGTGCAGCGGCACGATCCCCGCCTTCGCGCCAAAGCCCAGCAGCGCGAGCAAAAAGGCGGCGGTCGCCCAGGCCGCCGAGGGCTGCAGGGAACGCATGTGCTCGAACGTATAGTCGCCCGCGCCTGCCAGCAGCGCGCCGAAGCACAGCAGGATGGTGATCGCCCCTAGGTGCGCGATCAGCAGATACAGGTAGCCGGCGCGACGGATCTCGGCCTGGTCATGGTCGCAGGTGACCAGGAAAAAAGATGACAAGGCCATCGTCTCCCAGGCCAGCATGAAGAAATAGGCGTCGTCGGCCACCATCACCAGCGCCATGCTGGCGAGAAAGACGTGGAAATACAGGCAAATCAGCCCGGGCGGGGTGCCCTGCGTCTGCCTGAAGTATCCGCCGGCATAGACACTGACCCCAGCGGACACCGCACCCAGCAGCAGCAGGAAGAAAGCCGACAGCGCGTCCAGTCGCGCATGCAACGGCAGGTCGGGCAGGCCCAGCGGCAGCACCATCGAGGCTGCAGGCTCGAAGATCGCGCGCAGCGCGATGGCGGCAAGGCCCAGGCCTACGATCGCGCCGGCGGGGTAGAGGATTCGCGTCGCCCATCCGATGCTGCCTACACGCAGCAAGCCAAGGGCGCCGATCGCCAGCCACGCGCACACCGCCGCGAGGACATCGTGCAGCGGCGTGGCGAGCATTCGGGCTGGCCTATTTCACCCGCATCCCGGGCAGCGCTCCGGAATCCGGCGAAATGAGGAAAATGCCGGGGCCCTCCCCCGAGGCGGCGAGCACCATGCCTTCCGAAAGACCGAACTTCATCTTGCGCGGTGCGAGGTTCGCCACCAGTACCACCAGTTGCCCTGTGAGTTTGTCCGGCGCGTAGGCCGACTTGATGCCCGCGAACACGGTGCGAGTTTGCGCCACGCCCGCGGCGTCACTGCCCAACTCGAGCGTGAGTTTGAGCAGTTTGTCCGCACCCTCGACCTGTTCGGCCTGCACGATCTTCGCCACGCGCAGGTCCAGTTTGTTGAAATCGTCGATCGAAATGCTGCTGTCGCTCACGGACGGCTCCTTGGTTGCGTGCTGCCGCTGCTCCAGGTGCCGCTGGGGCGTGTTTACTGGCGGCACAGATTCGATACCGAACAGCGCGTCGAGCTGTTTTGCATCGACGCGGGTGAGCAGATGCTGGTAGGGATTGATTTTGTGTTTGTTCAACAGGGTTGCGGCATCAGACCAAGCCAGGCTAGGCACGTTCAGAAACGACTCGACCTCCCGCGCCAGTTTCGGCATCACTGGTTTGAGATAGATCGTCAGGATGCGAAACAGATTCAAGCTGACGCTGCAAACCGCATGCAGCTTGGCGCTGCTGGCCGGATCTTTCGCCAAATCCCAGGGTTTCATATCGTCTATATATTGATTGGCTTGATCCGCCAAAGCCATCACTTCCCGGAGCGCTTTGCCGAATTCTCTGGTTTCAAAGCAGCCGGCGATGGTCGTGGCTTGGTCGCGGAAGGAGGCCAGCAAGGCAGCGGAATCAATGCCGAATTTTTCGGCGCCCGCTTCGTGCCTGCTCTGTGGCAGGACGATTTCTCCTGCAAACCGCTTGCTCAGAAACCCCGCCGCCCGACTGGCGATGTTGATGTATTTGCCGACCAGGTCGCTGTTGACGCGGGCGACGAAGTCCTCCGGATTGAAATCGATGTCTTCGACCGCGGCGTTCAACTTGGCGGCGAGGTAGTAGCGCAGCCACTCGGGATTCATGCCGAGCTCCAGGTAGCGCAGCGGATCGATGCCGGTGCCGCGCGACTTGGACATCTTCTCGCCCGAGACGCCGATGAAACCGTGGACATGAATGTGGTCCGGCGTCTTGTAGCCAGAGTACTCGAGCATTGCCGGCCAGAACAGCGTATGAAAGTAAATGATGTCCTTGCCGATGAAGTGAATCATTTCTATGCCGGAGCCTGGTTTCACAAAGGCATCGAAATCGAGCCCCTTCTTGCCGCAGTAATTCTTCAGGCTGGCGAGGTAGCCGATCGGGGCATCAAGCCAGACATAGAGGTACTTCTCCTCGGCGATGTCTGGAACCCGGATGCCGAAGTAGGGCGGATCGCGCGAAATGTCCCAGTCACTGAGCGCTTTGTCGTCTTCGCCTTCGAGCCATTCCTTGGCCTTGTTGGCAACCTGGGACTGCAAGCGCTGGTCGGTGTTGATCCAGTCGCGCAGAAATTGTTTGCACTTCGGGTCCGAGAGCCTGAAGAAATAGTGTTCCGAAGTCTTGCGTACGGGCTTGGCGCCCGAAAGGGTCGAATAGGGGTTCTTCAGTTCCGTTGGCGAGTAGACCGAACTGCAGTTCTCACAGGCGTCGCCGTATTGATCCTTGGCGCCGCAGTTCGGGCATTCGCCCTTGATGTAGCGGTCGGCGAGGAACATGCCCTTCACCGGATCAAAGAATTGTTCGACCGGCTTCCGGTCGATCAGGCCCGCTTGGTTGAGGCGTCGAAAAATATCCTGCGACAGCTCGGTGTTTTCGGCGGAGTGGGTCGAATGCCAGTTGTCAAACTCGATATGAAAGCCCTTTAAATACTTAGGTCTTTCATCAAAGATTCGTTTTATCAATTGCTCAGGCGTCACGCCCTCGGCTTCCGCCTTGAGCATGATAGGCGCGCCATGCGCATCGTCGGCGCCGACGAAATGCACTTCACGGGGTAAGCCGTCTGCATCCACCTGCATGCGCTGGAAGCGCACCCAGATGTCGGCCTGGATGTACTCCATGATGTGGCCGATGTGAAAGGCCCCGTTAGCATAGGGCAGGGCGGTGGTGACGAACAGCCGACGGGGCATCTGGAGCTCGGAACCTGCGCGGGAAAAAACGCGATTCTAGCTTACACTTGGGACATGTCCCTCAGTGAAACAGACGTTCGAGCAGTGCTGGCGCAGATCGTCGATGCGAATACCGGCAAAGATTTCATCGCCTCTCGTTCGGTGAAAGGCTTGAAGGTCGCCGGTGCATCGGTGGCGCTCGAAATCGAGCTCGGTTATCCGGGCAAAAGCCAGTTTGAACCGATCCGCCGCCAGGTGCTGGAGGCGCTGAAGCTGGCGGGCGCGCCGGGCGCCAGCGTGACGGTGCGCTCTAAGGTCGTATCGCATGCGGTGCAGCGCGGCGTGAAGCTGGTGCCGGGGATCAAGAACATCATCGCCATCGCCTCGGGCAAGGGCGGGGTGGGTAAATCGACCACCGCAGTGAACCTCGCGCTGGCCTTGCTGGCGGAAGGCGCCACGGTGGGCATACTCGATGCCGATATTTACGGACCTTCGCAGCCGATGATGCTCGGCATCGCGGGGCGGCCGGAATCCAAGGACGGCAAGGGTCTGGAGCCGATGGAAGGCCATGGGCTGCAGGCGATCTCGATCGGCTTCCTCATAGACATCGATACGCCTATGGTCTGGCGGGGCCCCATGGTGACCCAGGCGCTGGAGCAGCTCCTCAAGGACACGCGCTGGCGCGAACTCGACTACCTGGTGGTGGACCTGCCGCCGGGCACCGGCGACATCCAGCTCACGCTGGCGCAGAAGGTGCCGGTGACCGGCGCCGTAATCGTCACCACGCCGCAGGACATCGCCTTGATCGATGCCCGCAAGGGGCTGAAGATGTTTGAAAAAGTCGGCATCCCGATACTCGGCATCGTCGAGAACATGTCAATCCATCTTTGCCCCCAATGCGGCCATGCAAGCCATATTTTCGGCCAGGGCGGTGCGGCGCGCATGTGCCAAGACTATGGCGCCGAACTCCTCGGCCAACTGCCGCTCGACTCTGCTATCCGCGAGCATGCCGACTCGGGCAAGCCGACGCTGGTCTCTGATCCGGATGGGCGCGTCTCGGCGATCTACAAGCAGATTGCCCGACGCTGCGCGGTGCGCATCGCCGAATCGCAGAAGGACATGACGTCCAAGTTCCCGAACATCGTGGTGCAGAACACCTGAAAGTCCGGCCGCGGCGTCCTGCTCAAGGTGGCGAAAAGGCTATGACAATTAAATCCGACAAGTGGATCCGCCGCATGGCGGCGAGCCACCGCATGATCGAGCCTTTCGAGCCGGGGCAGGTGAAGGAAGCCGGCGGTCAGCGCATCGTGTCCTACGGAACCTCCAGCTACGGCTACGACATCCGTTGCTCCGAGGAATTCAAGATCTTCACCAACATCAACAGCACCATCGTCGACCCGAAACAATTCGACGAGAAGTCTTTCGTTGATTTTAAGGGTCCGGTGTGCATCATTCCGCCCAATTCCTTCGCCCTGGCGCGCACCATCGAATACTTCCGCATCCCGCGCAATGTGCTCACCATCTGTCTTGGCAAATCCACCTATGCGCGCTGCGGCATCATCGTCAACGTGACGCCGCTCGAACCGGAGTGGGAAGGACACGTGACGCTGGAATTTTCCAACACCACGCCGCTGCCGGCACGCATCTACGCCAACGAAGGCGTGGCGCAGGTGATTTTCATCGAGTCCGACGAGGTTTGCGAGACTTCATACCGTGACCGTGGCGGCAAATACCAGGGCCAAAAGGGCGTCACCTTGCCGCGCATTTAGGCCTACCACGTTTAGTGGGTCAGTAGCTTAGGCTGGCTACCTATAGTAGGTTCTCCAGCAGCAAGGCGGGACCCTCCCTCTGGGCGCGGCTTAAAAAAATCCTTGACTCAGGGGGGGGTGCCCCTATAATCCGCAAAAATTCCCTGTTAACTCCAGGACCAGAAGGAGGTCATCATGACAAGCATCAGGAACTCAGCTTCGGTTGTCGGCATCCTCGACCTTCCTGAAACCTAGTTCGCAAGGAGACCCTGATGGGCGTACGCCCTAGCAGCATCGTTCGTAGCAGCAGGCACAATGCACTACCGCAAGAACAGCTCTTCGACACGCATCCTGAAGTCAGCCTCGACTTCGAGATCGTGCGCCAGGCCGCTCGACAGAAATACTCGCGGCCGTTCCTGATCCTGGATAACGCCATCGTGCGCGAAAAAGTGCGCCGCTTTCACGCCGCCATGCCGCGTGTACGGCCGCACTACGCGGTGAAGGCCAATCCCGACCCGCGCGTCTTGAAGACGCTGATGCAGGAGGGTTGCAGCTTCGAGATCGCCTCGACCGCTGAGCTCGACCTGCTGCTGGCGCTGGGCGCTAACGTGGCCGAGGTGTTCTATTCGAACCCGATGAAGTCGCGCCAGGCGGTCGCCTACGCCGCGGCCAAGGGCCTCGAGTGGTTCGTGGTAGACAGCCTCGATGAGTTGCGCCGGGTGCATGAGATCAAGGCAGACGCCAAGATGTACCTGCGCGTCGCCACCCCTAACATCGGCAGCGACTGGCCGTTGTCGGGAAAATTTGGCGCTGGCGCCTCGGAGACGCGCGAAATCATCGCCACCGCGGCCAAGCTGGGCGCCGACTTGGCCGGGGTGACTTTCCACGTCGGTTCGCAGTGCCGCAATCCGGAGAACTGGCGCGTTGGCATCGAGAAAGCGCGCCTGCTGTTCGACGTCATGAGCAAAGCAGGTCTGCGGCCGCGCCTGCTGGATATCGGCGGCGGCTTTCCGGTGCGCCACGTCAAGCCGATTCCCTCGATCGAGGTTATTGGTGAGGTCGTCAACGAGGCTCTCAAGGCTTTCCCCGAGGAGGTGCGCGTGGTCGCCGAGCCGGGGCGCTACCTGGTGTCGGACGCGGCGTATTTTGTGTGCCGCGTGATTGGCACCGCAACGCGTGGCGGCAAGCGCTGGATGCACTGGGACGCGGGCCTGTTCGGCGGCGTGATCGAGACTGCCGAGGGCCTCAAATACCGCATCCGCACCGAGCGCTCGGGGCCGGACATTCCCTGGCACGTCGCCGGCCCCACCTGCGATTCGGTGGACGTGATCCTGCGCGATGAACCGATGCCCTCCGACCTGCAGGAAGGCGATTTCATCTACTTGCGTAACGCCGGTGCTTACACCACCGCTTACGCCAGTGAGTTCAACGGCTTCCCGCTGCCAGAAGTGCGCATTTTCGAGTCCAAGCGCTGAGCAGGAATGCTCGCCGCGGCGAGCGTTTCAAGGTCGTTGGTAACGCACGAAATCGAAACGCACACCGGCGGACGAGGTGTGCGTTTCTTTTTGCGCCACCCGCCAGGCGTTCCGGTCCCAGGCCGGGAAGCGCGTGTCACCTTCGTATTCCTGCGCAATTTCCGTGAGCACCAGACCATCGGCGAGCGGTAGCGCCGCAGCGTAGATTTCTGCGCCGCCGATCACGAAGGCCACTAGTTCGCCAGTGCAGAGCGCGACGGCCGCTGCCAGCGTCGCCGCCACGCTGGCCCCCGGCGCTGCGAAGCCGGCCTGGCGGCTGATCACGATGTTCTGGCGGCCCGGCAGCGGCCTGCCGAGCGATTCCCAGGTGCGCCGACCCATGATCACGGGGTGGCCTAGGGTAAGCTTCTTGAAGTGCTGCAGATCCTCGGGCAGATGCCACGGCAGCATGCCATTGGCGCCGATGACGCCGTTCTTCGCCACCGCCGCGATCAGAGTGAGGCGCGTGGTCGCCGCGGCGCTGGGCTGGTCAGACTGCGGCTGGTTAGACTGCGGCTGGTTAGACTGCAATGGGCGCCTTGATCGCAGGATGCGGCTGGTAGCTCTCCAGGGTGAAATCCTCATAGTGGAAGGCGAACAAGTCCTTCACTACCGGGTTGAGTGTCATGTGCGGAAACGGCCGGGGTGAGCGCGACAGTTGCTCGCGCGCTTGATCCAGGTGGTTCAGGTAGAGGTGCGCATCGCCCAGCGTCAGCACCAACTCGTCAGCCTGTAGGTCGGTCACCTGCGCCATCATCTGTGTCAGTAGCGCATAGGAGGCGATGTTGAAGGGGACGCCGAGAAAAAGATCCGCGCTGCGCTGGTACATCTGGCAGGAGAGCTTGCCGTTGGCGACGTAGAACTGGAACAGTGCGTGGCAGGGCGGTAGCGCCATCCGGTCGACGTCGGCGGGGTTCCACGCGCTCACCAGATGACGACGCGAATCCGGTTTTTTCTTGATCGATGCAACGACGTTGGTGAGTTGATCGACTTCGCCGCCATTCGGCAGTTGCCAGTGACGCCATTGGTGACCGTAGACCGGCCCGAGTTCGCCGTTCTCGTCGGCCCATTCGTCCCAGATCGAGACGCCGCGTTCCTGGAGCCACTGCACGTTGGTATCGCCGCGCAGGAACCAGAGCAGTTCCAGGAGGATGGACTTCAGGTGCAGCTTCTTGGTGGTGAGCAGCGGGAACCCGTCTGCTAGCCCGAAGCGCAGTTGCCGTCCGAATACCGACAGCGTTCCGGTGCCGGTGCGATCCGTCTTGGTCGCCCCCTGCGCTAGCACCTGCGCCAGCAGGTCGAGGTACTGCTGCTCTCCGGTCCGTGGTTTCATGGTGTGATGGTAGCGAAAAGTTCGCCTGTGCTCAGCAACTGGCTAGCCTCGTCAACGATGGCTCAGAGGATCCTGAGCAGAAAGGCCGCAATGTCGGCGATCTCATCGGGACACACCGAGTGGGGCATCGGGTATTCCTGCCATTGCACCGCATAGCCCAGCGCCAGCAGTGCATCACGCGAGCGCGCAGCGCGCTGCAGAGAAATCATGTTGTCGTAGCGTCCATGCGCCATGAAGATGGGCAGGTCGCTGTTTTCCCCTGCGCGTTCTTTTTCCAGAGTTGTTGCTAAAGGCAAATAAGTAGAAAGCGCCAGTACGCCGGCCAGACGTTGGTGCTGCCGGAGCGCGGTCTGCAGCACGATCGCCCCGCCCTGGGAGAACCCGGCGAGAACGATTTTGTCGTGCGCGATGCCCTTGCCTTTCTCCCTGGCAATCAAGTCTTCCAATAAACCCTGGGAAGCGCGAATGCCGGCCTCGTCCTCCGCTCCCGCGACGGCTTTGCCCTGGTCGTCCTGTGTTGCCAATTGCAAAATGTCGTACCAGGCGCGCATGTGCATGCCGTTGTTGATCGTCACGGGGCGCCGCGGTGCATGGGGAAAAATAAAACGCACCGGCTTGGACGCGGGCAGGCCGAGCTCCGGCACGATAGTCTCGAAGTCGTGGCCGTCGGCGCCTAGGCCGTGCAGCCAGATCACCGCAGCCGAGGGCTGCGGGGCAGTTTCGATTTCCAGGGTTTCGATGGTCAAGGTTTGTTCTTCAGTGCTGATTTTGGCCGAAAGGCTTTTACCACCGCCTCATTGGTTTCAATGTAAGGCCCGCCGATGAGATCAATGCAGTAGGGCACCGCGGCGAACACGCCGTCGAGCGTCTCCTTGATCGCTTTGGGCTGGCCCGGCAGGTTGATGATCAAGGCCTGCTTCCTGATGACGGCAACCTGCCGCGACAGGATTGCGGTAGGAACATATTTCAGGCTCACCGCCCGCATCTGTTCGCCGAATCCCGGCATCTCCTTGTCTGCAACCGCCAGAGTTGCTTCGGGCGTCACGTCGCGCGGCGTCGGGCCGGTGCCCCCGGTGGTGAGTACCAGGTGACAGCCTTTTTCATCCACCAGCTCTGTAAGCGTCTTTTCAATGGTCTGGCGGTCATCCGGAATCAGCCGCTCTTCAAAATACAGGATCGGCGACAAAATGGCTGCGGCAAGCCAGTCTTTGAGCGCCGGGATGCCCTGATCCTGGTAAACGCCTCCCGAGGCGCGGTCGCTGGCCGAAACCAGTCCCACGATCAGTTTTTCGCTCATGTTATTTCGTCAGATTCACGAATCAGGCGAAACAATTCTCGCTGCGCTCGGGGAGGTTTGCTGGCGGCGATTTCCTGGCGTGCGTTGCGGATCAGCGCGCGTAGCGTTTGCAGGTCGGCGCCCGGGCGTTCGTTGGCGAAAGCGGTGAGCGCGGCATCGTCCCCGATCAGGCGTTCGCGCCATTGCTCGAGTCGCTTTTGCCGGGCCCGCGCCACAGACGAGTGGCCGGCGATGGCGGCAAGCGCGGCACGCACCGGCGCCGGGTCTATCTTGCGCATCACCTTGCCGATGAACTGCACTTGGCGGCGCCGTGCCCCGTGGCTGGTGATGCGCTGTGCTTCGAGCACCGCCGCCAGAAGCTGCGCCGGCAGCTCGAGCGCGTCCAGCTGCACGGCGGGCAGTTCGATCAGAGCTGCGCCCAGTTTCTGCAGTTCCTCCACCTGCTGTTTTTTCTTCGTCCGGCTGACGATTTCGGCTTCCATCACTTGCTATGATAGCGCGCCATGTCAAAAGAAAATCGCTTTACCTACACCCCCGCGCAGCTCAAGGAGTTTGCTCAGCTGGTTCTCGATGCGGCAAAGCGTGCCGGCGCCTCGGCTTGCGAGTGCGAGGTTTCCGAGGGCCACGGGCTGTCGGTGACGGTGCGCAAGGACGAGCCGGAAACGATAGAGCACAATCTGGATAAGGGCCTCGGCATCACGGTGTATTTCGGCGATCGCCCCAAGGCGCGCCG
>SHXK01000036.1 GCA_009693335.1 Betaproteobacteria bacterium | reverse complement strand
CCGGGCAGCTTAGCGTGCGTCAGAAGCGTCGCACGCTGCCCGCCCGTGGATAACCCTCCCGCTCCCTCTCAAATCCGCCCTATCATCAGCCCTTCTCAACCCGACCTGACCCCACCTCGCCCAGGCTCATTTCACTTTTGGAAAATACTGCGCGCGGCGCAGATAGTAGAGCATCGAGACCACTGTCAGAAGTGCGGCGAGATGGATCAACACGGTACCGAGCGCATAGCAATCAATCACCCCGAAAAGCAGATCTTCGAAAAGCAGGAGCGGAATTGCCAGCATCTGCAATACCGTTTTCAGCTTGCCGATAAAAGCAACCGCCACGCTTTTGGCCCGCCCCACGGTCGCCATCCACTCGCGCAAGGCAGAAATCGCGATTTCACGACCGATGATGATCAACCCGACCACCATGTCCACCCGGCCTAGTTTCAAAAGGACGATCAGCGCGCCTACCACCACCAGTTTGTCGGCGACCGGGTCCAGGAAAGCGCCGAAAGCTGACATCTGGTTGAGCTTGCGAGCAAGGTAGCCGTCCAGCCAGTCAGTGATCGCCGCGACGATAAACACCCCGGTAGCCAAGTTGTTCTTGGCCTGATCAGAGAGCCAAGCGTCAGGCACATAGAAGACGCCGACGATCAGTGGGATCAGCAGGATTCTCAGCAGAGTGAGCAGATTCGGAACGTTGATGGGCATCGGCGCTCAGGCGTGCAGGTGACGGTAGATTTTTTCGGCAAGCGCGCAACTGACGCCGGCCACCTTGGCGAGTTCGTCGACCGCGGCGGCCTGGACGCCCTGCAGCCCGCCGAAGTGCGCCAGCAACTTCTGCCGTCGCTTGGCACCGACCCCCGGAATCTCCGTCAGTGTGGAGGTGGTGCGCGTCTTGGCGCGTTTCGCGCGATGGCCCATGATCGCAAAACGGTGGGCTTCGTCCCGGATACTTTGGATTAAGTGCAGCCCGGGATGCTGGGGCGGCAGCGACATGGACTGGGCATCGGCCTCGAAAATCAGTTCCTCCAGTCCCGCCTTGCGTTCGGGGCCCTTGGCCACACCGACCACGCTGAGGCCATTAAGGCCGAGTTCAGCGAGGGCGGCAAGTGCGGCATTTACCTGCCCGCGGCCCCCGTCGATGAGGATCAGATCGGGGAGCTTGCCGTCTTGCGCAGACAGGCGTTCATAGCGGCGCGTCAGCGCCTGGCGCATGGCGGCGTAGTCGTCGCCGGGAATCAGGTCGCGCATGTTGAAGCGCCGGTACTCGGATTTCTGCATGGCATGCCTGTCATATACCACGCAGGAGGCCACTGCAGCTTCTCCCATCGTATGACTGACATCGAAACACTCGATTCTCTGCGCTGTCTCGGGCAAGCCTAGCGCTTCGCGCAGCGCGACGATGCGCCCTTCCTGGGTGGCCTTGTCTTTGGCCCGCTGAGCAAGCGCCAGCCGGGCGTTCATCTCAGCCATCTGCAGCCAGACTTTGCGTTCACCGTGCACCGGGATGGTTAGTGGCATGGTTTCAGTTTGTGCGTTCGAGATGACCAGTGCGGGCCTCGGTTGCTCGAGGTAATGCTGATCGAGAAACGCGGCGACAATCTCGCTTGGCGCGGCGTCCGCTGCGTTGTGCGGAAAAAAACTGCGGTCGCCGACATGCCTGCCGCCGCGGATCATGGCCAGGTTGACGCAGGCCATGCCGCCGTCCACCACGCAGGCAACCACGTCGGCCTCCACGTCGCGCTGCGATTCGACGTATTGGCGCGCTTGAACGTGTGACAGCGCGCGGATCTGGTCCCGGTACAGCGTCGCCTCCTCATAGCGCTGCCCGGCAGCAGCGCTCGCCATGCGTTCACTCAGCAGGCGGGTCACATCGTCTTCGCGCCCTTCCAGGAACAGTTCAGCGCTGCGCACGTCCTGGGCATAGGCCTCGGCGGATATAAGTCCGGTACAAGGCGCGCTGCAACGCCGGATCTGATGCAACAGGCAGGGCCGCGAACGATTCTGGTAGACCGAATCTTCGCAGTTGCGCAGCCGGAACACGCGCTGCAGGAGTTGGATGCTCTCGCGCACTGCATTGGAGTGCGGGAACGGGCCGAAATGGCGGTTGCGCCGGTCCTTCGCGCCACGATGAAAGCCGAGGCGCGGAAATTCGTGACCGGAAAGCATCAGGTAGGGGTAGGACTTGTCGTCTCGAAAAAGGATGTTGTAGCGCGGCGCCAGGCTCTTGATGAGATTGTTCTCGAGCAACAGCGCCTCGCCTGCCGAGCGCGTTGCCGTAACCTCGATAGAGGCGATCTGCGAGACCATCATGCGGATGCGCGGGCTCAGGTCTTGCTTCTGGAAATACGAGCTGACGCGCTTCTTCAAATCGCCGGCCTTGCCGACATAGAGCACCTCACCCGCGGCACCGAGCATGCGGTAAACACCCGGAAGATTGGGCAAGCCGGCGACGAAGTGCTTAGGTTCGAACACGGTTATTAGGAATGGGTAACGGGGGAGCCTGGCTGCCTCTGTTCCTGGATTATAATTCGCCCCCTTTTCAGGGACTGGCGTCATGTCAAAAGTATCCGCGGTGGAACTCAGGGTCGGCAATCTGCTCGAATGGGACAAGCGGGTCTGGCGCGTGCTCAAGTGCTACCACGTCCATGTCGGCGGCCGTGGCGGCGCTTTCATGCAGGTCGAGATGAAAGACATCGAGGCGGGCACCAAGACCAACCAGCGCTTCCGCACCGAGGATAAAGTCGAGCGTGCATTCGTCGATCCGCGCGAAATGACGTTTTCCTACCAGGACGGCGATGTCTATGTGTTCATGGACAAGGAGAATTTCGAGGAGTTGAGGCTGTCTGCTGAATTTGTCGAAGGGCAATCCGGCTATCTACTGCCGAATTCCGACGTGCAGGTGAACTTCCACAACACCCGCCCCATCGGCCTCGAGCTGCCGCCCTCCGTGAACCTCACCGTGACCGATACCGAACCCGGCATCAGGAACGCGACCGCGACCAACACCTTCAAACCGGCGACCACCGAGACTGGTCTGATTGTTCAGGTGCCGCCGTTCATCAACAACGGCGAGAAGATCAAGGTCTCGACCGATGACGGCTCCTATATGGAGCGTGCTTAAGGTATCGCGGCCAGCACGTCCAGCGCCTCCCGGTAGGCGACGCTCTTTCTGAAATTGCGCCCTCCATTGCGGCGCATCCGCTCTACCCGCTGCGGATACGCAAGCGGGGTGGATGCCAGGGACTCGAGCAGCACTTCCTGCTCCTGCGGATTCTGGCATAGCAGCACCTGGTCGCAGCCCGCCTGCAGGGCAGCTTGGGCGCGTTCCACAATACCGCCGGCCGTGCTAGCCCCTTCCATGGATAGATCATCGCTAAAAATCAGACCTGCGAAGCCCAGTTTGGCGCGCAGCACCTCCTGCAGCCAGTATTTCGAGTAGCCGGCGGGTTCCGCATCGGCTTGCGGGTAGATCACGTGCGCCGGCATCACCGCCGCCAACCCAGCCTCGATGGCTGCCTGATAGGGCAGCAGGTCTTTGCGGAAGATGTCTTTTAACAAGCGCGGGTCGGTGGGTACGGCGAGGTGCGAGTCCGCTGCCGCGTAGCCGTGCCCCGGGAAATGTTTTCCGACCGCGGCCATACCGCCGCCGGCCAGGCCTGCAATGAGTTGCGCGGCGAGTGCGCCGACCGCGTTGGGGTCGTAATGGAAGGCGCGCTGCCCGATGACGGCGCTGGCGCCGTAGTCAAGGTCGAGCACCGGCGTGAAACTGAAGTCCACGCCATGGGCGCCCAGCTCGGCGGAGATCACGGTGCCTACTGCCCGGGCCGCGCGCCTGGCCGACTCTGGATCGCGGTCCCACAGTACGCCTAGCCTGCGCATCGGTGGAATTGCCGTGAAACCCAGCGAAAATCGCTGCACGCGCCCGCCTTCATGGTCAACGCAGATCGGCAGCGCCGGTTGCCGCAGGGCGGCGATCTCCCCGGTAAGGGCGAGCAGCTGCTCCGGGCTCTGGTAATTGTGCGCGAACAGGATTACGCCGCCAGCTGCGGGATGCAACAAGCGTTTGCGGTCGTCTTCGGTAAGTGCGGAACCGGCCGGGTCGAGGACCACTGGACCCAGCGGGGCTTTCAGTCTTCGCATTCTAAAACCACGGTCGCGGAGGCCATCTCCCGCTCGTCGGTGAGCGAGAGGTGAGAATGGCGGATTTTTCGTTGCCGTAGCAGTGCTTGCAATGGCGGGGAGAATTCCAATACCGGTCTGCCCGAGTTCAGGTTCACGACCCAGACGCCGTGCCAGTTGGCCGGCGCATGGATACCCGTGCCGAGTGCTTTGCTGAAGGCTTCCTTGGCGGCAAAACGCTTCGCCAGGTAAGCGACCGGTTTCTGGTGGGTGCGGAAACGCCTGAGCTCCGGCTCGCAAAGGATGCGTTGCGTGAAGCGCTCGCCGAAGCGCTTCAGCACTTTCTCGATGCGGCCAATTTCGATCAGATCGGTGCCTATGCCGTAGATCATCGGAGCGCGCCGGTGATGAGGCGTTTCATTTCGCGCACTGCTTCCCGCATGCCGACGAACACGGCGCGCGATACGATGGCATGCCCGATATGCAGCTCCCGGATGCCGGGCAAGCGCGCCACTGGCTCGACATTGAAGTAGTTAAGAGCATGCCCGGCGTTGAAGCGCATGCCGAGCGCGCGGATGCGCTCGCCTGCTTTCCGGATCTTGGCAAGTTCACGCACTACCGCCGGCGATTCGGCATCGCGTCCCTTGGCATGAAAAGCGTGCGCATAGGGCCCGGTATGCACCTCGCAGACCGAAGCGCCGATCCGCTTTGCGGCTTCGACCTGTTGCGCGTCTGCATCGATGAATACCGATACGACGATGCGGGCACTGACCAATTTCGCCACCGCTTGCTTGAGTTTTTTTTCCTGCCCCAGTATGTCGAGGCCACCCTCGGTGGTGACCTCATGCCGACCTTCGGGCACCAGCATCGCCATTTCCGGCTTGATGCGGCGCGCGATCGCGATCATCTCGGCGGTGGCCGCCATCTCCAGATTGAGTTTGCTATGCGTCAATTCCCTCAGCCGGCCAACGTCCTGGTCCTGGATGTGGCGCCGGTCTTCGCGCAGGTGCACCGTGATGCCGTCCGCGCCGCCCAGGTGTGCTTCCACCGCCGCCCAGACCGGGTCGGGTTCATAGGTGCGCCGCGCCTGCCGGAGGGTGGCGACGTGGTCGATATTGACGCCTAGTTCGATCACAGGTCCTGCAGCTCCGCAAGCACCACTCGCGTATGCAGAGTCTGGCCGCCGAGGCGTTCGGTGATAAGCGCGCGCATCAAGCGCCGCGCTTCTTCGCGCGTTTGCGAGTGTTCGTAGTTGTTCGCCACCATGTCGAGCAAGGTCCTGCCACTGAACACCGAGTCTCCATTCAGGCGCCGACTTTCCACCATCCCGCGCTCGGCCTCGTAGGCGTAGTGCTTGGTCGCCTCGATTTGTGCGCCATTCGCCGCATCCCTATCGAGCACCGGAGCATACCCGAGTTCGGCGAGCATTCTGCGCTCGAAGCCGCGCAGCACCGCGGCCTGCGCTTCGCCCGCGGCCAGCCGCGCCAACGCCACCCCATAGGCATCGAACAGCGCCTCATGCGGGTCGTCGCGAGGCAACAGCCGCAGCAGCAGCTCGTTGATATAGAAGCCGCACATCAAGCTGATACCCGAGAGGCAAGGCTGTCCGCCACCCCATTCTGCCGCCATCAGAGTGCCCAACTCCGTGGACGTGGACCAGCTCATGCGCAGAGGATGAAAAGCCAGCAGTACGCCGCGCATCATTGAGCGCGGCCGCCGCGCTCCGCGCGCCAGCAGTCCCACGCGGCCGTAACCACGGGTGAACGCCTCGATGATCAAGCTGGTTTCCTTGTACGGGTAGCTGTGCAGGACAAATCCCGGCTCGTGCTCGGCGCGGCGTTTCATGGCGCTGGTTTAGCTTTAGCGGTAGCCGAGTTGCCGCAACAACTGCGCATCGCCGCTCCAGTCGCGCTTAACCTTGACCCAAACGCCGAGATAGACCTTGCCGTCGAAGAGCCGTTCCATGTCCTTGCGCGCCGCGCTGGAGACGCGCTTGAGCAGCTCGCCCTTGGCGCCGATGACAATCGCTTTCTGGCTGTCGCGCTCCACCCAAATCGTCGCCTCGATACGCCGCAATCCCCGCCCCCTGCCCTGCGCGGCCTCTTCCTTGAAACTCTCCAGCACCACATCGCAGCGGTAGGGCAATTCCTCGCCCAACAGCAGGAACAGCTTCTCACGCAGGATCTCAGCGGCGAAAAAGCGTTCGTCGCGGTCGGTGAGCTGTTCCACGGGATAGACTGCCGGCCCTTCCGGCAGCAGACCCGCCAGCACCCGCAGCAACTCGGGCAAGTTCTTCCCGTTGCGCGCCGAGACTGGAACGATGGCGGCGAAAGCGCGCTCTTGCTGCAGTCGTTCGATGAAGGGCAACAGCTCCAGCTGGTTCTGCACCAGGTCAACCTTGTTCACTGCCGCGACCACGCACTGTGCGGCAGGGATGCGCGCCAGCACCTCGCGGTCGGCTGCGCCATAGCGCGTCGCTTCGACTGCGAACACCACGATGTCGCAATCCCGGGCGCCTTCGGTCGCCTGGCGGTTGAGCGCGCGGTTGAGTACGTTGAGGTGCTTGCTCTGGTATCCGGGAAGGTCGACGAACACATATTGACAGTCCGCAGTGCTGAGTATGCCGTTCACCGAATGGCGTGTGGTCTGGGCTTTTGGCGAGACGATGGCGAGCTTGTGCCCGACCATTTTGTTCAGCAGGCTTGACTTGCCGGTGTTGGGACGACCGGCGATCGCCACCCTGCCGCAGCGATGGGCGTTCATGCCCTACTCATGAGCCCAGCAGCGTGAGGAGATTCCCCGCCGCCTGCTGTTCCGCGCGTTGACGGGAGCTGCCACTGCCTGACGCCTTCAGCTGCGGATCGTCGAGCACACACTCGACTTCGAAAGTCAGGCTCTGCTTTGCTCCCGAGGTCGAAACCACCCGGTATTGAGGCTTGGCGCGGTGCTTGGCTTGCAGATATTCCTGCAGGCGTGTTTTTGCATCCTTATCCACCGAATCCGGATCGAGCTGGGAGAGCGCCGTGCCGAAAGTCCGTGCGATGACCTCCTTGGCGGCGCCGTAGCCGCCGTCAAGGAATACCGCGCCGTAAATCGCTTCCAGTGCATCGGCAAGAATCGAAGGGCGTTCTGCGCCTTCGTTGCGGGCAGTACTCTCGTCCAGACGCAGAAACGCCGCAATGCCATGCGCGCGCGCGATGCGGGCCAGCGATTCCTCCCGGATCAAACCGGCGCGCATCCGCGACAGCTTGCCCTCAGGCAAATCCGGGTGGCGCTGGAACAGTAACTCTGTCACGGCGCAGCCGAGCACGCTATCGCCGAGAAACTCGAGCCGTTCGTAATGCGGCGAACCGAAGCTCCGGTGCGTGAGCGCCTGACTGAGCAGCGCGGGATCCTGGAAGTGGTAGCCGATGCGCTTCTCGAGTACCGGGTGGCGGGCCACCATCGCGCCCGGTCGTCTAGTCCTTGGAGACCGCGGAAAAATCGATATGGATACCGATATTGGCGACCAACGGGATCTCCTTGCGGTACTTGGCGGCGACGACGATTTGATTGCCCTCTTTGCTGACCTCGAGGTCAGCCCCGGTGAGCGCGCCGATATTGTCGACGGTGGCGCGCAGATCGAAGGACTTGCGGATTTCAGCTACCGTGGCGCCGCCCCCCTTCTCATTCGCCACGGCCTTGATCACTTTCTTTACTGCCATGAATTCGAGATAGGAAGGAACCAGCTTGATGCCGACCATAGCGACTGCGACCAGGATCGCCGACACGGCAAGGAGGCCGCCCAGGCCCAGGCCAAGTTGCTTGTTGTGCATCGCTAATCTCCCAGGAAGCCGCTTGCTGAAATTTTCCAGTTCATCGGAAGCTGCCAAAACGGCCCAGTTGATTCAAATTGAGCCAGATGAAAAAAGCTTTGCCAACGATATTGCCGTCCGGGACGAATCCCCAGACCCGACTGTCGCTCGAATTGTCGCGGTTGTCGCCCATCACGAAATAGTGGCCGGCCGGCACCGTGCAGACCAAGCCGCCGCTATTGTAGTCGCAGTTCCCCGCATGCTTGAAATCCAAGCCGTGGGCGACGAAACCCGGCACTTCCTTCTCCAGGATGATCGCGTGCTCGGCGCCCTCGAAGCTCTCAAGGTAGCGCGGAAAGTACTGCAGGCGCTCCCTGGATTCATAGTCCGCCACCTGCCTGCGCGGCACCGCCTTGCCATTGAGGTACAGCTCCTTGTTCCGGTATTCCAGCCGATCGCCGGGTAGCCCCACCACGCGCTTGATGTAGTCCAGCGACGGATCCGCCGGATAGCGGAATACCATCACATCGCCGCGGCTCGGACTGCCCAACTCGATCAGCTTGGTATGGATCACCGGCAGGCGGATGCCGTAGCTGAACTTATTGACAAGAATGAAATCCCCGATCAGCAGCGTCGGGATCATCGAACCCGAAGGGATCTTGAACGGCTCGACCAGGAACGAGCGCAGTATGAACACGATCAGGATGACCGGAAAGAAGCTGATCGAATACTCGACCCACCAGGGTTGTTTGGCGTCTTTGGGTCTTTTGTTTCGTAAAAAATATTTATCAATACACCAGACCAGGCCGCTGACCAGCAAGAGCAGGAACAGGAACAGTGCGAAACTCACCGACCTCCCCTCACTTGTCACCCGTCTGCAGCACCGCGAGGAAGGCTTCCTGCGGAATCTCCACTGCGCCAACTTGCTTCATGCGTTTTTTGCCCTCTTTTTGCTTCTCCAGCAGTTTGCGCTTGCGCGTGATGTCGCCGCCGTAGCACTTGGCGATCACATTCTTGCGCAGCGCTTTGATGTTCTCGCGCGCGATGATGTTGGCCCCGATCGCTGCCTGGATCGCGATGTCGAACATCTGCCGCGGGATCAAACTGCGCAGTCGCGACACCAGATCACGGCCGCGGAATCCCGCCGCCTCCCTGTGGACCATGCTGGAGAGCGCATCCACGCGCTCGCCGTTGACCAGCACATCGAGTCGGATCACGTCCGCGGCGCGGTAGTGCTTGAATTCGTAGTCCAGCGAGCCATAGCCGCGGGTGATGGATTTCAGGCGGTCGAAGAAGTCCATCACCACTTCTGCCAAGGGCAGGTCGTAGGAGAGGACGACATGCCGCGCCGCGTAATGCATGTTGGTCTGTACGCCGCGCTTGTTTAGGCACAGCGTCATCACCGGTCCGACATATTCCTGCGGCAGGAAAATCGTGGCGGCGATGATGGGCTCACGGATTTCCTCGATTTTCGAGGGATCTGGCAGCTTCGCTGGATTGGATACCTGCTGGATCGTGCCGTCGCGCAGCTGCACCTCGTACACCACCGAGGGCGCGGTGGTGATCAGCTCCACCTGGTGCTCGCGCTCAAGTCGCTCCTGCACGATGTCCATGTGCAGCAGACCGAGGAAGCCGCAGCGGAAGCCGAATCCGAGCGCCTGTGAAATTTCTGGTTCGTAGTGCAGCGACGAGTCGTTCAGGTGCAGCTTCTCCAGCGCTTCGCGCATCGCCTCGTATTGGTTCGATTCGACCGGGTAGAGCCCGGCGAACACCTGCGGCTTGATCTCTTTTAATCCGGGCAGCGGCGCTGCGGCCGGCCGGTCGGCGTGCGTGATCGTGTCGCCGACCTTGGCGGCGCGCAATTCTTTGATGCCGGCCACCACAAAACCAACCTCCCCGGCGGACAAACTGTCCTTGGGGCGCGATTTTGGCGTGAACACGCCAAGCTGCTCGCACAGGTAGCCTTCGCCGGTGCTCATCAGCTCGAGCTTGTCCTTGGGGCGCAGTGAACCATCGACCACCCGCACCAGCATCACGACACCGACATAGTTATCGAACCACGAGTCGATGATCAGCGCTTTGAGCATCGCCTGCGGATCACCACGTGGCGCCGGGATCCGCGCGACGACCACTTCGAGGATCTCCTGCACCCCTGCTCCGGTCTTGGCGCTGACGCGCAAGGCGTCCTGAGCAGGAATGCCGATGACGTCTTCGATCTCCTTGATCGCATTCTCGGGGTCGGCCGAAGGCAGGTCGACCTTGTTCAGCACCGGGATCACCTCGACACCTTGTTCGGTGGCGGTGTAGCAGTTAGCCACCGTCTGCGCCTCCACGCCCTGCGAGGCGTCCACCACCAGGATCGCCCCTTCACAAGCCGAAAGCGAGCGACTTACTTCGTAGGAGAAGTCGACGTGCCCCGGGGTATCGATCAGGTTGAGCAGGTAAGTCTCGCCGTTGCGCGATTGATAGGCCAAGGCTGCGGTCTGCGCTTTGATCGTGATGCCGCGCTCGCGCTCGAGATCCATCGAATCGAGCACCTGCTCGGCCATTTCCCGATCGGAAAGTCCGCCGCAGATCTGGATAAAGCGATCCGCCAGCGTCGACTTGCCATGGTCGATGTGCGCGATGATTGAGAAATTTCGGATGTGGCTCTGGTGCATAAGAAAAGAGGGCGCCCTGTACCGCGGCACCCTCTGCCCGTGGCCGCTATTTTAGCTCAGCTCTTGTCGCTCAGCCCGTTGACGGTGATGAAGGCCATCGCCTCGCCACGCCGAACCTGCAGCGTGATCACCGTGTTCTTGTCTAGCCCCGAGAGCAGGCGATTAAGCTGTTCGACCGAGCGCAGTTCACTGTGCTGCCCTTTGTGAACCAGCGTGACGAGCACGTCGCCGCGGCGCAGCTCAGCGCGCACCTCCGCTTTGACCTCCGTGACCACCAGGCCATGGGAGAGTTTAAGCTCGTCTTTTTGTTTCGCCGAAAGCTCGCTCACCACGATACCGAGGCGGTTGGCGGCCTGTTCGACCGGTTTCGGCGTACGCGGCGCATCGCGCGCGACAGGCCGCTCTTCCGGTGGTTCGCCCACCGTGACACTCAGGGTTCGGGATGCTCCCTTGCGCCAGACTTCCAGATCCACTTTGGCGCCCGGACGCGTGGAGCCGACGATGCGCGGCAGGTCGTTGGAGGTATCCACCGTCTTGCCATCAAACCGGGTGATGATGTCGGTGGGCGCCACGCCCGCCTTGTCGGCCGGGCCGCCTTTCTCCACCGAATTGACCAGGGCGCCGCGCGGTCGGTCGAGTCCGAAGGAAATCGCCAGATCCTTGCTGACCTCCTGGATCACCACGCCGATACGGCCGCGCGACACGCGACCCTTTTCGCGCAACTGTTTCTGGATATCCAGTGCGACGTCGATCGGGATCGCGAACGATAGACCCATGAAGCCGCCGGAGCGACTGTAGATCTGCGAGTTCACGCCGACCACCTCGCCCCGCATGTTAAACAGCGGCCCGCCGGAATTACCTGGATTGATGGCAACGTCGGTCTGGATGAAAGGTACGAAATTCTCCTGCGGCAGCGAGCGACCCTTGGCCGACACGATGCCCGCAGTGACGGTGTTCTCGAAGCCGAACGGCGAACCGATGGCGATCACCCATTCGCCGACCTTCAGGCGCGAGGGATCGCCAAATTTGACCGCCGGCAGCGGGTTGCCCGGTTCGATCTTAATCAGCGCCACGTCGGTACGCTTGTCGGCGCCGATCACCTTGGCCTTGTATTCGCGCTTGTCGGTGAGCTTGACCGTGATTTCATCGGCATTGTCGATGACGTGCGCATTAGTGAGAATGTAGCCATCAGGGGCAATGATGAAGCCGGAGCCCAGCGAGCGGCTCTCGGGCCGTGGACCCTGCTGCGGTCCTGGCTGCTGGCGGGGCATGAAGCGGCGGAAAAACTCCTGCATTTCCTCGTCCTCGATGCCCGGGATCTGCGGCAGCGCAGCGGGACGGCGCGCCGCCTGTGTGGTGCTGATATTCACCACCGCGTTGCCCTGTTCCTCAACCAGTTTCACGAAATCCGGCAGTTGCGCGAACGCTACACCCGCATAGAAAAGCGCCAGCAGCGCGGCCTTGGTTCTGAACCAATTCATGCTCACTCTCCCTTTACTGAGGTTGTCTGTATTCGACAGCGGTGGCGATGCGCTGCACACTCGTCGCAGGCGCTTCGCCAACCACCGTCACGATGTGGTTCGCCACTTCACGCGTGTAAATCTGGAAGGCGCCGAGACTGGAAGGGCCGGGCCGCAGCGTTTCGGCTCGGCCGGACATCGGCTCGATGAATACGGATACCGCCGCCAGTCCGTCCGAGTACACCATCTGCCCGACCGGGCGCGCTTCGCCCAGCTTGCGCGTCACCTCGATGATCTTGCGGAAGCCCGGCAGTTCGGCGCGCATCGTCCAGCCGGATCGCCCAAGATTGGTCGGCGCTACCGCAGCGTCCTCGACCCGCCAGTTCTGCGCCAGGTGCCGTGTCTGCACCTGCTCGCGAGGCACGTTGCCGATCGCCAGCTGGGCAAAGGAAAACTGTTCCACAGTTTCGCCCTTGTGATTGAAGGTGCGCGCTTTGAGCAGCATCCCGGTATTGACGTCGGCCCACAGATGGTAGCCGTAGCGAAGATCGTCCTTGGGCGTCAGCACCACCGCTTCGCAGTCGAAACCGGCGATGCGCACGGTCTCGCCGCGCGTGATGGTGTAGTTGCGGGCAAGGTCGGAAATCTGTGCCGGCAGCATGGCCGGAAACGCGCGCCCGTCGGTTCTGCGTTCCACCTTCACGGTCTGGCTTTCGGGCAGGTAGCAGCGCACCGTATCGCGGGTACGAACGATTTCGCGCGCGATACCGTCCAGCACCTCTACCCGCTCGAGCGCGCCGCCGGGGCTAGCCAGGCGCGTGATGCGCGAGCTTTCCGTGCGTGTGCCCTGCTGATAGACGAAGGTCCCGGTGTAGGAAAGCTTATCGGTCGCCTGATAAATCCGGCGTAGCAGCGTTATAGCTTCAGCCGGGTTCTGACTTTGGGCTAGCGCTTGGGTCTGCGCCAGAGCAGCGCAGGTGAGCATGGTGTAGCCGAGCATCCGCATCACGGCTTGCGTGCCCCTGCTTCACCCGACACCGTGCGTACATAGGGCGCTACCCCCTGCAGGGAATTGCGCGGAGAATAGCCCTGGTGAGCGTAAAGATAGTCGTGCGCCATTTCAGGGGGCGGCACTTGCGCCGTGGCGGGCGCGATCTGGGGGGCGCCCTCCTGAAGTCCGAACGCGACCCAGCCCACCAGCGCCACGGCCGCCAGACAGGCTGCCGCAGAAAACCATCGCCAGCGCGGCCACGGCAGCGGAGCCATGCGACTAGAGGCTACTGCGATCGGTTCTTCCGCCAGTTTTGCCGCGACGCGAGCTGCAAACCCCGTTGAAAGCATGCGCGACTCGCGCATCGCATCGCCGATCAGGTGGTAGGCACGCCAGGTATCGCGCACTTCGCCTTCCAACCTGAGCGCATCAAGAGGAGCTGCCGCTGCATGGCGCTCCAATTCGTCATCGACCAGTTGCGAAATTTTCTCTTTCATCACCACCTCTTGTCAGTCGCCGTGTCGAGCAGCGGTTTGAGCCGTTCCGCGATCACCTCGCGGGCCCGGAAAATCCGTGAGCGCACAGTGCCAATAGGGCAATCCATCAACTTCGCGATTTCCTCATAACTCATGCCTTCCAGTTCGCGCAACTGTATCGCGGCGCGCAATTCTTCCGGCAACGATTCGATGGCCAAATTTACCGTAGCCGCGATTTCCTTGCTCAACAACAAACTCTCCGGCGTATTAATGTCGCGCAACTGCTCACCGCTTTCGTAGCTTTCCGCTTCCTCGGCATCGATCTGCGTCGAGGTCGGGGTCCGCCTTGCCATCGCCACCAGGTAATTCTTGGCGGTGTTGATACCGATCCGGTACAGCCAGGTATAAAAAGCGCTGTCACCGCGGAACGAAGGCAGCGCACGGTAAGCCTTGACGAACGCTTCCTGGGTCACATCCTCGACTTCGCCCGGATCGCGGATCAGGCGCGAGAGCAGACGCGCAAGCTTGTGCTGGTATTTCTCCACCAGCAACTCGAAAGCCCGCTTATCGCCGCGCTGCGCACGTTCGACCAGCTGCTGGTCCACCGCTCGCTCAGTCACGGCGGCCAGCCCCCCCACCCGCCATTCCTATGTGCCACAGACAGCACCTCTGACAAATAGTTCTGCGCCACGGACGCGCCTGGTTCATGCGGGAAGTTGCCCCGCAGCCATGCCTGGGATTCTGCCCCAGAGCGCCCAGAGCCGCAGAATGCGGAAAGCTCTCGGCCCGAGCATGCCCGCCGTGACCAGTACGCTGCGCCCGGCGAGCAGGCCGGAACTCAGCGCCACCCAATGGCGTGTCACCCCGATGCCAGGTAGCGCGCGGACGGCAACGGTTTCCCCGTTGGCAAGAACCAATACCGCCACCAGGCCAGGGCCGGATGCCACGATCTCGATGGCACGAGGCGAGCGCCCCGTCCGTAGCAATGCGCGTTCCCATGCCGCGACGCCACCCAGGGCCAGCGTCAGGAACGCCAGAGCCATGCCAGGAAAACCTGGCATGGTCGCCAGCAAGCAAGCGGCCGCGCTGGCGTGGACAGCAAAGACGATCCCCGCAAAAGCAGCCGAAGGCGAGAACTCCAGCCGCTGGGGCCTGGCGTCGTTCAGATTCGCTTAAAGACCAGGGTGCCGTTGGTGCCGCCGAAACCGAAAGAGTTGGACAGCGCGTTACGGATCGTCATCTGGCGCGCCGTGTTGGGCACGTAGTCCAGATCGCATTGGGGATCAGGATTCAGCAGGTTGATGGTCGGTGGGGAAATCTGGTCTCGCAGCGCAAGGATGCTGAACACGGCCTCGACGGCGCCTGCAGCGCCCAGCAGGTGGCCGGTCATGGATTTGGTCGAATTGATCGCGACCTGCTTCGCGCGCTCGCCTAGCAGCCGCTTCATGGCCACGGTCTCGGCGATGTCGCCCAGCGGCGTCGAGGTGCCGTGCGCATTGATGTAGTCGATGCTTTCGATCCCCATGCCGGCGTCGCGCAGCGCGTTGCGCATGCAGCGGAACGCGCCGTCGCCGTCCTCGGCCGGCGCGGTTATGTGATAGGCGTCGGACGAGACGCCGTAGCCGACGAGCTCGCAGTAGATGCGGGCGCCGCGTTGTTTCGCGTGCTCGAATTCCTCCAGCACCAAGGCCCCGGCGCCCTCGCCCAGGACGAAGCCGTCGCGCTCCCGGTCCCACGGACGGCTCGCCGCTGCCGGATCGTCGTTGCGCGTCGACAGGGCCCTCGCGGAGGCAAAACCGCCCATGGCTAGTTCGGTGACAGTGGCCTCAGCGCCACCCGCGATCATGACCTCGGCGTCGCCGTAACGGATCGACTTCGCTGCTTCGCCGATACAGTGCGTGGAGGTGGTGCAGGCGGTGACTATCGCCAGGTTCGGCCCCTTGGTACCCAGGATGATCGACAGGTTGCCGGCGATCATGTTGATGATGGTGCCGGGAATGAAGAAGGGCGAAACACGCCGCGGACCGCTTTTCAGCAATTCGTTGTGCGTCTCTTCGATCAGCGGCAGGCCGCCGATGCCGGAGCCGAAATTGATGCCGAAGCGCTCCGCGTTTTCCGGCGTCACCACATTGGCCGAGTCCTTCCAGGCCTGCAGCCCGGCCGCTATGCCGAAGTGGATGAACCTGTCCATGCGCCGCGCTTCTTTAGTCGACAGGTACTGCGACACGTCGAAATCCTTCACCTCGCCGGCGATCTGGCTGGAGAGGCGCGAAGGGTCGAAGCGAGTAACGCCCGTGATGCCGGATTTACCGGCGAGAATATTGCTCCACGCCTCCGGAACGGAGTTGCCGACTGGGCTGATGATGCCCAGCCCGGTGACGACAACTCTGCGGCGCTGCACTGTGGGGAGTGCTCAGGCCTTGGGATGCGACTTTACGTAGTCAATGGCCAGTTGAACGGTGGTGATCTTCTCGGCGTCCTCGTCCGGAATCTCGGTCTCGAATTCTTCTTCCAGGGCCATGACCAGCTCGACGGTGTCGAGGGAGTCAGCGCCCAGGTCATCGACGAACGACGATTCCATTTTGATCTCGGCCTCGTTGACGCCGAGCTGCTCGGCAATGATCTTCTTGACCCGCTGTTCGATGTTATCCATGCCGTACTCCCTCCCTGTGCGTAATTTGTATTTTACCGGAATTAACTCATGTACATGCCGCCGTTGACGTGTAGCACCGTGCCCGTGACGTAAGCCGCCGCGGGAGAGGCAAGATAAGCGACCGCTGCGGCGATGTCCTCGGGCCGACCAAGGCGGCCGAGCGGGATTTGCGCCAGTAGCGCGCTCTTTTGCTCCTCAGACAGCGATCTGGTCATGTCGGTATCGATGAATCCCGGCGCCACGCAGTTCACCGTGATGTCGCGGCTGCCGAGCTCGCGCGCGAGCGATTTCGCCATGCCGACGACGCCGGCCTTGGCAGCGGCGTAGTTGGCCTGTCCCGCATTACCCGATGCGCCGACCACGGAGGTGATATTGATGATCCGGCCCCAGCGCGCCTTCATCATGCCGCGCATCACTCCGCGCGAAAGACGGAACACCGATTTCAGATTGGTTTCCATCACTTCATCCCAGTCCGCGTCCTTCATGCGCAGCGCCAGATTGTCGCGCGTCACCGCGGCATTGTTGACCAGAATCGCGATATCGCCCAGTTCCTTGCGGATCGTGGCGAGTAACTCGTCGCTTTGCGCACTATCCCGCACGTTCAGCACCTTGCCAACCAAGCCGCTGTGCAAGATCGTCTGCGCGCCCTCGGTCGTGGTCGCGGTGCCCACGACAGTGGCGCCCTGCTTGGCCAGCTCGAGGGCAATCGCACGGCCGATGCCGCGCGTAGCGCCGGTTACCAACGCAAGCTTACCTTGCAGCATATGCTCAACCCCCCTTGATCGTGGCCAGCGCCAGCTCGAGCGAAGCGCGATCCGCAGCCGCAATTCCCTGCAGCTTCGGTTCGATGCGCTTCACCAGCCCGGCCAGCACCCTGCCCGGGCCGCACTCGAGCACGTGCGTTACGCCCTGCGCGGCCATGCTGCGGATAGTCTCTACCCAGCGCACTGGCGAGGCTGCTTGCCGCACCAATGCATCTTTGATCTTGAGCGGATCTGTCTCTTGTCTGACGTCGACATTATTGACGAGCGGAATCGTCGGCGCGAGCAAGGCGATCTTTTCCATATAGCAAGCCAACTTCGCGGCCGCCGGTTGCATCAGAGTCGAATGAAACGGCGCGCTGACCGGCAGCAACATGGCGCGCTTGGCGCCACGCGCCTTGCAGGCCTCGATCGCACGCGCGACCGCGCTCTTGTCGCCTGCGATGACCACCTGTCCCGGTGCGTTGAAGTTGACCGCCTGCACCGCCTCGCCGCCGCGTTCGACTTCGGCACAGGCCGCGCGCGCCGCATCCGCATCCAGTCCGAGTATGGCTGCCATCGCGCCTTGTCCCTCCGGCACCGCCTCCTGCATCGATAGTGCGCGAAAGCGCACCAGCCGTAGTGCATCGCCCAGCGCCAGCGAGTCGGCCGCCACCAGCGCGGAGTATTCGCCAAGGCTGTGGCCCGCCACTACCGCAGGCGCCATACCGCCGAGCGCGCGCCAGGCGCGGTAAGCCGCGATCGCGGTGCTTAACATCGCGGGCTGCGTGTTTAGCGTAAGGTTCAGTTGTTCGCTCGGACCGTCATCCAGTATCGTCAAGAAATCCGCGCCCAGCACGGCCGCTGCTTCGGCACGCACGGCGTCGATCTCGGGCAATCCCGCGTAACCCTTGAGCATGCCGACGGATTGCGAGCCCTGTCCGGGAAACACCATGCCGAGTTTCATGCGCCGCTTAGCTGATCGCCATTACATCGTGAGCAGCGAAGCGCCCCAGGTGAAGCCGCCACCTACGCCTTGCAGCATCACCTTGTG
>SHXK01000035.1 GCA_009693335.1 Betaproteobacteria bacterium | reverse complement strand
GACCGACCCGCGCGCGTGGTGTGGAAATTCCGGGACGGCGAAGAGATGTCCGCCGTCGTCGAGAGCCCCCGCGGCGGCGCCGACCAGCCGTTCGACGAGCCCACCTTGCTCTCGAAGCTCGCCGACAATGCGGCCGGAGTTTTCCCCGCACTGCCAAAAATATTGGCGGGCATCATGCACGCAGACAGCACGCTAATCTCCCGGCCGTGGCGCGAGGTAGTGAAAGAAATGTTGCTGCCGCAGTCAGGCTAGCCGGAACGCACGCGTGCGTTAGAGGAACGCACTCGTACTAGGTAGCTGTACCCAGGTAGTAGTTCTTCACCAGGTCGTTGGTCTCGAGTTCGGCGACGGTCTTGCCCTCGAAGACGATTTCGCCGTGCACGATGATGTAGCCGCGGTCGGCGATACGGATCGCCTGGTGAAAATTCTGCTCGGCCATCAGTACCGTCAGGCCGTAGCGCTCCTTTAGCTGCTTGATCATGGCCACCGTGCTCGAAACCAGCAGCGGCGAGAGGCCCACTGAGGGCTCGTCCACCAGCAACAGCTTGGGCGAAGACATGAGCGCACGCGCAATCGCCAGCATCTGCTGCTGACCGCCCGACATCGAGCCGGCGAGCTGACGCCTGCGCTCCTTCAGCACCTCGAAGGTCTCATAGCAGAAGGCAATATTTTTCCCGATGTCGGCGCGCGCCTGCGGCCGGAACGCACCCAGCAGGAGGTTTTCTTCGACCGTCAGCTTGGGGAACAGCCGCCGACCCTCGGGCACCATGGCCACGCCCAGATTGACGATTTCTTCGGTGGAGAGGCGCGTCAGATCGTGGGTTTTATCCGCCAAGGTAAGCGTCACCGAACCCTGCGTCGGCCGCACCATGCCCATCACGCACTTCATGAGCGTGCTCTTGCCGTTGCCGTTGGTGCCCAGCAGGGCGACCGTTTCTCCGCTGCTGACCGAAACCGATACCCCGTGCAAGGCCTTGACCGCGCCATAGCCGGCCTCGATATCCCGCAGGACGAGTTCAAGCCCCAAGGTAGGCTCTCTGTACGTCGGCGTTGGCGACGATCTCCGCGGGTGAACCTTCGCAGATGATGCGGCCCGCGTCCAGGCAGACCACGCGCTGCGAGAATTTCATCACCGCCTGCATGATGTGCTCGATCATGATCACGGTAATGCCGGTGCCGTTCAGCTTGAAGAGGATCTCCAGCACTTCGCTCACCTCATTCGACGACAACCCGGCCATCGCCTCGTCCGAGATCAGCAGGCGCGGATGCGCCGCCATCGCGCGCGCGAGTTCCATCTTGCGCAACTCCACCTGCGACAGGCTACTCGCCAAGGTATCCGCCTTGTCGGCCAGACCAATGTCCTTGAGGATCTCCATGGCTTCGCCGCGGGTATCCGCAGTGTGCAAAGAGCGGCGATGCACCACGTATTCCAGCGGCACGGCGAGGTTCTCCAGCACCGACATGCTGGCGAAAGGCCGGGGGATCTGGAAGCTGCGGGCGATGCCACACCGCGTGCGCATATAAGCCGGCAGGCGGGACACGTCCCGGCCATCGAAAACGATGCTGCCGGCGTCGTTCCTGAGGGAGCCCGACACACAGTTGATCAGCGTGGTCTTGCCGGAACCATTGGGGCCGATCAGGCCGAAGCGCTCGCCGCGTGCCACGGCTATGCTCACATCAGAGAGCGCGGCGAAACCGCCGAAGTGCTTCGATACGCCCTTGATTTCGAGCAGCGTGGTCACGGTTTCTTCCTCGGGAACAGCTTCTTGACCAGGCCGAGTATCCCTTCCGGCGCGGCCACCACGAACACCACCAGCAACACGCCAACCACCAGCACGTTCAATTCGCTGGAAATCGTCACCGTCACCACCTGCTGGATAGTGCTAAGAATGACGGCGCCGATCACCGGCCCGAGGTAATGCGCGGTGCCGCCGATCATCGGACTGGCCAGCGCGCCGATCGCGTAGTTGAGATTGAAGGTGGATGCGGGCTCGATGAAGCTGAGGTACATCGGCATCGGCGCCCCGGCCGCGCCCATCAACGCGCCGGAGATGGCGCAGGCGAATACCTTCAACTTGAGGGTCGACACGCCGCTACATTCGGCGGCCTCCTCGCTGTCCCGGATGGCGCGCAGCCCGCGCCCGATCCACGAGGTCTCGATGTAGCGCGCGATCGCGATAGCGGCCACTGTCATCGCGGCCATGACCACGAACAGCATCGTGATATAGGACTCGAAAGGCCAGACCGGTGCCGGCCGCAACAACTGCAGGCCGGTAGCGCCGCCGGTGTAGCGCCAGTTGATGAACAGCGTTTCCATGATCACCGTTACTGCGATGGTGGCGATGGCGAAGAAAATGCCACGCAGCCGCAGCGTCAGCAGCCCGGTGGCGAAACCGAGCAGGCCGCTCATCACCGCTGCGGCGAGGATCTGCACGACGAGCGGCGCGGCGGTCGCTTTAAAGACCACAACTGCGGTGTAAGCGCCCAGGCCGAAAAACGCCGGCGTGCCAAAGTTGACGTAGCCGGCATAGCCACCGAGGATATTCCAGGCCGTCGCCAGAACCACGAACATCAGCACGGTGTAGCCAGCGAAGAAATAGTATTCGTTTTTCAGGGTTGCGGCGGCAAGCACCGCTAATGCAAAAGCACACGCCGATGAGATCCAGAACCTCATCTGCCAAACAATCCTTGCGGGCGAATTCCCAGCACCACCAGCAACAGTCCGAAAGCCACCGCCGGCGCCCAGGAAGCGCCGAAATGCATCAGCACGATGGACTCCGAGATGCCGAGGATCAGTCCCGCGGCCAGCGTGCCGGTCATGCTGCCCAGCCCCGCCAGCACCACTACCGCGAAGGTGCGCCCGATGTAAACGCGGTCGAGGCTAGGCTCCACCGGACCGACGATGATCAGCATCGCCCCAGCCAGGGCGCTGACCGCCGTGGCAATGCCGAATGCCCATTGCTTGATCCACACCGGGTCCGCGCCCATCAGCCGCAGGGCCCCCTCGTCCTGGGCTACCGCCTTGATCGCCCGGCCGGTGAAAGTCTTCGACAGATAGAGCGTCAGCGCGGTCATCAGGACCAGCGCGACGCCAAAGCTGACGATGAAGCGCCACGGGATGCGCATCTCCCCCAAGGACAGAGCCTTGCCGATGTAGGGGGCCTCGGCGCTGCGCTGGTCTACGCCGAAAACGAGGATCAGTCCGACCTCGATGATCAGCGTCAGACCGAAGAAAAAGGCGATGCCGCGCACGCCGGCGTCGCTGCCGCGCTTCTCGAAGGTCTCGTAGTAGAAGCGGTACACCCCCATGCCGAGCAGAAAAAACGGCGGCATCAGCACGATGCCGGCGAGAATCGGATCGAAGCCATACTGGCCGAGGAGGTAAGTGCAGTAAGCGCCGAACACCATGATCGCGGGATGCGCGACATGCGGCACGTCGAGCAGCCCGAAGGACACCGATAGCCCGATGCTCACGGCCGCGTAAAAGCACCCCAGCAGGATGCCGAACACGACCGCCTCCAGCAGCAGCTCGAATGAAAAAATCATCGGCTAGAAAGACATCCCGCAGGGTGCGGAAAAAAAGTGGCGCGGGGTCGCCGCGCCGCTTTCTGCCACGCCGTGGAGATTTACTTGCGCACCTTTTCAAACGGCGCCATCACGTCGCCGGTCTTGTACGCGTCCGGGGACAGCACCACCTGCTTGCCGGGCTGGCGGAACTGCTCGATGTCCTTGTCGACGATGCCGCGGAACTGCGCCTGCACCACGCGCGGATTCGCCCACTCGCCGTCCGGGCCGTAGCGGATTGGCCCGACGATGGTCTTCATCTCGTTCTTGTGCAGGTAAGCCGCCAGCACCTTGTGATCCAGGCTCTTGGTGGCGTTGATCGCCTGCTCCAACATCTGACCGATGGCGTAATTGAATGGCGGTAGATAGAAGCCGAGCGGGTCCACCTTCGCCTCCACCGCCTTCTTCGCATAGCGGCTGAGGAAGTCCTCGATCCCCGGGTACTTCATGCCGGGCACGTAGGAGTTGTAGTTGACGATGCCGTTGAGCATCGAGCCCAGGGTAGACATGATCGGGGTGAACTGCAGCCCCACCATGCCGCCGCCGAACATCTTGACCGATTCGCCAACGCCGATCTCGTTCACCGCGCGCACGATCGCCACCGAGTCGTTCGGGTAGGACATGACGAACACGATGTCGGGCTTGGCGGAGCGGATGGCGCGGATCATCGTCGAAAAATCGACGGTCGTCGGCGGGTAATTCTGATCGTAAACCGTCTTCAGCCCGGCTTTTTTTGCCAGCTCGCGGGCGCCGTTGGCCAGGTTCTGGGCAAACTCCTGGTCGGCGGCAAGGAAGGCGATGGTCTTGGAGCCAAGCTTCTGGGCGTTCAAGATGAAGCCGTCGGACCAGCTCGAGGCGTCGTTCCACGGCGAATTGTTGAACCACTTGTCGTGCTTCACCGTGCGGTTCACCTGGAACGAGAAATTGCCCATCAGCAGCAGATCGCGCTGCTTCACCAGCGGCATGATCGGCGCAGTGGGGACCGTGCCATAGGGCGCGATCAGCAGATCCACCTTGTCGATATCGAGCAACTTGGTGTAGATCGCCGGCGTCAGCGCCGGATTGGTCTGGTCGTCATAGGCGATCAACTCCACCTTGCGGTTGAGCAAGCCGCCCTTGGCGTTGACGTCCTCGACCCACATTTGCAGCGCTACCAGCGCCGCTTTACCGCCGGCGCCGAGCGAACCGGTCTGCGGCATGCTCATGCCGACTTTGATCGGCTGCTGCGCCAACGCGGCGGACGAAAGCGCAAATGCGCCCACCGCCGCCATCAACAGTTTCTGGAATTTCATCGGATCCCTCCTCTAGGGTGTTAATCAGATTATAGTAAGAAAAACCCCCCCGCAGGATAACGGATAACTTATGGCCATGATCCCCCGCGAACGGACCCCTTATTCCGCGATCGTCGATCGCCCGCCGCTGAAGCTCCCTGGCGGTGCGCGCGTGGTGATCTGGACCATCGTCAACCTGGAGGTCTGGGACATCGCCCGCGCCATGGCGCGCCAAGTGCTGCCGGCGCCCACCGGCGCGGTGCTGCTGCCCGACGTACCCAACTGGAGCTGGCACGAATACGGCATGCGGGTCGGCTTCTGGCGCTTCGAGGCGCTGTTTCGCCGTCTGCGCATCAAGCCCACGCTGGCGCTCAACGCCCGGGTCTGCATCGATTACCCGCGTGTGGCCCAGGCCTGCCTGGATGCCGGCTGGGAATTCATGGGCCACAGCTACGAACAGGGGCCGATTCACCGCGAGGACGACCAACCCGGCATGATCAAGCGGTCCCTGGATACGATCGAGAAATTCACTGGCAAGCGGCCGCTGGGCTGGCTAGGGCCGGGGCTCACGCAAACCCTGGAGACGCCCGAGAACCTGGCCGCGGCGGGCGTGAAATACATCGGCGACTGGGTCTACGACGACGAACCGACCGAGATCCAGACCGCTAACGGGCCGCTCGTCACCCTGCCCTACTCGGTGGAGACCAACGACATTCCGATGATGCTGGTGCAGCATCACGAGGCTGCCTACTGGACCAAGAAGTGCCTGGATTCCTTCGAGCGCTACTACGAGGAAGGCGCCGAGCGCGCCAAGATCATGGCCATCGCCATCCACCCCTACATCAGTGGGCAGCCGTTCAGAATCAAGTACCTGGAAGAAATCTACCAGGCGATAGGCAAGAGGGAGGGCGTACTGCACTGGAACGGCGAGCAGATCCTCGACTGGTACATGAAATCCAAAGCCGGTTCAGGCTAGCAGGAACGCACTCGTGCGTGAGAGGAACGCACTCGTGCGTTAGAGTCGCTTAGCGACTTCTTCCAGCATCACTTCAGTGGCGCCGCCGCCGATGGGCTGCACACGCGCGTCGCGGTACATGCGCTCGATGGTGGATTCCTTGAGATAGCCAAAGCCGCCGTGGAATTGCAGGCAGTCGTAGACGACGTCGTTCAGCAGCTCCGCGCAGTAGGCCTTGGCCATGGAGACTTCCTTCACGCAGTCGCCGCCCTGCGCGTCGAGCGAGGCGGCGTGCAGGACCAGCTGACGGCCAGCCTCGACTTTCGCGGCGAGCATCGACAGCCGCTGCCGGATCGCCTGCTTGTCCCAGAGCGTCGCGCCAAAAGCCTTGCGCGTGCGCACGTACTCCAGCGTGAGCTCGAGCGCGCGCGCCGCCTCGCCCATCGTCATGGCGGCGATGGCGATGCGCTCGTTCTGGAAATTCTTCATCACCGCGTAGAAGCCCTTGCCTTCCTCACCCAGCAGGTTTGCTGCCGGCACGCGGCAGTCATCGAACACCAGTTCGGCGGTGTCCGAACTGCGCCAGCCCATTTTGTCCAGCTTGCGCCCGACCGAGAAGCCCGGCATGCCCTTCTCGACCATGAACATCGAGATGCCCTTAGAGCCGGCGGCGGGATCAGTCTTGGCGGCGACGAAATACAGGTCAGCCAGCGCGCCATTGGTGATGAACATCTTCGAGCCATTCAACACCCAGTCGCCGCCCGGGCCGGGGGAAACACGCCGCGCGCTGGTGCGGATCGCCTTCACGTCCGAGCCGGCATCGGGCTCGGTGATGGCCACTGCGCTGATCAGCTCACCGGAGACGAGGCGCGGCAAATATCGCTGGATCTGTTCCGACGACCCCGCGTTGACCAGATGCGGCGTAGCCATGTCGGTGTGCACCAGAACAGTAATAGCGAAGCCACCGAAGGTCGAACGGCCCAGTTCCTCGGCGAGCAATGCCGTGGCGCGCGCATCCAGAGCGCCGCCACCGAATTCCTCCGGGTAGCGCAGCCCGAGAAAACCGAGCCGCCCCATCTCGCGCAGCACCTCGCGCGGCACAAAACCCTGGAGTTCCCAGGCCTGCGCCTTAGTCACCACTTCTCTTTCGACGAAGCGGCGGATGCTTTCGCGCAGCAGTTGAAAAGTCTCTTGATCCATGACCCTATATTAGGCGATGCGCCGCCAGCCGACGGCGGAACTCGAGCGCCAGGATCGGCATGCCCACGGCGGCGACTGCAAACACCGGCGGCGTGCTGATGGCATCCACCGCATGCGAGGCGAGCCACACGCCGGCCGATTGTCCGGTAAAGAGGCAAAAGGCGAACAGCGCCACCGCCGCGCCGCGCGACTCGGGCGCCATCTGCGTGGCGTGCAACTGGAGCGTGTTGTGCAGCATGTACAGCCCCGCGCCCAGCGCCATCAGACCAGGCACCGCGTAGCCCGGCCCAGGCGCCAGCGCCAAACCGATGTACCCGGCGCCGATGAACAACCCGCCGGCCAGCACCAGGCCACGTTCTCCCAGCCGCGGCACCAGCCGCCCGGCGACGCTGGCGTAAAGCAGGCCACCCACGGCGAAAGCGGCAATCAAGGTACCGCTTCCGGCGATTCCCAGTTGCAAATGCCGGTGGGCGTGATAAGCGGCGAAAGCCAGCGGTCCGTAGAACAGCGCACCTTCCAGGAATACCATCACCAGAATTACCCGTACCCAGTAAATCCGTGTCAGGCGCAGCATGCGCAGGAATGCCTGGGCCATGGACTCGCGGGTGCTGGACGTCAGCCGGGTCACCGGATTGGTCTGCAATTCGAACCAGAGCAAAGCTGCAGTAAGAACGTACAGTCCGGAAAGGGCGACAAAGATAGCGCGCCAGCCGTACATCTCACCCAGCCATCCGGAGGCGGTCGTAGCCAGCGCCATGCCGAGCATGTTGCCAATCAGAAAGCGCGCCAGCACGGATTGGCGACGCTCGTAGGGCACCGCGTCGCCGATCCAGGCGATGGCCAGCGGCACGATCGCGCCCACCGTAGCGCCGGTGGCAAAGCGCGCCAGCACCAGGAGCGGCAGTGAGGGCGCGAACGCACAGGCAAGATTCCCCGCCGCCGAGATCGCGGTGACCCAGAACACCATGCGGTATTTGCCGTAGCGCTCGCTCAAGGGGGCATTGGCCAACTGCAGCACGCCGTAAGCCACGGCAAAAGCCGTGATCACCGCCGAGGCTCCGCCCGCGGAGGTGCCAAAATTCTCGGCCAACAGAGGCAGCAGCGGATCAACCCCGCGCAGCGCCGAGGCGCTGGCAAAAGCGGCCAGCGAAAGAACCACCACGGCGCGGCCGCTCAGTTGCCCGGCCCCTGTCTATGATCAAGCAGAGATTGCAACAGCAGGAATTTCACAACTTGAACTCCTGCATGGCGTGCGCTTTCAGCTTGTGTTTCTGCACCTTGCCGCTGGCGGTCATGCCGATGGCCTCGAAATCCTCGACGATCTGCAGGTAGCGCGGCACCCGGAAGTTCGCACAGCGGGCCTGGCACCAAGCCAGCAACTCTTTCTCCTGGACGGCAAAGCCATTCTTGAGCGATACAAAAGCGCAGGGCACTTCGCCCAGCCGCGCGTCGGGCACACCCACGACCTGCGCAGTTGCCACTGCGGGGTGCGCGAGCAGCACCTCCTCGACTTCGGCCGGCGCGACGTTCTCGCCGCCGACACGAAACAGGTCTTTCAGGCGCCCGACCATGCGCAAGCGACCGTCGGTGGTAAGTTCGCCCAAATCGCCGGTGCGCAGCCAGCCATCCTCGGTGAACGCCTTGGCGGTGGCTGCCGGATCGTTGCAGTAACCACGCATGATGCTCCAACCGCGCACCTGGATTTCACCTTCGGGAGAAATTCTCAAATCAATACCTAGATGCGGTTTCGCCAAACCCTGCACCCTCAATTCCTCGGCATCGCGCCAATCGCTCATCACTACGTTGGGAGAAGCTTCGGAAAGTCCGTAAGCCGCGCAGACCGCTTTGATGCCCAGCTTGTCGATGATGGCGCGCATGGTCTGCGGGCCCGCCGCCGCCCAGCCGCCGCGCAGACTGAGCTTCGTTTTCGAGAAATCCTCGTGGCCCATCAGCATCTGGAAAATCGTGTCGTTGCCCGAGATCAGAGTGCAGCGCTCGCGCTCGAGCATCGCCAGCGCCGCTTTCGCTTCGAAAGTCGGCAGCGTCACCAGGCAGCAGCCAAAGACCAGCGACATCAGGGCCGAGAGCGTGGAGCCGCCGACGTGAAAAAACGGCCGGCAATTGAAATAGCGGTCCTCGGCTAGCACGCCCATGCGCGTCCCGGCCGCCCAGGCATTGCGCAGCATGTTGTCGTGCGTCAGCATCACGCCCTTCGGATAGGCGGTGCTGCCGGAGGTGAACTGGATCAGCAGCAAGTCGTCGGGATCGACCTGGACCTCCTGGAAGCTTCCTTGCGGCAAGTCTTGCGATGCATTGACGGCCAACTCAAAACCGATCTCTTTGATCATCGAAGCGTAATCGTTGTGCAAAAACCGTTCGACATAGAACAGCGCTTTGGCACCCGAATTTTTCAAACAGAATTCGATCTCGGCCGTCTTGAAGCGCGTGTTGACTGGAACAGTGACTGCACCGATCAGCGCTGCGCCGTAGAACAGCGAGAGCCATTGCTCGCCATTGGGCATCAGGATGGCGACGTGGTCGCCCTTGGCGATACCCAGCGCCTGCATCGCCGCCGCCGCGCTTTTTGCTCTTGCCGTCAGTTCCGCATAGGTCAAACGCGTCGAAGGCGTGACCAGCGCTTCCCGCGAGCCACTGCTTACGGAGTGGGCCTGGTCAAAAAGAAAATTACCCAGCGTTTTCAGTTGCCAGCTCATGGGCTGCCCATCCAGCTGCCGGTGGCAAGCTGCTCCTCGAGCGCGGCGATTTCGATAGCCAGCGCGCCCTCGGGGTCGAGCTCCACGCCACGGTCGATGCAGCGTTTCGCCCAGCGCATGGAAGCGACAGGGGCTTTTAGAATTTGACTTTTGATGCTTAAAAGCACTTCTTCAAGTTCAGAGGCTCGCACCAGCCTCGCTACCAAGCCCGCCTGCCTCGCCTCCTCCGCGCTCAGGGTCCGTCCAGTGAACATCAGGTCCTTGGCCAGACGCTTGCCGAGGATGCGTGGCAAGCGCTGCGTGGCGCCGACCGTGCCCCGCAGCGCCTCCGGCGTACGGAATGAAGCGTCCGGCGTCGCCACGATGAAATCGCAGGCGCCGGCGATTTCGCAGCCCGAGCCGACCGCGGGCCCCTCGACCACGGCGATCACCGGCGTCGGCAGAGCTTCCAGCGCGGCATAAGCGGCAAAGCCTTGCATGCGGCGTGCGCGCACCTGGGCTACGCTCATGCCCTGGCGCTCCTTGAGATCGGCGCCGGCGCAAAATGCGGGACCATTGGCGCGCAGGAAAATAACTTTCACCGAATCATCGGCGGCAGCGCGACTCGCCGCCTCAATCAGTCCGTCGCACATCGCCAGGTTGAGCGCGTTGCGGCTCTGCGGACGGTTCAGGGTCAGCGTGGCCACGCCTTCGGCGGCCAGATAGAGAACGCTCATATCGCTTTCGCAGCTTTGAGGGTTTGGATTTTTTCTTGTGAATAACCCAACTTTTCCGCGAGGATCCTTTCCGTATCCCCGCCCAGCAGCGGCGGCGCACCAATCGCGGGATTGTCCCAGCCGAGAAATTTGTAGGGCAGCGCAAGCGCCTTGAATTCGCCCACGCCGGGGTAATCGAAGCTGCCGACCAGTCCGCGCGCGCGCACCTGCGGGTCAGAGAGGATCTCGGCGACGTCGTTCACCGGGCCGATGGGGACCTCGACTGCATCGAGCATCTGGAGAAGTTGTGCTCTTTCTATTTTGCTAATTCTTTCGGTGAGTTTTTGCATGACGATCTCCCGATGCTTGACTCGCATGTCGTTGCTGGAGAGATCCAGATCAAAATTCAAACCAAGAACCTTGCACAACGCTTGCCAGTGCTGGTCGCTCGCCGTGAGGTGCGCGAATTTCCCGTCCTTGCAGCAAAACGTCGCCGAGGGAACCCGGCCGGGATGTTCCGTGCCCAGCCTGGTCGGCACTTCGCCCAGCGCGAAATAGCGTGCGGCGGCGAGCGTCAGCAGGCTGACCTGGCCGTCGAGCATGGAGAAATCGAGATGCGCACCACGGCCGGTTTTCTCGCGTCCGCAGAGCATCGCCAGGATACCGATCGCCACCCACAGGCCCGAGCTGAGATCGGCGAGCGGCAGCCCCGGCTTCACCGGGCCACCGCCCTTTTCTCCGGTCAGACTCATCAGGCCACCCATCGCCTGAAACACGGTGTCGTAGCCTTTCTTGTGCGCGTAGGGGCCGCTGTGGCCGAAACCGGTGCAAGAAACGTAGACCAGTTGCGGATTGAGCGCGCTCAACATGCTGAAATCCAGGCCGTAGCGGCCCAAGGTCCCCGTCGGAAAATTCTCCACCATCACATCCACCTTCTGCGCCAGCTCACGGATGATGTTCTGGCCCTCCGGCTGGCGCAGGTCGACCGTGATCGAGGCCTTGGAGCGGTTGCAAGCAAAGTAGTAAGCGCTGTCTTGCGCGAGCCGCGGCTCGAAGCCGCGCGTCTCGTCGCCAATGCCGGGCTGCTCGACCTTGATCACGGTGGCGCCCAGTTCGGCGAGGATCATGCTGGCGAACGGGCAGGCGAGCACCCGCGACAGGTCGAGGATGGTGAGATGTTGCAGGGGTTGCACGGCTGTCGTACTTTACTTTTGGAACGCACGCATGCGTTGGTTCATCTCACGGCCGCGCTGCAACGCTTCCCCGAGCGGCAGATCGGCGACCGCATGAAACAGTTGCTTGGTGGCTTGCATTGCCGGAGAACTTACCGCGGCAAGTTTTTCCGCGAGCACTATCGTTTCGGTCATGAGATCCGCATCCGGCACCACGCGATTAACCAGTCCGAACGCCAGCGCCTTCTGGGAACTTAAAGGTTCTCCCAGTGAAACCAGCTCGAAGGCCTGCTTACGGCCCACCTGCCGCACCAGATTGGCCATCACGATGGCGGCGACGATGCCATGGCGCGTCTCCGGATAGCCGATCTGCGCGCTGTGCGCCATCACCGCCAGATCGCCGGCTATCGCGAGACCAGCGCCGCCACCCAGCGCCGCGCCATTGATCGCCGTCACCACCGGTTTCACCATCTTCGAGAAGGCGAGGTGCAGCTGCATGCTGAGCTCGGCGCGCTCTTCCACCAGAGACTGCTTCGCCGGGGTCAAGTCCTTGAACTCGGCAAGATCCGCGCCGGCGCAAAAAGCCTGTCCTGCGCCCGCCAGCAGCACGCAAGCAACCGAGTCGTCGGCATCCGCGCTACGCAAGGCCTCGAGCAAGGAACGTGTCAGCGCGGTATTGAGGGCATTGCGCTTCTCCGGACGATTCATCGTCAGGATTCTTACCGCGCCTTGATTGCGTATCGAAAGAAACTCACTCATGAAAAAAGATCGACAAGCGGAGCCGGGTTCAAAGTCCAGTCCGCTTCTCTTCCTGGATGAAGTTGCGCGCCGCGCTCGCGAGCTTGCGCATCGCCTGTTCCAGGCAGGCGCGTTCCTGCGCGCTGAGACAAGCGAGAAAAATGCGGTTGCGTTGCGCGGCAGCATGGATCAGCTTTTGATAGAGCTTTTTTCCTGGCGCGCTGAGGGAAAGCCGGATAGCGCGGGCGTCGTTGGCGTCGGTCTCCCGAAAAATCATCTTTCTGGCAGTCAGGCCCGAGACCACCCGGCTCATCTGCCCCTTGTCCATGCCCGCGGCGCGCGCCAAGTCGTTCAACGACTGCGGCTCGCCGGCGCCGCCCAGCAGCGCCACGCTGCGCCACTCCCAGAGGCTGACGCCGAATTCGCGTCGGTAGCGCATCTCCGCGCCGCGCGATAGCAGGTTCGCCACCTGGTGCAGGCGGTAGGACAGCAACTCCTTGATGGTCGGCAAAGGGTGCTGCGGCATCAGTGGTCGCCCATCAATCGTCAAAAAACGGCGTTTCGCCGTCGCCGCATAGCCGTATGTCGAAACAATAACGGTTCGGGCCTTGTTTTTTGGCCAGCAGGAGTCCTCTTCTGCCGGAAGGAACACAGGACAACACTGGATCTGACTCATTCCCTGCCCCTACCTCGAAATACAAGGTCGTTTTCAGGATCCGCATCAAGCCGGAAAACATCAGCATGACATTGATGTGCGGCGCGCGGCCCTCGGGGGCGCCGGGCTGGATGGTGCGGAACAGGTAGCGGCCCTGCGCGTCCGTCGCCGCCCGCCCCCAGCCGAGGAAATTTGGATCAGCCTGCGCATGGCGCGGATCGGCGGGATGACGAAAGATGCCGCCCGCGTCGGGCTGCCAGATCTCGACGATCAAGTTCTCCAGCACCTGACCGTCATCCTGAATGACGCGGCCATGTATCTCGATGGCCTCGCCGGTCGCCTGCCTGCCTTCGAACACAGTGAGGTCGTTCGCCCCCTTGTCCACGTAGCGCGGCGGGAAGAACGGCCCGAGGGTGGCTTCGCCGGTGGGGATCATTGCTGTGCGCCTCATGGCGGTTGCGCCGGCGTCGCGGCGCGGCCACGCAGCACGATCCGGTGCTCGAATACCAGCGCGTTGTAGGGCTCAGCGGCAGGCGGCAGGTAGCGCGCGATCATGCTTTCGCGCGCGGCCACATCCGGCACCGCATTGAGGATCCGGTCCTGCATATTCAGCGGCTCGCCCGGGAAATACATCTGCGTCACCAGACGGGACAGCCAAACCTTGCCAAACAGGGAAAAATGCAGATGCGGCGGGCGCCACCAGCCGTCCTTGGTCGGCACCGGGTAAGCGCCGGGCTTCACCGTGCGCAGCTCGAAGCTGCCGCTCTGGTCGGTGAGCAGACGCGCGGCGCCGTGAAAATTCTGGTCGGGCGGCGCATGATCGTCGTCGTTCGGGTGACTGTAGCGGCCGGCGCTGTTCGCCTGCCACATTTCCACCATCGCGCCGCCGACCGGCGCGCCGTCCTCGTCCAGTACACGCACCCTGAGATGGATCAACTGACCGATGGCTTGGTGCTCGCCGTAGCCGGCGATGTCGCCGCCCAGCAGCTTGACGCGCTTGGCCACCTCCAGCGGGCCACTGAGCTCGGAGAGCGTGGGCTGACGCTTGACCAGCGGCTGCCGCGGATTGCGCCAGGGCGTCTGTGGATAACCCGCCACGATGCGCGCCGGCTGGCTGCGCTCGTCGCGCGGCTCGATCACTGTGTTCATGGACGATTGACAGCATCGCTTAATTAGTTGATGCTGTCAACCATGTCGGCAGTGATCCTTTGCGAGTGCTTCGCGCGTGACGGCCTGCAGCACGAGCCGCTTTTCATCCCGACCGCCAGCAAGCACGCGCTGCTCGAGCGCTTCGCCGCCATCGGCTTCCCGCGCATCGAAGCGACCTCCTACTCCAATCCTAAGCGGGTGCCGCAGTTTGCCGATGCCAGCGACCTGCTCGGTCTGCTCAGGCGTCGCCCCGGTGTTTCGTATAAAGCCACCTGCGCCAACCAGAAAGCCGTGCAAAGAGCCATCGCCGATGCCGACGCCGGCTTCGGCGCCAACGAGATCAGCCTGCTCGTTTCCGCCACTGAATCGCACACACAGAAGAATCTAAAGCAAACCCGCGCCGGGCAGTGGGCCAACATCGAGGAGATGGTGCGCATGGCGGGTCGCCGTTTCAGACTGGTCGGCACCGTGTCGGTGGCCTTCGGCTGCCCGTTCGAGGGCAAGGTGGATCCCGGATTGGTGGCCGACGACATTGCCAGGTTTGTCAGCATGGGAGTCAAGTACGTGGCCCTGGGCGATACCACCGGGATGGCGATCCCGAAATCCGTAAAAGATTTGCTGCTGAAAATAAAAGCGCAAGCGCCTGGTGCAGTTCCGATTGCCCATTTCCATGACTCCCGCGGCACCGGCCTCGTCAACTACCTTGCCGCCTATGAAGCGGGCGTACGCCATTTCGATTCTTCTTTTGGTGGCGTCGGCGGTCATCCGGCGCAGGTGCAGTACGGCGGCGGCTTTACCGGCAACGTTTGCACCGAGGACCTGGTCGGCCTGTTTGAATCCATGAGCATCGCCACCGGGATAGACTTGGACCAGTTACTGTCGACCGCGCAGTACTGCGAGCAGGTGTTGGGCCGTACCTTGTACGGTCGTGTCACGAGAAGCGGACTGAACCCTTTGCAAGCTCCTGGAGATCAAAACTGAAATGAAACCCCCGTTCCGTGCCGACCAGGTCGGCAGCCTGCTGCGCCCCAGGGAACTCGCAGAGGCGAGAATGAAATTCAAAGAAGGAAAGATCGACACCAGCACCCTCAAAGAAGTCGAAGATCAATGCATACGCGCAGCCGTCGCCCGCCAGGAAGCGGTCGGTCTGCAGGCGATCACCGACGGCGAGTTTCGCCGCGACTGGTGGCATCTCGATTTCATGGTGCAGCTTGATGGAGTTGTCAGCGTCGCCAATCCCGGGCCGAAGTTCGGCGGCACCGAGGAGCAGCCACCGATCCCCTCGGTCACCGGCAAGGTCGGCTGCTCCAAACCGATCATGGTGGAGGACTTCGGATTCCTGAAATCAGTCACCAAGCAGACGGCGAAACTCACCATCCCCTCGCCCGCGATGTTGCACCTACGTGGCGGACGCAGTTCGATTTCCAGGGAGATCTACCCGGACCTGGCGGAGTTCTGGAGCGACACCTCGGCGGCTTACCAGAAAGCGATCAAGCACCTCGCCGACGCTGGCTGCACCTACCTGCAACTGGATGACGTGAGTTTTTCCTACCTCTGCGACCCGCAAATTCGGGAAAGCTGCCGCAAGAACGGCGACGACCCGGCGCTGCTGCCGCGCACCTATGCTGACGCCATCAGCAACGCGCTTAAGGACCGTCCCCCTGGCATGACGGTGACCATGCACACCTGCCGCGGCAACTTCAAGAGCAGCTGGGTGGCCGCCGGCGGCTATGAATCGGTCGCTGAGGCGATGTTCTCCTCGTCGGTGGACGCTTTCTTCATGGAATTCGACTCCGAGCGCGCCGGCGGCTTCGAGCCGCTGCGCTATCTGCCCAAGGGCAAGAAGGTTGTTTTGGGTTTGGTCACTTCAAAATCTCCGGTGCTTGAAGACAAAGATTTCATCAAGAAAAAAATCGAGGAGGCCGCCAAATACGTTCCTCTGGAGAACCTGTGCCTGTCGCCGCAATGCGGTTTCTCCAGCACCCACCACGGCAACAATCTCACTGCCGAGGAGCAGTGGCGCAAGCTCGAGCGCATCGTCGAAGTGTCGCGAGAGGTGTGGCGCTGAAGTGACCGCCCCGATCGCCATCGCCCATACGCACGTCCATTCGCTACGCATCGCCTTGGGCGACGAGGCGCTGGTGGCGCGGGTGCTCGCCGCCGACGGCGCCGCCGGTTTCGGTTTCACGCTGAATCTCGACGCCGGCGTGGCCCGCGACATGGCCGCTTGGGACGCGCACGGACGATCCAGAGGGGTTCCCTTGTTCGGTCTTCTGGGGGGACGCTACCGGAATCAAATCAATCTGGCCAGGGACGAATGCCCCGCCCTTCCTGCCGATTGGACGGCGCTTCGAAAAGACATCCTCGGTGGCCGCCACGAGCTGCTGCGCATCGACCCTTTCGCCTGGGGCTCGGTGGAAATGGTGCAGACCATCGCTGCCGTGGCTGCCGCCTTCGACCTCGGCATCGCCCTGCTGGCGCCGAACGCCCATCCCTGGGAAATCCAGTACTGTGCGGCGCTGGCGGCAACCTTGAAGGGGGAGGACAACCGTATCATCGTTCGTTGCGCCCCGTCTTTTTCCTCGATACCCGTTTCAAGCCAAGCCGGAATGGGAATTGACTGGTCTCAAGAACCTTCCTTCAGCAAGCTCCAGTGGCAAAGCTAGTGATCGGTCCATGACGACGCTCAACGTTGATAAATGACAACACTCAGCGTTGTGGGAATTCGCCTGACGCGCGTGTCGATCCCGCTCACCATGGTGCATGCAGGCTCGATGTACGTGATACAGAAGACCGAGCGCACCGTGGTCGAACTGCTGCTCGAGAACGGCGTCAGTGGCCTGGGCGAAACCTGGGGCACGCCCGAGGTCTATGCACTGGCGCAGCGCTTCGCCAGGGACTGGCTCGGTAAGGATGTACTCGATCGCTGCGCGCTGCGCCAGGCGACGCTGGGCCGCAGCAGCTATGACAATCGCTACGGCCGCAACGGCCTCGCCACGCTGGCCGGGCTCGATCTCGCCGCTTGGGACGCAACTGCCCGCTCCTTGAAGATGTCGCTCGCAGAATTGATCGGCGCGCGTAGACGAGAATCCATCGACGTGGTCTCGACACTGCCGGCGGCGATCCTGGAGAAAGCGGTCACACGACGGGAACTGACCGCGCATCTGGATCATCTCTCCAATACCCGGCTGGTAGTGGACTTCGCGCTAGCACAGGTCCGCAAGTCCGGCTTCCGCTCCTTCAAACTGAAAAGCGCCGCCTACTCCACGGAATGGGACTGGAAGTTGCTGAACGAGTTGCGCGAGGCTTTGCCCAAAGCGCGCATCCGCTTCGATCCGAACGCCAACTACGGAGCGGCGACGGCCACCGAACTGTGCCGTCGCCTCGATACCCTGAACCTGGAATTCTTCGAGGATCCGACCGGCGAACTCGAAGGCCTCGCACGCCTGAAAGCGGCGGTAAAAACACCGGTGGCCACCAACATGTGGGTAGTGAAGGACGAGCATCTGGTGCCCGCGATCCGCCGCCAAGCAGTGGATGTGGTGCTGGGCGACCTGTTCATGTGGGGCGGCATCGACGCCTGGCGCCGCATGGCCCGCGTGGCGCACGCCTACGGTCTCAAGCCCGCCCTGCACAGCGTCTACGAAACCGGCATCGCCACGGTAGCCAACCTGCACCTCGCCTCGGCGCTCTACGAAGTCGAGCATGCCAACGACTGCGGCCTGCATTTCCTGTCCGCGGATGTGGTCGCCGAATCTTTGCCGGTGGTGGACGGCGCCATGCAACTTCCCGCCGGACCCGGACTCGGCGTAACGCTCGATCGGCAAAAGCTCGAGAGAGTCACGCTGGAAAGCGCGGAAATTCGCGCTTGATCTGATCGCAATGGTGGATCACGCACCATCACGGGTCA
>SHXK01000034.1 GCA_009693335.1 Betaproteobacteria bacterium | reverse complement strand
ACGACAGGGCGAAGACCGCGAAGGCGCCGATCACGGCGGCGTCGTCGCCTTCCAGCCACTTGAATTGCACCGCCGCAAGCAGCGCCACGGCCAGCGCCACGAACCAGGCGACGCCGTCCAGGGTGGCGAAACGCTCGTGCCAGCTCAAGCGCTCGCCACGTGGGCCGGCTTGCGGGTCACGCCAGGTAACGTAACGCACCGCCAGGCACAGCAGACCGATGGCTAGGATGCCGGGCAGAATGCCGGCGGCAAACAGCTTGCCGATGTTGGTGCCGGTCATGATGCCGTAGATCACCATGATGGTGGAAGGCGGAATCAGGATGCCGAGCGTGCCGCCTGCGGCGATGGCGCCAGTGGCGAGCGCATCCGAATAGCCGTATTTCTTCATCGACGGGTAAGCCACTTTGGCGAAGGTGGCGGCGGTGGCGATGGAGGAGCCGCAGATAGCGCCAAAACCCCCGCAGGCGACGATGGTTGCCATCGCCAAGCCCCCTTTCAGGTGGCCGATGAAGGCATAGGCGGCGCGGAACAGTTCCTGCGACATGCCGGCGCGGGTGACAAGGTTCCCCATAAGGATGAACAACGGCACCACCGACAGGGTGTAGTTGCGGCCGGTCTCGTAGACCTTGGTCTGCGCCGTGGCAAAGGCCGCGCCCCAGGTCCAGTCGCGCATGTAGGCGTAGCCGACGATGCCGACGATGCCCATGGAAAGTGCGATCGGGATGCGTACGAAGGCGAGCAGCATCATCGCCAACAGGCCCAGCAGCGCTTCGCTCACGCGTCGTTTGCGCTCAAGTCGTTGCCTGGGAGGCGCGCGCTTCGCCGGGCAGGAACACCTTGTAGATGTGCACCAGACCGGTCAGCAGGATCATCAGCGCCATGAAATATACGAACGGCCCCACCGCGATCTTGAGCACATCGGTGGTGTCGCCGTAGCCGGAGATCCTGCCGGCCTTGATCCAGACCTGCCAGGTAAGAAAGAGCATCACTGCGGCGCACAGCGCGTGCGCCATGCGCACCACCAGCAGGCGCCCGCGCGGCGACAGCAAGCGGTCGATGAAATCCATGGTGACGTGCTCATCGGCGTGCGACACCAGCGGCAGGCCGGCAAAGATCAGCACCAGCAGCATCAGTTCGGTGACCTCGAAGCCGCCGCGCAGGGGGAAATTGAAAAGATACCTTGCCACGACGTCCACGAACGTGAGCAGCATCATGGCCAACAGGATTGCCGAGGCGGCGACGCCGAGCACGGCGTCGACCCGCCTCTCCCAGAGAGACTCGGATTGGCCCACCCGAGGACCGCTACTTGCCGGCGGCGACTTTTTTCAGTTCCGCGCGGAACTCCGCGAGAACTTGCGCGCCGTCCACGCCCTTGGCGTTGGCGCCTTTGATCCACTCGTCATCCAACTGTTTCGCCTGCGCCGTCACTTCCTTGACCAAGGTGGGACTGGCACTGGCGATGTTCACACCGCTCGCCTTCAAGCCTTCCAGTCCCTTCTGATCGGCAGTGTCCCAGGATTGCCCATTGCTGCGCGCCGCATACTCGTAGCCGTGCTTCTCAATGATGTCCTGGTCCTGCTTGGCGAGCTTGTTCCACTTGTCCTCGTTCATGAAGAAGCCGAACGAGGAACTGTAGAAGCCGCCGGGGAAAATCGTGGCGTGCTTGAGCACCTTGTCGAGCTTGAAGGAAATAATCGATTCGAGCGGGAAAAACACACCGTCAGCGACACCCGAGGACAGCAGTTCGTAGGATTCGGGAGCGGGTTTGACGAAGGCCGAGGCGCCCAGGATGTTGCCGAACTTCTCGGCGATGCCGCCGCCGGTGCGGATTTTCATGCCCTTCAGATCGGCCAGGCTGTTGATCGCGCGCTTGGTGTTGAACATCTGCCCCGGTCCGTGCGTCCATACCGCTAACAGCTTGACGCCCTTGTATTCGCCGACTTTGTGGAAGTGCTTCCAGTGGATGCGGCTGTAAGCCACCGAATTGATCACTGCAGTGGCACCCGCGCCTGGCAGTTCGCCGATGGCGGGCAGGGCGTGGCGTGCGGGCGTGTAGCTGGCCGTCACATAGGACAGATCCACCAGGCCGTCGCGTACCGCGTCGAAGGTTCCCGGTGCAGCCGCAGGCGCTTTTGGCAGCGACTGGAACTTCACGCGACCGCCGGTGGCTTTCTCGATATCGGCGGCCCAGTTCTGCTGCCAGATGGTTAGGTGGTGCGTCGGCGGCACCCAGGACGAAAACGTCAAGGGGGTCTGGGCTTGGGCGGGGGCTGCAAGTGCTATGCCGAGGGCGGCAACCAGCGCGAGTTTATGGATCGTGTGCACGAATTTATCCTCCTCAATTAGTAGTCCTCTTAGTGTAGCAGCGCCTCGGCCAGTTCGCGTCAGCCGTGCTGGTCCGGGTTGCGATCGCAGCGATTGTGTTCGTGGTTCGATGCCGATATGATGCCGCCTCGATGGATAGGGGGGAGTGCATGCCATCCGTAGTCACCAAGTCAGATCTGGTTCATGCTGCGGCGCGCGCCGGCAATCTCAGCAAGACCGCGGCAAGTGAAGCGGTGAACGCGGTCTTCGAGGTAATTGTCAAGAGCGTGGCCAAGGGCAATCGCGTCACCGTGGTCGGGTTCGGCACCTTCCTGTCGCGCAAGCGCAAGACCCGTGCCGGACGCAGCCTGGCCAGCGGCAAGGAAATCAAGATCAGCGCCAAGACCGTCCCGGCTTTCTCCGCTGGTCAGGGTTTCAAGGACGCCGTGGGAGAGCGCTAATGCACGAGTGCGTTCAAGCTAACGCACGAGTGTGTTCGTCTCACCGCCCTTTGTTTTTTCGGGCATTGCAAGGCACAATCCGGGTTGGCGCAATCCACCGGTAAACGCAGCCCCCGATTCATGGACAGCCCGCTCATCCTCTCGCTCGACAACCACGGTATTCCGCACCGCTGGATCAGTTGGCAACAAGCGTGCTTCTACTACGCCAAGAACTTGGTCTCCTGGACCCTCGGCGAGGAGACCTTCACTTTTTACGGCGGCGTCTCGCGCATGACCGGCCAGCGCTCCAGTATCACTGCGCATTCGATCATCGCCATCAAGGGTAAAGCGCTGGCCGCCAGAGGCTTCAATCAGGTGCCGCCGCTGAACAACCGGGAGCTGTTCCGCCGCGACCGCCACATGTGCGCCTACTGTGCCGGCGAGTTCAACTTCTTCCGTCTGACGCGGGACCATATCCGGCCGCTATCGCGCGGCGGGCGCGACAGCTGGATGAACGTGGTCACCGCCTGTCGCCAGTGTAACGGCCACAAGCGCAACCGCCTGCCGGAGGAAGCCGACATGGAACTGCTATACCTGCCGTATGTGCCGAACAAGGCGGAATACCTGATCCTCACCAATCGCCGCATCCTCTCGGATCAGGTGGAGTTCCTCAAGCAGCACGTGGCCGCGCATTCCCGCCTGGTTCTCGCCCCTGCCTGATTTCTGGCGTAATAGCGGTATCCACCTGCTCGAGAAGGACGCTTCGGGCAGGCTGCGCGTCACCGATGACTACCTGCGCGCCTATTACCTGAGGCCGGAAGTCCATCCGGCCGAGGAATCCTGCGACGCTGAGCGTCGTCTGCATGCCTCGCTCATGAGCACGCCGCGCGCTCTGGTGTCGAATGAAGAACTGAGTGTTTTGAAAGATCCGGACGCCAGGGAAAACTACCAGATTGTGTTGCGCTTCCGCGATCGGCTGCTGGCAGCCGGTACGGTGGAGGGTTGTTACATGAGCCTCTTTAAGGCGGTGGTGGATATCCCGCCGCTGTTCGTCCAGCAAATGGCCCACGTCGTGCTGCGCAACATTCTGGACGGCTGCACCGACCCCCTGACGTTGCGCGCCGCCGAACTGCTATTTCGCGAGCAGAAAGCGACCATCCAGGATGGACATGTGTTGCTGGCCGACCTGGAAACGCTGGCCATGCACGCCTCGGGATCGCAATACGGCAACCTCGGCCGACTGATCGTCGAAGCGCAGGGCGTCACCGGCAAGACCAACCTCGATGTACTGGAGCGCAGCAACGCCGAGTCGTACTGGCAACGCGAGTCGCGCCACGATACCGTCATCAGCCTGACCTATGGTCGCCCGGCGCTGGAGGGTCTGTGCCGGGTGATTGAAGCCTGGGTGCTGCATTTCTGCGGCGTGAAGGTGGCGGTGACACCGGTGCGCAAGATCGAAGAGCCGCGTTGGGCCTGGCACATTGGGCTGGATGCCGAATCCACGGCGATCCTGAATGCGCTCTGGGCGGGCGAGGAACTCGAGGCCGGGCGCATGCGTCGGATCCTCACCTTGCTGCGACTGGAGTTCGCTGAAGCCAGCGAAATGCGCCGCGACATCGCCGGCCGCCCGATTTATCTGGCGCTGGCGGCAGACGGCGACGACGCGGTGAAAATGAAGCCGCAGAACCTGTTCTTGAATCTGCCCCTGCATGCGGCCTGAATACTGGGACCGGGCCAAGCGTGCGCTTGGGCGCCGCGATCCGGTGATGGCCGCGATCATGCGGCGCCATCCGCGCGTGTATCTGGCGCCGCGCGGCGATCCCTTTCATACCCTGGCGCGCGCCATCGTCGGCCAGCAGATTTCGGTCAAGGCCGCACAAAGCGTATGGAATAAATTTGCCGAGCTTGTTGTCGAGGTCATTCCTGAAAAAATTCTTCAATTGAAGGTAGTGCAATTGAGGGCCTGCGGCTTGTCGGAGCGCAAGGTCGAATACATCCGCGATTTGGCGCAACGCTTTGCTGACGGTGCGCTGCTCGCGCAGCGCTGGCCGCAGATGAGCAACGAGGACGTGGTCGCGGACCTGGTCCAGGTGCGCGGCATCGGCCCCTGGACTGCGGAAATGTTCCTGATGTTCAATCTGCTGCGCCCGGACGTGTTTCCGCTGGACGACTTGGGACTGCGCAAGGGCATCCAGCTAGCCTATTTCAAGCGCCCGGTGTCCCTGCAGACCATGCGCAAGCTGGGCGAGACCTGGCGGCCCTGGCGCACGGTCGCGACCTGGTATCTGTGGCGTTCGCTCGATCCGGTGCCGGTAGAATACTGAGCCTGATGAAGACGCCGTCCGCATGAAAACCGTGTTCCTCGATTTTGAGCAGCCGGTCGCCGAACTGGAAAACCGGATCGATGAGTTGCGCTACGCCCAGGACGATTCGGCGGTGGACATCTCCGAGGAAATCCAGCGGCTGACGAAAAAGAGCCAGGCGCTTTCCAAGGACATTTACGCCAAGCTCACACCCTGGCAGATGGCGCAGGTGGCGCGCCATGCGCAGCGCCCTTATGCGCTCGATTTCATCGGCATGATGTTCAGCGGCTTCGAGGAACTGCACGGCGACCGCATGTATGGTGACGATGCCTCGATCGTGGCTGGCCTGGCGCGTTTGGATGGCGCGCCCTGCATGGTGATCGGCCACCAGAAGGGCCGCGATACCAAGGAAAAGATACTGCGCAATTTCGGCATGCCGCGCCCGGAGGGTTACCGCAAGGCGCTGCGGCTGATGCAACTGGCGGAAAAGTTCTCGCTGCCGGTGTTCACCTTCGTGGATACACCGGGCGCCTATCCCGGTATCGATGCCGAAGAACGCAACCAGTCCGAGGCGATCGGCCGCAACCTCTATGCGATGGCGAGTCTGAAGACCCCCATCATCGTTACTATTATTGGCGAGGGTGGCTCGGGCGGCGCTTTGGCAATCGCCGTTGGCGATATCGTGCTGATGTTGCAGTACGCCACCTACTCGGTGATCTCGCCCGAGGGTTGCGCCTCGATCCTCTGGAAGAGGGCGGATAAAGCGCCCGAGGCCGCCGAGACGCTAGGCATTACCGCCAACCGCCTGAAAACGCTGGGCCTGATCGACAAGATCGTTGCCGAGCCGCCCGGCGGCGCGCATCGTGATCCACAGGCAGCCGGCGCTGTCCTCAAGAAAGCGCTCAGCGAAGCCTACAAGCAGTTGAAGGGCAAGAAACCGCAGGAGCTGATCGAGGAGCGTCTCGAGCGGCTGATGGCCCATGGCCGCTACAAGGAAACTGCGGAGCGTTAGCGCCGCGCTGCTCGCGCCGCTAGGATTGCGGGGCAAGTGCGTTGCGGTTGGCCTGTCGGGCGGGATCGATTCGGTGGTTCTGCTGCACGTTCTTCACGCGCTGACGCCGGAATTTGGCTACCAGCTGAAGGCCATCCACGTCAACCACGGTTTGAGTCCCAAGGCGGGCGATTGGCAAAGATTTTGTGCTGCTTATTGCCGCGCTCTGGGCATTCCTTTCAAAGCGATAAAAGTCAAAGTCAAAAAACTGCATCAAGGTCCGGAGGCGGCAGCGCGTGAAGTGCGCCGCGCGGCATTTCTGAAATTGGACGTTGACGCGATCGCCTTTGGGCACCAGCTCGACGACCAAGCCGAGACGGTCCTGCACAACCTGCTGCGCGGGGCCGGACTGGAGGGCGCCAGCGGCATGCCGGCACTGGGCAAGCTGGGCCGCAAAGTCCTGCTGCGGCCGCTGCTGGATGCGCCGCGCAGCACGCTGCGCGCCTACGCGCAAGAAAACTGCTTGGCGTGGATCGAGGATGAATCGAACGCCGACGAGGCTTTCACGCGGAACTTCATCCGGCACCGGGTGGGCCCGCTGCTGGAATCCAGATTTCCACGCTGGCGGGAGGCGCTGGCGCGCGCTGCGCGCCACTTTGCACGCGCTGCCCACCTGGCGGGCGCTGGACTCGATGCGCGCACGCTGCTGCGCGCCTACCTGAAGGACCAGGGTCTGCGCGCGCCCAGTGAAGGCAAGCTGATGGAAATGCTGCAACAACTTTCCTCCGACAGCGTGCGGATGGCAATTCCGCACGATGGGGTGATTTTTCGCCGTTACAGAAAAAAAGTTTTTGTGGTCAATGAAAAAGAAGACAAAATATTGCTCTTCAAACCGCAAGCTTGGAACGGCGCGCCCCGGCTGGCACTTCCGGCGCTGGGGGGCGAGCTGCGCTTCCGGCGTCTGCGGGGACAGGGCATCGACAGCGGCCTGCTGAAAAAGAAATCATTCCAGGTCCGGCTGCGCTCCGGCGGAGAGCGTCTGCGCACCGACGCTCGCAGACCACGGCGCACGCTGAAGAATCTGTTCCAGGAAGCTGGGGTGCCGCCCTGGGAGCGGGAGCGCTTGCCGTTGCTGTATTGCGGCGACGATCTGGTCTGGGTTCCGGGCTTGGGGGTGGACGCGGACTACGTCTGCGTTGACCGCGCGGTGGGTTTTTTGCCGGAGTGGCGCCGTACCTGAGTTACTGGGGCGATGGCGTCTTTGAGGTCGAGTTTTCGGGTGCCCTAAATGGTCTTAAGCCCTTGTTTTTATGTAGAAGTGAGGGCGCTCATGCTATAATCCAAGGCTATCCGGTTATCCGGCAATTGTTTTGCGGGATCGTATGTTTTGCGGGACCGTACACCTCACGGGGATCATGGCATGGCGGTAGAACGCACCTTTTCAATCATCAAGCCCGACGCGGTGGCAAAGAACGTGATCGGTCAGATACTCGCGCGCTTCGAGGCGGCTGGCCTGAAGGTCATCGCTGCGCGCATGCTGCAGCTGTCGCGGCTGCAGGCGGAAGGTTTTTACGCGGTACACCGCGAGCGGCCATTTTTCAAGGATCTGGTGGCTTTCATGATCTCCGGCCCGGTGCTGCTACAGGTGCTCGAAGGCGACAGTGCGATTCTGAAGAATCGTGATCTGATGGGCGCTACCGATCCCAAAAAGGCCGCGCCAGGAACCATCCGCGCCGACTTTGCCGATTCGATCGACGCTAACGCGGTACACGGTTCGGATGCGCCGGAGACTGCGCACACCGAAATCACTTTCTTTTTCCCGGGATTCGAAATCTTCCCGCGCTAGCGTATATGCAGACCAAGCTGGCGACCAATCTACTCGGCCTCGATTCGGAGGGCATGGAAAAGTGCTTCGCCAAGTTGGGCGAGAAGCCGTTTCGCGCACGCCAGGTTTTGAAGTGGATCCATCGCCGCGGCGCCGCCGATTTCACCGCGATGACTGACATTGCGAAGGATCTGCGCACCAAACTGAATCAAGCCGCAGCGATCGAGCCGCCGGTGGTGGTTGGCGACAGTACCGCTGCCGACGGCACGCGCAAGTGGCTGCTGAAAGTCGACGGCGCCAATGCGGTCGAGGCGGTGTTCATTCCGGAGGATGGACGTGGCACGCTGTGCGTTTCCAGCCAGGCGGGTTGTACGCTCGCGTGCCCGTTTTGCGCTACTGGCAAGCAGGGCTTTAACCGCAATTTGAGCGCCGCCGAGATCATCGGCCAGCTCTGGCTGGCCAACCAGGCGCTGGGCTGTCATGAAGTTAGCGCTCGCGCTGGCATTGATAGCGCTCGCGCTATTAGCAACGTGGTGTTCATGGGCATGGGTGAGCCGATGCTCAACCTGGATGCGGTGATTCCCGCCGCGCGCCTGATGATCGACGATAACGGCTATGGTCTGTCGCGCCGGCGCGTCACGGTGTCGACCTCCGGGGTGCTGCCCGGCATGGATCGTCTAGCGGAAGAATGCCCAGTGGCGCTGGCGGTGTCGCTGCACGCGCCCGACAACGCTTTGCGCGACCGGCTGGTGCCGATTAACCGCAAATATCCGATCCGTCAGTTGATCGCCGCCTGCAACCGTTATTTGGAGCGCGCGCCGCGAGACTTCATCACTTTCGAATACGTGATGCTGGAGGGCGTCAACGACTCGGACGCGCAGGCGAGGGCGCTGCTCGGAATCGCGGCCGGGGTGCGCTGCAAGTTCAATCTGATTCCTTTCAATGCCTTCCACGACTCGGGCTACAGGCGCTCGGGGGCGGAGCGCATCCGGAGCTTTGCGCAAGTGTTGCAGCGTGCCGGGCTGACTGTCACCACGCGCAAGACGCGGGGTGACGGGATAGCCGCCGCCTGCGGTCAGCTTGCGGGGGAAGTCATCGATCGTACGCGCCGCAGCAAGACGGTCCCCATCACGGCGCTTGGTGCATGAAGCGCCTGCCTAGCGCCACGCTGACCATGCTGGCCGCTCTGGCCTTGCTGGTCGCTGGTTGCGATTCCCTGCCGCTGCGGGAGCCCGCCGAGCTGGTCGTTGAACCGGTGACTCTCTCCGGCGCGCCGAGCGATCCGCGCAACCGCGCCAAGGTGCACGCCGAGCTTGCCGCGCTCTATTACGGCCGCGGCAACATGGCGGTGGCGCTGGAAGAACTGCGCATTGCCGCCGCGGCGGATCCGAATTACGCCCTGACCTACAGTTTGTACGGTTTGGTCTACATGGAATTGCGCGAGCTCCAGTTGGCGCAGGCGAATTTTGAGCGCGGGCTGCGCCTGTCGCCCACCGATCCGGACATCAACCACAACTACGGCTGGTTCCTGTGCCAGACAGGTCGCGAGAACGACGCCATCAAGTACTTCCTGCAGGCGGTGCGCCATCCACTGTATCCGGCGCCATGGCGCTCGTATTCCGCCGCGGGCCTGTGTGCGCTGCGCAAGAACAAGCTGAAGGAAGCGGAGGATTTCTTCCAGCGCGCGCTCGCGCAGGCGCCGGACGACCCGTTCTCGCTGCTGCAACTCGGCCAGATCCGTTACCGCCAGGGTGCTCTGGAGGAGGCGCGCAAGCTGCTCAGCCGTTACAACAAGCTCGTCGAGCCGACGGCAGAGTCGCTGTGGCTCGGGCTGCGCGTCGAGCGCAAGCTCGGGGAGCGCGTCGTGGAATCAAGCTATGCGAACCAGCTGCGGCGGCGCTTTGCCGCTTCGAGCGAGTACCAGCAGCTGCAGCGCGGGGAATATGACTGACAGCGCGGCCGTCTCGGATGCCACCGCCGACGTTGGCGACGAGCTGGCAAGGGCACGCACGGCGCTGGGACTCTCGATTGCTGACATTGAGCGGCAACTCAAGTTCGCGGCGCGGCAGATTGAAGCCATGGAGCAGGGGCGCTTCGAAGTCCTGCCCAGCGGCACGTTCGCGCGCGGCATGGTGCGCTCCTATGCGCGTTTGCTGAAGCTGGACGCTGAACAACTGGTCGCTCGGATGGCGGCGCGGGTGGCGGCGCCGGACAATACCGAGGCGGTCGTTAACAGACCCCGACCCATCCCGATCACTGACAACCAGCGGCGCGTCAACCTGATCTATGCCGCGCTGTCGGTGGCGGTCCTGGGTCTGAGCGGCGCAGTGGTGTTCGAATGGCAGGGCGCGCATTTCAATGCCACGCCCCCGAGCTTGGCGCCTGCCGCCCAGCAGCCTCAGGTGCCGTTAGCACCACACAGCGTGGCCGACGCGTCCGAGGTGACACCCCAGAATTTGGCGCCGTTGGCGGCAAGCGATGCGGCCGCGGCGCCGTCAAGGCCGGCCAGCCTGGCCCAGGGCGCGCGACGCATAGTGATCAAGTTCGAGCGCGTGTCCTGGGTGGAGGTCCGCGACCGCGATGGCAAGATCCTCCTCTCACAACTCAACGCGGCGGGCAGCGAACAGGCGCTCGAAGGACGGGCGCCGTTCTCGCTCATCATCGGCAACGCGCAGGGGGTGCGACTTTCCTACGCAGACCGGCAAATCGACCTTGCGCCGCACAGCAAGGGCGGTGTGGCCCGCTTGACACTCGAGTAAGCGCAACCCATGGACATGGCGCGCAGGGTTTCCAGGCAGGTGATGGTTGATAAGGTGGCGATCGGCGGCGCTGCGCCGGTGGTCGTGCAGTCCATGACCAACACCGATACCGCGGACGCGGAAGCCACCACCCGCCAGGTGTTCGATCTGTGGCGTGCCGGCTCCGAATTGGTGCGCATCACTGTCAATTCGCCGGCAGCCGCCGCGCAGGTCGCCCGTATCCGCGGCCAGCTGGATGGCATGGGCTGTCCGGTACCGCTGGTCGGCGATTTCCACTTCAATGGCCACAAACTGCTGACCCAGTATCCGGATTGCGCGCGGGCGTTGGCCAAATACCGTATTAACCCCGGCAACGTCGGCAAGGGCGCAAAACGGGACGACTCCTTCGCCACCATGATCGAAGCGGCGTTGAAGTACGGCAAACCAGTGCGCATCGGTGTCAACTGGGGCAGCCTCGAGGCGGCGCTGCTGGCACGCATGATGGATGAAAACCGCTTTAGCGCCCATCCTCTGAATGCGGATGCGGTACTGCGAGAGGCGCTGATCGTCTCGGCGCTGGAATCGGCCGCACAAGCGGAAAAACTCGGCCTGCCGGCCGAGCGCATCGTGATTTCCTGCAAAGTAAGTGGGGTGCAGGATCTGATCCTCGTCTACCGAGAACTCGCGCGGCGCTGCGATTACGCGCTGCACCTCGGGCTCACCGAGGCCGGCATGGGCTCCAAGGGTATCGTCGCCTCATCGGCCGCGATGGCGGTGCTGTTGCAAGAAGGCATCGGCGACACGATCCGCGTCTCGCTTACGCCGGAGCCGGGGGGCGAGCGCACGCGGGAGGTGATCGTGGCGCAGGAACTTTTGCAGACCATGGGCCTGCGCAGTTTCACGCCGATGGTCGCTGCCTGCCCGGGCTGTGGGCGCACCACGAGTACGGTTTTTCAGACGCTGGCGGAGCGGATACAGACCTGGTTGCGCGATAGCATGCCGGCTTGGAAAGGGCGCTACCCAGGGGTTGAAGAGATGCGCGTTGCGGTGATGGGCTGCGTGGTGAACGGCCCGGGCGAGTCCAGACACGCGGACGTGGGCATCAGCTTGCCGGGCAGCAACGAGCTGCCGGTGGCCCCGGTCTATGTTGATGGCGAAAAGACCGTGACGCTCAAAGGTCTGCGCATCGCCGAGGAATTCCAGGCGATCGTCGAGACCTACGTCAAGGAGAACTACTCGCCAGGTGCGCAGCGGCGGCGCGCACGCGGCAGTAACGCGGGTAAAACAATTCCGCTCGAGGTGCTGCCGTGAGCGCGGCGCTGCAGGCAATCCGCGGCATGAACGACGTGCTACCCGATGACATGGCGTTATGGCGGTCCTTCGGCGCCATCGTCGAGGCCTGGCTGGAACGTTGTGGTTACCGGGCGATCCGCATGCCGCTGGTCGAGAACACAGCGCTGTTCCGCCGCGCCATAGGCGAGGCCACCGACATCGTCGAGAAGGAGATGTATTCCTGGCGCGATGAGCTGAATGCCGAAGAACTGACGCTGCGCCCGGAAGGCACCGCCTCCTGTGTGCGCGCCGCGATCGAGCATAGCCTGATCTACGACGGGCCCAAGCGCCTCTGGTACGGCGGGCCGATGTATCGCCACGAGCGGCCACAGAAAGGGCGCTACCGCGAGTTCTATCAATACGGCGCCGAGGCTTTCGGTTATGCGGGCCCCGATGTGGATGCCGAGCTGATCGTGATGTGCGCGCGACTCTGGCCGGAGCTAGGCCTGCAGGGCATCCGCCTGGAGTTGAATACCATCGGCTCGGCGGAGGAACGCGCCCGCCACCGTACCGACCTAGTGAAGTATCTCGAAGCGAACGAGGCAAAACTGGACGCGGATGCGAAGCGGCGCTTGCACACCAACCCACTGCGTGTGCTCGATTCGAAAACCCCGATGGTCCAGGAAGTGGTGGCGAAGGCGCCGCTGCTGATGGCTTACCTGGGGGCCGACTCGCTCGCGCATTTCGAGGGTCTGAAGAAACTGCTCTCGGCAGCGGGAGTCGAATTCACGCTCAATGCGCGCCTAGTGCGTGGTCTGGATTACTACAATCTCACCGTGTTCGAATGGATTAGCGACGCGCTGGGGGCGCAGGGCACGGTCTGCGGCGGTGGGCGCTATGATGGCCTGTTCGCGCAGCTGGGCGGCAAGAGTACGCCGGGCGTGGGCTTCGCGATGGGCTGCGAGCGGCTGGTGGCACTGATGAAGGATTCCGGCAAGGCACCGGCCGCGCGCAAGCCCGACGCCTACGTGGTGCACCAGGGCGAGGGCGCATTGGAGGTCGCCTTCACGCTCGCTGACGCCTTGCGCTCAGCGGGTCATGCGGTGGTGTTGAACGCGGGCGGTGGCAGTTTCAAGTCGCAGATGAAAAAGGCCGACGCCAGCGGCGCGACCCTGGCGCTGATCGTCGGCGAGGATGAGGTACGTGCAGGCGAGATCTCGGTGAAAGCCCTGCGCAGCACCGGGGAGCAACGCCGTATCGGCCGCCAAAGTATGATCGAGGAATTCGCTGCAACATTGCAAAGGATCAAGGCATAGGCATGGCATACGATCTCGAAGAACAGGAACAGCTCGCCTCGGTCAAGGGCTGGTGGCACGACAACGGCACGCGCGTGCTGACGGTGATCGCCGTGGTGGTGATCGCGGGCTCAGGCTGGCAGGGCTGGCGGGTCTGGCAGGTTAACCAGGCACAGCAAGCAGGTGCCCAGTACGAGATACTGCTCAAGGCGGCGCAGGCAGGTGATGCCAAGGCGCTGCGCGATGCGGGCGGTACGCTGGTGGAGAGTTTTCCCCGCACGCTTTATGCCTCGATGGGCGCCTTGATGGCGGCGCGCTTCCATGTCGAGCGCGAAGACCTGAAAAACGCCAAAACGCAGTTGCAGTGGGTGCTCGAGCACTCGCCGTCGGAGGAGTTGCGCGATATTGCGCGGCTGCGGCTGGCGGCGGTGCTGTTCGACGAGAAAGCCCACGAGCAAGCGCTCGCGCTGCTGGAAGCGAAACACGCGGCGCCGCTCGAGGGGCAGTATGCCGCGCTCAAAGGCGATCTCCTGCTGGCGAACAACAAGGCCGTTGAGGCCAAGGCCGCTTACCGCCTGGCGCTGACCAAGACCGATGAGAAAAGCGCCGCTTTTCGCAACAGCGTACAGCTGCGGCTGGACGCGCTCGGCGGCTGAGCATGCGTACTCTATTTCCGGCGGCGGCGATCGTCGCCTCTAGCGCGTTGCTCCTACTGACGGCCTGCTCCAGCATGCCGAGCCTGCCCAGCGTTAATCCCTTGGACTGGTTCGGCAGCAAGTCTGCCGGTGCCAAGCCCGCTGAATTGCCGGTGCTCACCAATGCGCAGGGGGTGAAGCTGCTCTGGTCCTCTAGCATCGGCGCCGCGGAAGGATTTTTTTTCAGCCCGGTGGTGATGGGCGACAGCGTTTATGCGGCCTCGCGCGCCGGGACGGTGGCGCGGCTGGACTTTGCCTCGGGTCAGGCCAAGTGGCGCGTCTCGGTCGGCAAGCGCATCTCCAGCGGCGTTGGTAGCGACGGCACACTGGTGGTGGTGGCGGCCGACGACGGCGAGGTGTTGGCACTGGATGCGGGCAGCGGCGTGCTGAAGTGGCGCTCGCGCGTGTCGAGCGAAGTGCTGGCGCAGCCCAAGCTGAGCGACGGCTTGGTACTGGTGCGCAGCGCCGACAGCAAGATATTCGCTTTCGGCACCGAGGACGGCAAGCGCCGCTGGGTCTACCAGCGCCCGGCGGCCGCGCTCATCGTGCGCTCGCCCGTCGGTCTGAGCACGCACCTGGGTTTGGTTTACGCGGGTTTCTCGGGCGGCAAGCTGGTGGCGATCTCGCTTGCCAATGGCGTGGCGCGTTGGGAAGCGACCGTCGCCCTGCCCAAGGGCGCCACCGAACTGGAACGCGTCACCGATATCGTGGGCGATCCTTCCGTGCAGGGCAGGGAAGTCTGCGCCGCGGCCTACCAGGGACGCGTTGCTTGCTATGACGTGCAAAACGGCAACCAGCTCTGGTCGCGCGAGATGTCCACCCTGACTGGCGTCGCTTTCGACGCGCGCTATGCATTCGTGAGCGACGACAAAGGCGCGGTGCACGCGCTCGACCGTAGCAACGGGCGCAGCGTCTGGAAGCAGGATCGGCTGGCCTACCGGCAACTCTCGCTGCCGCTGCCGCTGGGCACCGAGGTGGCAATGGGCGACCTGCAGGGCTATGTCCATTTCGTGGCGCGCGAATCGGGTGCTTTCCTCGCGCGCATCGCCACCGATGGCAGCCCGGTGCGCGCCGCCCCCATCAAACTGCCCGGCGGTTTTCTGGTCCAGACCCAGAGCGGCGGTCTGTTCGCGCTGACGCTGAACTGAAGCCACTGATTTTCACCGTCATTTTCAGCCTACCTTTGAGCCTCACGTGAAGCCTGTTATCGCCCTGGTCGGGCGGCCCAATGTCGGCAAGAGCACGCTGTTCAACCGGCTGACCCGGCGGCGCGATGCAATCGTGGTGGATGTTCCCGGCGTCACCCGCGACCGTCACTATGGCGAAGGACTGCTGGGCGGGCGTTCCTGCATCGTCATCGACACCGGCGGGCTACAACCCGACACGGATGATGGCATTTACGTCGAGATGGCACGCCAGACCGAGCAAGCGATCGTTGAGGCCGATGTGGTGCTCCTGGTCACCGATGCGCGCGCCGGGCTAACCCCGGGCGACCGCGTGATCGCGGATCAACTGCGGCGCTTGAAGGAACGCGTCTGGATCGCCGTCAACAAAGCCGAGGGCCTCGATCCGGAGACCGCGGCGGCTGAATTTCATGAACTCGGCTTGGGCAACCCGGTCGCCATTTCCGCTGCCCACGGCGGCGGCGTGGTTGCGCTGATGGAAGAGGTGATGAAGCCGTTTCCTCAGGATGATTTGGCTAATGAAGGCGTAGACAAACATCCGCGGATCGCCATTGTGGGTCGGCCCAATGTCGGCAAGTCCACGCTGGTCAATGCTTTGGTCGGCGAGGAACGGGTGCTCGTCTACGGTGAACCCGGCACCACGCGCGACGCCATCGAGGTGCCGTTCGAGCGCAACGGCCGCCGCTACACGCTGGTGGACACTGCCGGGCTGCGCAAGCGCGGCAAGTCGCACGGCGCCCTGGTGGAGCGCTTCTCGATCATCAAAACACTGCAAGCGCTCGAAGCCTCGAATGTCGCAGTGCTGGTGCTCGATGCGCTGGAAGGCATCACCGAGCAGGATGCGCACGTCGCCAGCTACATACTGGAGCGTGGCCGCGCCTTAACCATTGCCGTGAACAAGTGGGAAGCTGCGGACAAGTCGATGCGCGAGCGTCTCAAGGACGAACTGCGCTGGCAACTGGGCTTCCTCGGTTTTGCCGACACGCTGTTTATCTCCGCTAAATCGGGCAAGGGCGTGAACGAAGTTCTACGCTCGGCGGATGCGGCCTACGCGGCGGCATTTGCCAAGCTCTCGACGCCGAAGCTCACGCGCGCGCTGATCGCTGCGGTCGAGCGCCAGATGCCGCCTCACCGCAGGGGTTATGCGCGCCCCAAGATGCGCTACGCGCACCAAGGCGGCTCCAACCCGCCGCGCGTCATTATTCACGGCAATTCCCTGCAACATGTGCCCGACGCCTACAAGCGATTTCTGGAGGGCTGGTTCCGCGATTTGTTCAAGCTGCAAGGAACCCCGCTGCGCATTGATCTGCGCACCGGCCGCAACCCCTACGACGAGAATCGCAAAGCCCCAGTGCGCAAGCGGACCCTGGGACACAGTAAATCTGCGCCGCGGGTCAAGTCTGGCGGCAAGCCAGGCGGTAAACCAGGCGGCAAGTCCAGCGGCCGATCAAATAAACAGCCGCGCAATAAAGCGGCTGGGCGCAAGCGCCCCTAGCTTTGTGCCTGCGGGTCGAGATCACGGTCAGCACCGTGATTCACTCTCTACCAACAAGTTCCCGGACCGTTCTGGCCTTGATCAATTCAATGATTGCTTCAGAAGCTTCGAGTTCTCTTCCTTCAAAAGAGTAGTAGTGCTTTGCGCTACACACTTCGTCCGATGCAATCCCACCCTGCACTGCTCCGATGAGCATCGCTGTCCGCCTCGCCGCGTATTACTTCGCTTTCTTCGCGCACGCCGGGGCGTTCATGGCGTATTTCTCGCTCTACCTCGCGGGCCGGGGACTGGCGGCGGGCGAGATTGCTTACGCGGTGGCGATGCCGCAACTGGCGCGCATCGTCGCGCCGACGCTGTGGGGCTGGCTGGCCGACGCCTGGGGTGTGCGCTATCCGGGCGCGCGGGGCGCCATCGTGGTGTTCTCGGCCTTCGCGGTGCTGGCCGGATTCGTCGCCATTTTTTTTCAGGATCATGCCGCTGCGATCGCCCTCACGCTGCTATTGATGAGTCTGTTCTCCGCAGGTGCTGCGCCACTGGTTGAGGCGATCACTTTCTCGGTCCTTGAGGGACGCAGCGGCGAGTATGGGCCGATCCGGCTGTGGGGCTCAATCGGCTTTATCTTCGCAGTCCTGGGGGCAGGCGCGTGGCTCGACAGCCACGATGCTTCGACGCTGATCGTCATCGCCATCGTGCTGGCGGCTGCGGTGTGCATGGTTTCCCTCGCCGTGCCGGTCGGCCCGGCCCCGCAACGGCAGCACGGTGACGAGCGTCTGGGCGCGGTGCTGCGCCGGCCCGCGGTGCTGGCTTTTTTTGGCGCCTGTTTTTGCATGACCGCCGCGCACGGCACGATGTACGTCTTTTACTCGATCTACCTGGAGCAGGCTGGCTACTCCAAGACGCTGATCGGTATGCTCTGGACGCTCGGTGTCCTCGCCGAGATCTTGCTGTTCCTGCGTCTGCCGCAACTGCTGCGCCACTTCAGCCTGCGCGTGGTGCTGCTCGCAAGTTTTGTCTGCGCGGTGGTGCGCTTTCCTGCCATCGGCTGGGGCGTGGACGCGCTGTGGGTGCTGGCGGCCGCGCAACTGCTGCACGCCGCGACCTTTGGCGCTTTCCATGCTGGCTGCGTGGCCGCCGTGCATCGGCTGTTTCCGGGGCCGCTGGCGGCGCGCGGCCAAGCCTTGTATTCCAGCATCGCCTATGGACTGGGGGGCGCAACCGGTTCCCTGGTCGCGGGTGCCACATGGGAGTCGCTCGGGGCTTCAGCCAGTTTCGTAGTCAGCGCTTTGTTCGGGAGTTTGGGCGCTTTGCTCGTGGCATGGAAGGTCCGGGTGTAGGCTTATGCACATGTTGAAGAAAATTCTCGTGCCAATGCTGGTGCTGCTCACCGGCTGCCAATCCGTCAACACCACCCAGCCGGGCACCGTGGGCGTGGAGCGCGAGCAGCACATGCTGGTCTCCTCCGCAACGATCAATCGCAGCGCGGAAAAAGCCTACGCGCAGGTTCTCGCAGAAGCGCGTAAGAAGGGGCAGCTCAATGTTGATGCCGGGCAACTGCAGCGCGTGCGTGCGATCGCGAATCGTCTGATCCCGCAAACCCGCGCCTTCCGCGCCGACGCGCCGGCATGGAAATGGGAAGTGAATGTCATCACCTCGAAAGACGTGAACGCCTGGTGCATGGCGGGCGGCAAAATTGCCTTCTATACCGGGCTGATCGAGCGCTTGCAGGCGAGCGACGATGAAATCGCGGCGGTGATGGGGCATGA
>SHXK01000033.1 GCA_009693335.1 Betaproteobacteria bacterium | reverse complement strand
TTCGTGCTCGATGAGCCCTCGATCGGCCTGCATCCGCGCGACATGGGACGCGTCATCGGCGTCATGCAGCGGCTGCGCGACGCCGGCAATTCTCTGGTGGTGGTCGAACACGATCCGCAGATCATGTTCGCCGCTGACCGCATCCTCGATATCGGCCCGGGGCCCGGCGAACGGGGCGGCGAAATTTCGTTTTACGGCACCCCAGATGCACTGCGCGCGGCCAGCACCATCACCGCCGAATATTTCTCAGGCAGAAAGAAAGCAGCAACCCCGCCTGCCCCTAGCCCTTCCAGGCAATTCATCACGGTAGAAAAGGCAAGTCAACACAATCTCAAGCACATCGACGTTGTGATTCCTCTCGAGCGTCTGGTCTGCGTCACGGGCGTTTCCGGTTCCGGCAAGTCGACCTTGATGCAGGACGTGCTCTACGCCGCCCTACGTAAAGCCAAGGGCAAGCCGACCGATCTGCCGGGCGCGCACCAGGGGTTGCGCGGCGCCGAGCAGATCGAGGAAGTGGTGCTGGTGGACCAGTCGCCAATCGGCAGGACCACGCGCTCCAATCCCGCAAGCTACGTAGGTGCTTTTGATGCGATCCGGAAACTATTCGCCAATTCGGTGGACGCCAAGCAAAGAAAATACACACCCGGCACTTTCAGTTTTAACTCGGGCAACGGCCGCTGCCCGGCCTGCAGCGGCAAGGGCTTCGAGCATGTCGAGATGCAATTCCTGTCGGATGTCTACCTGCGCTGCCCCGACTGTGACGGCAGGCGCTTCCGCGCCGAGATCCTGGAAGTGAAACTCGGCACGAAATCCATCGCTGACGTGCTGGACATGACCGTATCGGAAGCGCTGTATTTTTTCCGCCTCGAAGCGGACCTGGTGGCGAAATTGCGGCCGCTGAAAGACGTCGGACTGGACTACCTGCGCCTCGGCCAGCCGGTGCCGACGCTCTCCGGCGGCGAAGCGCAACGCTTGAAGCTTGCTGGCTACCTGAGCGATGCGGGCAGCACGGCATCGACAAAGCTGTTTCTGTTCGACGAACCGACCACCGGTTTGCACTTCGACGACGTCGCCAAGCTGCTGCGCGCCTTCCGCCAGTTGCTGGGCGCAGGGCATTCACTGCTGGTCATCGAGCACAATCTGGACGTAATCCGCGCCTGCGATTGGATCATCGACCTCGGGCCGGAAGGCGGCGACGCCGGTGGCTTTATCGTCTGCACCGGCACTCCCGCCGAAGTGACTAAGCATCCGACATCCCATACCGGCAAGGCTTTACGCGACTATGCATCAACTTTTGCCAGCAAAATTTCTTCCGCAAAAACAGCAGACTCTTCTACTCGATATCTTGGGACCTCGATCCAGATCCATAACGCCAAAGAGCACAACCTCAAAGGCATCGACATTGAGATCCCGCGCAACCGCTTCACGGTGGTCACCGGCGTCTCGGGGTCGGGGAAATCCACCCTCGCTTTCGATATTCTGTTCTCCGAGGGGCAGCGGCGTTACCTGGAATCGCTCAACGCCTACGCACGCCAGTTCGTCCAGGGACAAATGCGCCCGGACGTGGACGCCATTTTCGGCATCCCGCCCACCGTCGCCATCGAGCAGCGCAGCAGCCGTGGCGGCAGGAAGAGCACCGTCGGCACGCTCACCGAGGTGCACCATTTCCTGCGCCTCGCCTTCGTCAAACTCGGCACCCAGTACTGCCCAGATTGCGACGTCGCGATCCAGCCGCAGAACGAGGACGCCATCCTGGCGCGACTACTGCGCGACTACCGCGGCCAGCAAATCACCCTGCTCGCGCCGCTGATCGTCAACCGCAAGGGCCTCTACTCCGAGCTCCCCAAGTGGGCGCACGCCAAGGGTCACGCCCATCTGCGGGTGGACGGCAAGCTGCTGCCGGTGCGACCGTTTCCACGCCTCGACCGGTTCAAGGAACACAGTATTGAGTTGCCTGTTGCTACCTTGAAAATAGAGGTAAAAAAAGAGCATGAAATACGAAAAATATTGGCAACGGCACTAGAAATCGGCAAAGGCTCGGTGCAGATCCTCGCCAAGCAACCACAATCCTTCTCCACCAAACGTTCCTGCCCGTCGTGCGGGCGCGGCTTTGCTGAACTCGACCCACGCCTGTTTTCCTACAACTCGCGCCACGGCTGGTGCGCCAGTTGCGTCGGCACCGGGCTGGAGTTGAAGGACGTGGGCTGGGACACGGAACGCTCGCGCACCGGGACCGAAGACCATGTGCTGGATTCCTGGATCGAATGGCTGGAAGTGGACCAGCCCTGCCCCGCTTGCAACGGCCAGCGCCTGAATCGGCAGGCACTGGCGGTCAAATGGCAAAACCAAAGCATTGCTGATTTTGGTGCTTTGGCGATTTCCATCCTGCAAAAAGAACTGCAAACGATAAAACTGAACCAACGCGATGCTGAAATAGCCAGAGATCTGCTTGCGGAACTCAATAGCCGGCTCGACTTCCTGCAGCAGGTCGGTCTGGGCTACCTGACCCTGGATCGCTCGGCGCCCACCCTCTCAGGTGGCGAAGCGCAGCGCATCCGGCTCGCCGCTCAACTGGGCTCCAACCTGCGTGGGGTGTGCTACATCCTCGACGAACCCACCATCGGCCTGCATCATCGCGACAATCAGATTCTGCTCGACGTGCTGGAGAAACTTGAAGCCAAGGGCAACACGCTGGTGGTGGTGGAGCACGACGAAGACACCATCCGGCGTGCGCATCACATCATCGACCTGGGACCCGGCGCCGGCAAGCTGGGCGGCCGCGTCATCGGCGCGGGCGACGCGGCAGACTTGATGAAGCTGCCGGATTCCCTGACTGGAAAGTTTTTGCGAACGCCGCTCAAGCACCCTGTCCAGCCCAGGCGCAAGGTCTCAAAGAATGATTTTTTCCTCAACATCAAAAAAGCAAAACTGCACAACCTGCAAAATGCAAACGCAAAGATTCCGCTAGCCCGCCTGGTCGTCATCACCGGCGTCTCGGGTTCGGGCAAATCCACGCTGGCAAGAGACGTGCTGTTTCGTTCCCTGCAAGAAAGGAAATTCATCGGCTGCGAAAACATCGCTGGTGCGAAGCTGCTGGACCGCGTACTGGAAGTGGACCAGACGCCAATTGGCAAAACGCCGCGCTCCTGCCCGGCAACCTACGTCGGTTTCTGGAACGCGATCCGCAAGAGTTTCGCGGATACCTCGGCAGCGCGCATGCGCGGCTGGAGCTCGAGCCGCTTCTCCTTCAACACCAAGGGTGGGCGCTGCGAAGGGTGTGAGGGACAGGGCATCAAGAAAATCGAGATGTCTTTCCTGCCTGATGTCAAAGTAGTCTGCGAAGCCTGCAGCGGCCTGCGCTTCAATCCGGAAACGCTGGCGGTGCGCTGGCGCGAAAAAACCATCGGCGAGGTGCTGGCCATGAGCGTGGATGAGGCGCTAGCGTTCTTCGCTGCGCATCCCGCCATCCGGCGCGCGCTGCGGCTGATGCAGGACGTGGGCCTAGGCTACCTGACGCTAGGCCAGCAGAGCCCGACGCTCTCGGGCGGTGAAGCGCAACGGCTCAAGCTGGTGACCGAGCTCTCAAAAACGAACGCCGGGAAAAAGACCCTTTACGTGCTCGATGAACCCACCGTCGGCCTGCACATGGCCGACGTCGAGAAACTGATACACGTACTGCACCGCCTGGTGGACGCCGGGAACTCTGTGGTGGTCATCGAACACAATCTGGATGTGATCGCCGAAGCCGACTGGATCATCGACCTTGGTCCCGAAGGCGGCAGCCAGGGCGGGCGCGTCGTGTTTCAGGGCGCGCCGGAACTCTCGCCACGCGCTGACAGCCACACCTGCCGAGCACTGACGGCTTTTCTCGCCACACGGACCGCGTGACGCCGCGCATTGCGTAGGCGCAGGGCAGGAGCTAGTCTAGCGACATGCGCGAAGCCCAGCCCAAAGCCATACACCTCAAGGACTACACCCCTGCGGCGTTCCTCATCGAGCGCATCGCGCTGGAGGTTGAAATCCGTGCCGACGACGCCCTCGTCAAAGCCACCCTCGCGGTGCGCCGCAATCCCGCGGCGCGCACGCATGACAGAGCGCTGATCCTGGATGGCGAAGAATTGGAATTGCAGTCTTTGCTGTTGGACAAAAAAGAAAAAGTACACCAAGTAACGAAGGAAAACCTCACCATTCCTGATGTCCCCGATGCCTTCTCGCTGGAAACGGTGACGCGCATCGTGCCGCAGAAAAACACCACCCTGGAGGGCCTGTACGCCACGCAGAGCGGTTTCGTCACCCAATGCGAGGCGCAGGGTTTCCGGCGCATCACCTGGTTTCTCGACCGACCGGACAATCTTGCCGTTTATAGCGTAACCGTGCATGCGGACAGGAACCAGTATCCCGTTCTCCTTTCGAACGGCAATCTCCTCGCCAAAGGAACCACGGAGAACAATCGACATTGGGCGCGCTTCGAGGATCCGTTCCCTAAACCTTCCTACCTGTTTGCCTTGGTGGCGGCCAATCTCGAGGTTTTGCAGGACCAAATCCGTTCGAAGAGCGGAAACAACAAGCAGCTCTACATTTACGTCGAGCCGGGAAAACTGAACCAGGCCGGCTGGGCTATGGACTGTCTGAAACGCGCCATCCTGTGGGACGAGCAGCGCTTCGACCTCGAACTGGACCTGGATGAATACAAAATCGTCGCGGTCGGCGATTTCAATTCTGGCGCGATGGAGAACAAGGGCCTCAACATATTCAATAGCAAGTACGTGCTGGCACGCCCCGACAGCGCCACTGACAGCGATTACCTGAACATCGACCGGGTGGTGGCGCACGAGTATTTCCACAACTGGACCGGCAACCGTGTCACCTGCCGCGACTGGTTCCAGGTCTCGCTGAAGGAAGGCCTCACGGTGTTCCGCGACCAGGAATACGGCGCCGATACCTACTCACGCGCGGTGACCCGTATCCAGGAAGTGCGCGGACTGCGCGCCGGGCAGTTCGCCGAGGACGCCGGGCCGATGTCGCACCCGGTACGGCCGCAGTCCTACCAGGAGATCCGCAACTTCTACACCATGACGGTGTACGAGAAAGGCGCGGAAGTGGTGCGCATGCAGCACACGCTCCTGGGAGAGAAGAAGTTCCAGGCCGGCATGCAACTGTACTTCCAGCGCCACGACGGCCAGGCGGTGACCTGCGACGACTTCGTGCAGGCGATGCAGGACGCCTCCGGCGTGGACCTCACGCAGTTCAGGCGCTGGTACGACGTAGCCGGGACGCCCGTTCTGGATTGTTCGGGTTCATATGAAAACGGCATCTTCACGCTCGAGGTGAAGCAATCCATGCAGCCTCCGTTCCACATCCCGTTGGCAGTCAAGATCGGAGATCAGGAACAGGTTTTATCTTTAAAAAAATCCGCACATAAATTCACTTTCCAGGTCAATGCCCAACCCGTTCCCTCTCTGTTGCGCGGCTTCTCCGCGCCGGTTATCCTGAACTACCCCTACACCGAAGCTGACCTACTGCAGTTGCTGGCGAAGGACGACGACCCGTTCAATCGCTGGGAAGCGGCACAGCGCCTCGCCACCGAGATCATCCTCAAGCGTGAGGGTCGGCCTAGCGATGCTTATTTGCATTCAGTAAAAAAGCTGCTGACAGAAGCCGATCATGCCTTTGTCGCCGAAGTGTTGACCCTGCCCTCGGAGACCTTCCTCGCCGAGCAAATGGGCCTTGTAGACCCGGACGCCCTGCATGCCTGGCGCAACACGCTGCGCCGGTCCTTGGCATCGAATTTAAAAAATGAATTTCTCCAGACCTACAGAACACTCAAGATCGCCGCCCCTTACTCGCCAGACGCCGCAGCCGCCGGCAAGCGTGCGCTCAGGAACTTGGCGCTCTCCATCCTCATGGAACTGGAAACCGACGAGGTGGTTGCGCTCTGCACCGAACAGTTGGGCGAGCAGGATGAAAAGCGCGCCAACATGACCGACCAGTTTGCCGCGCTCAGCGCTCTTGCCAACAGCACCGCCAGGCAGCGTGCCATCGCGCTCGATTCGTTCTACCGCAAGTGGCAGGACGAACCCCTGGTGGTGGACAAGTGGTTCACGGTGCATGCGAACTCGCGCCTGCCGAACACGCTAGCGCGCGTGCAGGAACTTCTCACGCACCCCGCTTTCGACCTCAAAGTGCCGAACAAGGTCTATTCGCTGATACGCGTGTTTGCGGCGAACCACGTGCGCTTCCATGCGGCCGACGGTTCAGGCTATGCATTCCTCGCCGACCAGGTGCTGGCGCTAGATAAGCTCAACCCCCAGGTAGCAGCGCGCATGGCGCGGGGCTTCGACCGCTGGCAACGATTTGATACGAATAGAAAATCAAGATCAAAAACAGAACTGGAGCGCATACGCGACGCCGAGGGCCTGTCCAAAGATGTCGCCGAGATCGTCGACAAAGCCTTGGCCTGAGGGCTGGGGCGTGGTGTGTTAATATATGATTTTCTGAATTTCAGAATATAAGAATCATGGAGGCTAGCAAAATTGGCCGTAACGGCACCCTGGTCATCCCCGCCAGACTGCGCCGCCGCTACGGCCTGAAGGAAGGCGGCATGGTGGTGATCGAGGAGGCCGAGGACGGTATCAGCATCCGGCCTGCCGTGGCAATGCCGGTGGAGGTCTACTCAGCGCGACGCAGGGCCGAGTTTCTGCTGAATAACGCAGTCAATGCGGCGGATTACAAGCGCGTGCTACGCGAGGTGCGCGGTCTGGGAATCGATCCCGAAGATATCGCGCATCGGCGCCCTTGAAGCACCGCGTCTTCCTCGACGCAAACATCCTGTTTTCGGGCGCGTGGCTGGAGGGCTCCGGGCTTAATAGGCTGTGGTTACTACCCGAAGTAGCACTCATCACCTCACGCTATGCCGTCGCGGAGGCGGAGCGTAACCTCGATACCGACGCACAGCGCGTCCGGCTGCAGGCTCTTGCTGCGAAGCTGTCAATGGTGGATGCACCGCAGTATGCTGTGCTCCCGGCTGGCGTGGAGCTCGTCGCAAAAGACACACCGATACTGCTTGCCGCAATAGAAGCCCGCGCTACCCACCTGCTCACCGGCGACCGTGCCCACTTCGGTGCGCTTTACCGGAAAACGGTCGCTGGAGTGAAAATTCTCCCGCCGGCGGAGTATTTCAAGCTGCGCTAGATTGCCACCGTCATGGCGCGTCGATCCGCACCAGCTTCATGCGTCCTGCAGCGCCGCTCCTGATTGTCACAGCGGCCTTGCGACAACCGAAGTGGCCAGCGATCAGCGTCACCAGTTCGGCATTCGCTTTGCCGTCCACCGGCGGCGACTTCAGGCGTGCCAGCCACAGGCCGTCGCTTCCCTGCTCCAGGGTACTGACACGTGAGTTCGGCTTGACCTTCACCTGTAGTGTTGTCATGGCACTTCCATAGAGCTACTCAGCGACATCGCGCGGCGTCGCACCAGTCTTTACCCAAGACCGCATCGTGAAAATTCTGGCCTAGGCTCTTCAAAAACGATCGGCACGATACGGCGTCGGATCGACAAACGGTGTTTCGCCGGTCATCATTTCGCCGATCAGGCGTCCGGTCACCGGGCCCAGGGTGAGGCCATGGTGGGCGTGGCCAAACGCGAACCAGAGATTCGCGTGGCGCGGCGCCGGGCCGATGATCGGCAGCATGTCTGGCGTGCAGGGACGCGCGCCCATCCACGGCTCGTGGTCCAGGCGCTCAGCGAGCGGAAACAACTCGCGCGCGAACGGCTCGGCGCGGCCCAGCTGCACTGGCGTGCGGATCGCGTCGCGCAGCGCGAATTCGACGCCGGTGGTGAGGCGTATGCCGCGTTGCATCGGCGCCAACATGTAGCCACGCTCGGTATCGAGGATCGGGTGATTGAGCATCGCCTTGCCAGCGGCGCGGTAGTGCATGTGATAGCCGCGCTTTACCGCCAGCGGCAGATCGTAACCGAGCGCACGCGTCACCACGTCGGCCCAAGGCCCGAGCGCAACCACCGCAGTCGCCGCCTGCAGCGGCCCCTCGACGGTGGGCAGGCGCCAGCCGCCCGGTTTCTGTTCAAGGCTGGCCGCGTTACCCTGCACGAAACGGCCGCCGCGGCTCTCGAACAGCCGCAGGTAAGCGAGCGCCAGGCCCTGCGGATCGGTGACGCTCACCGGATCGGTCCAGTGCACCGCCCCCACCAACACGGGGGCAAGATGCGGCTCGGCCTCCCGCAGCGCCGCGGCATCGAGCGCCTGGAAGCTAATGCCGAATTCCTTGCGCCAGCGCGCGGCTTCCTCGAAGCGCAGGTCGCGTTCGCGTTCGGTCCGGAAGACGCGCAGCCAACCCTTGCGCCGGAATAGATCCGTTGCACCGGCCGCGAGCGCGAGTGCGTCGTGCTCGGCCACGCAATGCTCGATCAGACCTGAGTACAGGCGCGCGATCTGCGCGTGGCGCTCACGGCGCGAGTGCCGCCAGTACTTCCACAGGAAAGGCGCGAGATTAAACAGCGCGGAGGGATGGTAGTGCGCGTCTATAGTGCGGTTCAGACCGTAGCGCAACAGCGCGCCGAAGTCATGCGGGAAACCATAGGGATAGACGCCCTCGCGCTGGATCAAGCCAGCGTTGCCAAAGGAGGTTTCCTCCGCTGCGCCGCGCCGGTCGAGCAGTATTACCGAGCGGCCGCGCGCCTGCAGGTGCAGAGCGACGCTGATGCCGACGATGCCAGCGCCGAGGACCACCGCGTCACTGCGCATCATTAGGAGCGATCCATGTGCGGACTATGATATCTCCATGAACCCCGCACCGTGAGCAAGATCAAGCCCGATTCGGGTATAATACGATCCGTAGTTTCCTTTTAGCGTCATCCGGTTAGCTTACCTTTCGTCATTTCTGCCTGAACCGGTTGGAAGCGTGCTTCCCAGGCCGATCGTTCAGGAGAATTGCCATTTCTACGTCCTTCAATACCCTTGGCCTATCGGCCGAGCTGCTGCGTGCTGTCTCAGAGCAGGGCTATACCGAACCCACCCCGATACAGGCGCAAGCCATTCCCGTGGTTTTGTCAGGCCGTGACCTGCTCGCTGCCGCCCAGACCGGCACCGGCAAGACGGCCGGATTTACTTTGCCCTTACTGCAACTATTACATCAAAGAGGAAGTGCGAAAGTCATTCGTGCCTTGATCCTCGTTCCCACCCGCGAACTCGCGGCGCAAGTGCAGGAAAGCGTGCGCGTCTACGGCAAGTACAAGCCGCTGCGCTCGATCACCATTTTTGGCGGCGTCAACATCAATCCGCAGATTCAGGACCTGCGCCGCGGCGTGGACATCGTCGTCGCCACGCCGGGACGGCTGCTCGATCACGTGCAGCAAAAGACCATCGACTTGCGCCATGTGGAAATCCTGGTTCTCGACGAGGCCGACCGGATGCTCGACATGGGCTTTATCCACGACATCCGCCGCATCATCGGCCTGCTGCCCGCGAAACGTCACAACCTGATGTTCTCGGCGACTTTTCCCGAGGAAATCAGGAAACTCGCCGGAACCTTCATGCGCGATCCCGCGCTGGTGGAAGTCGCCCGCCGCAACACGCCGGCGGAACTGGTCGCGCAGCTGCAACATCCGGTCGATCAGGCGCGCAAGAAAGACCTGCTCGCTCACTTGGTCAAGACCAACGACTGGCGCCAGGTACTGGTGTTCACGAAAACCAAACGCGGCGCGAACCGCCTCTCTGAAGCGCTCGAAAAGAGCGGCATCGAGGCCGACGCCATTCACGGCAACAAGAGCCAGCCGCAGCGCACGCGCGTCCTGAAGCGTTTCAAGGACAACGAGCTTCAGGTGCTGGTGGCCACTGACATCGCCGCGCGCGGCATCGACATTGACGACCTGCCGCACGTGGTGAATTTCGACCTGCCGCATGTGCCCGAGGATTACGTGCACCGCATCGGCCGCACTGGCCGCGCCGGCTCTTCCGGCGAAGCCGTATCCCTGGTGAGCTTCGACGACCGTCCGCTGATGAGCGCGATCGAAAAGTTGATGAACCGCAAAGTAGAGCAGCGCGTGATCGAGGGGTTTGAGCCTGGCAATCCCCTCCACCAGCTGCCGCGTGAGCCACAGCCACAACGTCAGCGCCGCCCGCAGCATGTGCAGCACCGGCAACACGGGCAGCACGGGCAACACCATCAGCCACGCGCCGACCACAAGAACCCACGCCAGCCGCATGCGACGCACAAGCGACCGCCTCAGGAGCAGCAAGCACAGCACAAACCACGGCCGTATCAGGCGCCGTCCAGCCCCGTACCGGTGAGCCGACCGAGTGGTACGTCGGCACCCGCGCCGCGCCCGAAGCAAGCCAGACAAGTACCGGCGCTATTCAGCGGCCAGCGCCGCCATTCGGGCTAAGCACACCATTAGATACGGCAGCTTCGACTACGTCATCGCCGGCGCGGGCAGCGCGGGCTGTCTGCTCGCCAACCGGCTCTCCGCGGACCCCTCCGTTTCGGTGCTGCTGCTGGAAGCGGGCAGCAAAGACGACTGGTTCTGGATCGACATTCCGATCGGTTACCTCTACACCATCGCCAATCCCCGCACCGACTGGTGCTACCAGACCGAACCCGACGCGCACCTCGCGGGCCGCTCGATCCACTACGCGCGCGGACGGGTGCTGGGCGGCTGCTCCTCGATCAACGCCATGATCCACATGCGCGGCCAGAAAGAGGACTACGACCACTGGGCCGCGCTTGGCAACCAAGGGTGGTCCTGGGAGGCAGTGCTGCCTGACTTCAGGAAACTGGAACAAGACCTCTACATAGAGGATCCGCGCGTAAGGTGGGAAATCGTCGATGCTTGGCGCGCGGCCGCCGCGGAGTGCGGCATCCTCCCGATCAAGTCGTTCAACGGTGGCGACAACACCGGCTGCGCACCGTTCCAGATGAACCAGAAACGTGGCCGGCGCTGGAGCGCCACCAGTGCCTTTCTCAAGCCGGCGTTGCAGCGGCAGAACTTGACGGTATTGACCGGGGCTGCTGTTACCAAGATACGCTTCGAGAATCGAGCGGCGGTGGGCTTCGAGTTTACACAGGGCGGAAATGCATTGTTGGCTAGAGCAAACCGCGAAACCATACTTTCGCTCGGCTCGATTGGCTCGCCACAGCTACTTCAGTTGTCGGGAATCGGTGCAGCCGATTTATTAAGGCGCCATGACATAAAAACCATGCAAGACCTCCCTGGCGTTGGCGAAAACCTGCACGACCACCTGCAAATCCGCATGCAGTACAAGGTGAAGAATGTGCGCACCCTGAATGAAAGGGCCAACAGCCTGTGGGGCAAAGCGGCGATGGGGCTGGAGTACCTGTTCCGGCGTACCGGGCCGCTCACCATGCCGCCCTCCCAGCTGGGCGCTTTCGCCAAGAGCGACCCGTCGCAACCGACACCGAACATTGAGTGGCACGTGCAGCCGCTGTCCTTGGACAAGTTCGGCGATCCGCTGCATCCTTTCCCCGCCATCACCCCCAGCGTGTGCAACCTGCGGCCCACCTCGCGCGGTTGGGTGCGCATCCGCTCCGCGGACCCAGCCACTTACCCGGAGATCAAGCTGAATTACCTCTCGACGCCCGAAGACCGCAAGGTGGCGGTAGACGGCATGCGTTTTACCCGCCGCATCATGGCGGCGAAAGCGCTGGCAAAGTACCAGCCGGAAGAATTTCGCCCCGGCGCCGCGATTGAATCCGCACAGGACCTTGAAAAGGCCGCTGGCGAGCTGGGCACCACCATCTTCCACCCCGTCGGCACGTGCAAGATGGGGGCCGATCCACTGGCGGTAGTGGACGACAAGCTGCGCGTACACGGCGTGGAGCGCCTGCGCGTGGTGGACGCCTCGATCATGCCGCGCATCACTTCGGGCAACACCAACGCGCCGACCTACCTGATCGCCGAAAAAGGCGCCCGCTTGATCCTGGCCGGCTGATCGGCTGCTCCTGCAAGCGCGGCATTGAACTTCAGGGGCCGTGTCCCCATCTAATATTACGGTAAACTTCCCTGCACCAAAGGAACCTATAAAACCATGAAAAGAATCGTGCTGCTGATTGTCACCAACCTCGCGGTGCTACTGCTGCTGTCGGTGGTCGCCAGTGTGCTGGGCATCGACCAGATGCTGACGCAAAATGGCATCAATTTCACGTCGTTGATCCTGTTCTCCGCGCTGCTGGGCTTCGGCGGCGCTTTTATTTCTCTGCTGATCTCGAAGTGGATGGCCAAGTGGTCCACCGGCGCACAACTCATCGACGGCACCGAGGGCACGACCCAGTACTGGTTGGTGGATACCGTCAAGCGCCTTTCGGTGAAAGCCGGCATCGGCATGCCGGAAGTCGCGATGTACGAAGGCGAGCCGAACGCTTTTGCCACTGGTGCGTTCCGCGATTCGGCCCTGGTGGCGGTGTCCACCGGTTTGCTTGCTTCGATGTCGCGCGAGGAAGTCGAGGCGGTGCTCGGCCACGAAATCGGCCACGTTGCCAACGGCGACATGGTCACGCTCACCCTGATTCAGGGTGTGGTCAACACTTTCGTCATCTTCCTGTCGCGCATCATCGGCTACGTGGTGGACCGCGTGATCCTCAAGAACCAGCGCGGCGAAGGCATCGGCTTTTTCGTCACCGTGATGGTGTCGCAGTTGGTGCTCGGCGTCTTCGCCTCAATGATCGTGGCCTGGTTCTCGCGCCAGCGTGAATTCCGCGCCGACGCAGCCTCCGCCGACCTGCTGGGTTCGCCGCAGCCGATGGTCCAGGCGCTCAAACGCCTGGGCAGCCTGCAGCCGGGCGCCCTGCCGCAGGCCATGCAGGCTTCCGGCATCAGTAGCGGTCCGGGCGGCTGGGGAGCGCTGTTCTCCACGCACCCGCCGCTCGAGCAGCGCATCGCTGCTCTTCAGTCCAGAGGCTGATCGATAAGAAAAGGGGGCTGGTTGTAGAACCGCTAGGGTTAAAATTCCGCCCATGCGACGCCCTTCCCTCACGCAGTTCCTCATCGAGCGCCAGCACGCTGGCCACATCAACGCCGACCTGCGCCTCTTGATCGAGACCATCGCGCGCGCCTGCAAGGCGATCAGCACGCGTGTCAACAAGGGCGTGCTGGGCGGTGGCCACGGCAACGCAGGCACCGAAAATGTCCAGGGCGAGATCCAGAAAAACCTGGACGTGATGTCTAACGAGATTCTGCTCGAAGCGAATGAATGGGGCGGCAACCTCGCCGCACTAGCCTCGGAGGAGATGGAGGAAGTCAAGCCAATCCCGACGCACTATCCGCGCGGCGAATATCTACTCCTCTTCGACCCGCTGGATGGCTCCTCCAACATTGACGTCAACGTCTCGGTGGGCACCATCTTCTCGGTGCTGCGTTGCCCCAAGGGCGTGGAGCCCGACGAGAAGGTTTTCCTGCAGCCGGGCCGCGATCAGGTCGCCGCCGGCTTTGCCGTCTACGGCCCGACCACTCAGCTCGTGATCACGGTTGGCGACGGCGCCTACGGCTTCACCCTGGACCGCGAGACCTTTACCTTCGTCCTGACCCAGGAAAAAATAACTCTCCCGGCAGACACTGCGGAGTTCGCGATCAACACTTCCAACATGCGGCGCTGGGAGCCACCGGTGCAGCGTTACATCAACGAGTGTCTCGCCGGCAAGGACGGCCTGCGCGGCAAGGACTTCAACATGCGCTGGGTGGCCTCGATGGTCGCCGATGTCTACCGCGTACTGGCGCGCGGCGGCATCTTCATGTATCCGAGGGACTCTAAAAACAAGGACGGCCGCCTGCGCCTCATGTACGAAGCCAATCCCATGGCCTTCATTGTCGAGCAGGCTGGCGGCGCGGCCACCGACGGCCAGACACGCATTCTCGACATCCAGCCAGCCAGACTGCATCAGCGCGTCGCCGTGATTCTCGGCTCGAAAAACGAGGTCGACAGAGTCACCTCGTACCACGCCAAAGGCTAGAGAAGACTGCGAGGGGGAATATCGACGGCATCCGCGGAGAGGGTTGCCGGAACAGACCCCACCGAAGGCTCTCGCCTCCAGCAGGGTGCTGCGAACAGATGGATTACTTCAGGTGCTTACTGACCAGTTTGGTCATCTCGAACATCGAGACCTGGGCTTTGCCACCGAACACGGGCTTCAACTTGTCGTCCGCATTGATGTTGCGACGGTTCTTCTTGTCCTGCAGATTGTTTTTCTTGATATAGGCCCAAATTTTCTTGGTGACCTCGGTACGAGGCATCGGGCTATTGCCGATCACCGCTCCGAGCACTGCGCTCGGGTTCACCGGCTTCATGAATGCGGCATTAGGCTTACGCTTCTTGCCGGCTTTCTTCACTACTTTTTTTATCGCCATCTTTTACTCTCCTCTGAACAGAATTAGGGCTCCCGGTTTTCCTCCCGCCGCCGTCGAGGCAGCAGTAACAGCACAATGCCGAACTCAGAGTGGGATGTCAATCGCTCCAGAGAACTTTTTTCTATTTTCCCTCGGAATCCAGCCAGAAGCCCGTCCTGGTCAAACTCCCGGCAGGACGAGTCGAAGGTGTCGCCAGCGAGGGGATACACGGCGACGCTATAGAATCGGCGCTCGATGAACATTGCGAACCTGAGACAGGAATACATGCGCGCCGGACTGACCGAGGCCGACGCGCTCGCGGATCCGCTGCTGCAATTCGAGCGCTGGTTCAAAGACGCGCTGGCGGCCAATCTACCGCTCGCCAACGCCATGACGCTCGCCACCGTGTCGCCCGAGGGCGCGCCCGATGCGCGCGTGGTGCTGCTCAAAGGCGTGGAGGCTGGCGGCTTCGTATTCTACACCAACTACGACAGTCGCAAGGGCCGCCAGCTGGCGTCGCGCCCGTCAGCCTGCCTCGTTTTCCTCTGGTCGCCGCTGGAGCGGCAGGTGCGGATCGAGGGTCGCGTAGAGAAGGTCTCAGAGCAGGAATCCGACGCCTATTTTGCGAGCCGACCTGTGGGCGCGCGCCTGTCGGCGTGCGCCTCAGCACAAAGCGAAGTGGTTGCTGGTCGATTTGCTCTGGAAAGCGAAGTTGAAAAAATAAAAACAAGGCACGGCGAAAACCCGCCTCGCCCCGCCCACTGGGGCGGCTATCGCGTCGTTCCCGAGCGTATCGAGTTCTGGCAGGGACGCGAGAACCGCTTGCACGATCGCCTGCGCTACACCCGCGTCCACAAAGAACCTGCCGACACCTGGACGATTGAACGCCTTGCTCCCTGAGTCAGTCCTCGCGTTCCTACGCCAGCACGGGCTCGCCGCAGCCGACGAGCTGCCGCCCGCAGTGGCGCTCTCAGGCGGCGTGTCCTCCGACATCTGGCGCGTCGACTTGCGCAGCGGTTCAATCTGCATCAAGCGCGCCTTGCCACGCCTACGGGTCGAGCAGCTCTGGGAAGTGCCGGTCGAGCGCAACCGCTACGAGCGCATGTGGATAGCAACCGCCAACGCCATCCTTCCAGGGGTGGCGCCGCGGGTGCTCGCGGCGGACGACAGCGGCTGCTTTGCGATGCAACTGCTCGAAGGCTACCCGCTGTGGAAAACGGAGCTTTCTGAAGGGCGCGCCGACCGGAATTTCGCGGCCAAGGTTGGCAGCTGCCTGGCGCGCATCCATGCGGCAACCGCCGGGGACCAGGACTGCGCGACAAAATTCGACACCGACGTAAACTTCCATGCCATCCGTCTCGAGCCTTACCTGCTGGCTGCTGCCAGGGTCCACCCCGCGCACTCGGCAGCGTTGCATGCCCTCGTCGAGAGAACCGCTGGGACCAAGCTCGCGCTGGTCCACGGCGATGTCAGCCCCAAGAACATCCTCGTCGGGCCGCAGGGCCCGGTGTTCCTCGATGCCGAGTGCGCCTGGTACGGCGACCCGGCCTTTGATCTGGCGTTCTGCCTCAATCACCTGCTGCTGAAAGGTCTGTGGGTACCAGTGCGGCGCAAGGCCTTCCTGCAGTGCTACGACGTGCTCGCCGAGGCCTACCTAGCCGGTGTCGCCTGGGAAGCAAGGGCGGGCATCGAGTTGCGTGCAGCGACACTGCTCCCCGGTCTGCTGCTGGCGCGCGTCGACGGCAAATCACTGGTCGAGTACCTGAAGTCGGATGCGGACAAGGATTTCGTGCGCGAGATCGCGGGCAGGTTTCTGCGCTCGCCTCCCACCACGCTCGCCGAACTGAGGACCGCGTGGCAAAGATCCTAGAGGTATTCGGGCGCAGCGTCTGGGATTCACGTGGCCGACCGACGGTGGAGGCCGAAGTCACGGTCAAGGGCACGGGTCGGACTTCGGTCGGTCGGGCGATCGCACCGGCGGGTGCTTCCACGGGATCGGGAGAGGCGAAAAGCATCGAGGTCCGCCAGGCGGTGCATGGCGTAAATACCGAGATTCGCAACGTTCTTGTTGGCAAATCTTTAAATCAACAGGAAAATGACCACACCCTGATCGCTCTGGACGGCACCCCGGACAAGTCACGGTTGGGCGGCAACGCCATCGTCGCGGTGTCGCTCGCCTGCGCCCAGGCTGCCGCGGCCGTCGAGAAAAAACCGCTGTGGAAGTTCCTTGCCGGCGAGCGCGCGGTGGCGATGCCGGTGCCGCAGATCCAAATCTTCGGCGGCGGCGCGCACGCGCACGGCCGCATGGATGTGCAGGACTTCATGATCATCTGCACCGGGGCGGGCAGCTACACCGAGGCCCTGGAATGGACCGCCGAAGTCTACCGTGCCGCAGGCGCGCGCCTGGCCAAGCGCGAAGCGCTGCACGGCGTCGCCGACGAAGGCGGCTACTGGCCGGCCTTCAAGTCCAACGAAGAGGCGCTCGCCGAGCTGACCGGCGCCATCAGCGACGCGGGTTTCGAACCGGGCGCGGAGATCGCCATCGCCCTCGACATCGCGGCGAGTCAACTCTGGCGCGGAGGGCGCTATCACCTCGCGTTAGAGAAGCGCAGCTTGTCGGTCGAGCAGATGCACGCCATGCTACTCGGCTGGATCGAGCGCTACCCGATCGTGTCCATCGAAGATCCCTTCGCTGAACACGACGCCGATGCAATGGCCTCTTTCACCCGCACCGCCGGCGAGCGGATCCAGATCGTCGGGGACGATTTTTTTGTAACTGACGCTAAAAAGCTGCAGGAAGCAAAAGGCGCCTGCAATGCAGTGCTGCTGAAACCGAACCAGGTGGGCACCCTGACCGAGACGCTGGCCTGCTGGCGCGCGGCGCAAGAAGCCGGCTACGGCGCCATCGTCTCAGCACGCTCGGGCGAAACGGAAGATGTGTCCATCGTTCATCTCGCCGTCGGCTGGGGAGTGCCGCAGCTCAAAGTAGGCAGCTTCGCGCGCTCCGAGCGCATGGCAAAATGGAACGAAGGGCTGCGGATTGAGGAAGCGCTAGGTAGAAATAAGCTACCTTACCTCGCTCGAAAACTGTTCAGTCGGAGATTTTAAATCGACTCGAGACCGGCGCTAGTGAGCCGGTAGCGCCGGTCGCAGGTCGCAGCGGCGGCCTCGGAATGAGTGGCCAGGATGCCGGCCGCGCCGTGCGCTTTCACCTGGTCGCGCAATAGCGCCAGCACCTGGCGCGCGTTTTCCTGGTCGAGGTTGCCGGTGGGTTCGTCGGCGAGCACCAGTTTGGGCTCACCCACCAGCGCGCGCGCGATCGCCACACGCTGCAATTCCCCACCGGACAACTCCCTGGGCATGCTCTGCTCCCGCCCGGAAAGTCCCACTGCAGCGATCAGGTTTTTCGCTTTGGCCTGAATATCATTTTGCGCGTAAGCCCTCAATAGCAAAGGCAAGCCGACGTTCTGCTGCACCGTGAGGTGGGGCAGAATGTGAAAGGCTTGGAACACGAAGCCGAACTTCTCGCGACGCAGCACGGTCCGGGCGTCGTCGTTCAGGTCTATCAGGTTCTGGTTTTCAAATAGGATCTCGCCGGAATCTGCCGGTTCGAGACCCGCAATAATGTTCAATAGCGTGGACTTGCCGACGCCAGACTCGCCGACGATCGCCACGTACTCGCCTGCGGAAATCCGCAGTGAAACCGCGGCCAGCACGGTGCGCCCGCCGAAACGCTTTTCAATGCCGGCAATATAGAGCATGGGCCCTCGAGTCCTCGACACCGAATCCTAATCCTAGACACCTTCCACCATCCTTGCTAGACTCAATTTTCCAAGTGTTGCGAGCTCATGATCTGTCCGGTTTTGTAGCACGACATCTGTCCGGTTGTCAGAGTGCCCCGAAGGGGGGGCGAGATGAGACGGACGGAACTGCTACAGGAGATCCGGAAGATGAGATTCGAAGAAACGTATGAGGGGTGGGATGC
>SHXK01000032.1 GCA_009693335.1 Betaproteobacteria bacterium | reverse complement strand
GAAAGTGGATTCCGAGAGCTTGGGCAGCATGGAGAGCGTGAGAAAGCCGTGCGCAATGGTACCGCCGTAGGGTGAACCCTTGGCGCGCTCAGGGTCGACGTGGATCCACTGGAAATCCTCGGTCGCCTTGGCGAACAGGTCAATGCGTTTCTGCGAGATTTCAACCCACGGTGAAATGCCGACTTCCTCCCCGACCCTGTTTTCGAGATTGCGCAAGCTAAGATTGGTTTTGCTCATGAACCTCCTTTTTCTTACGTGAAATTCTAAAGGCACTGTCGGCACTGTCCGCACCATGTGCACCATGCGCTCGGACCTTTGCTTCCAGCCCCTCCAGCCGGCGGTCGTGGATGCCGAGCTGGCGCAGATGCGCCACCGTGTCGAACAGGTAGTCGCAACAGCGACCCATTGGCCCCGCGCCAGTGGCCAGGTAACGCGCCACCACCGCGTCCTCCAATCCCGGAACGTAGCGTTCATGTTCGCGATTGGCGCTGAAAGCGATCGCCGGCTCCGGCCCTCTGGAGGTGTGTGCGGTGGTCCACACCGGGCGATAGGCCAACGTGGACATCTCGCGCCGCCAGAGCACGTCCAACTCGGTGGCCGCCGCGTAGCGGGCCAGGCGGTAAACAACGCCGGTGCAGCTGCCGCCCGATACCAGGGACAGCATCAGACCGGGCTGCTCTGACGTGCCGCGGCCGCTGCGCGCCCAAAGGCAGAACTGGCGATGAAAACCGTGGATGCGCGCCGTGCGACGCTCGACGAAATGGAAAGCCGGGTTCCAAATCAGCGAGCCGAAAGCGAATACCCAGACACGCCCCGGGCGCGGCGCACGCGCGAGGATCGCTGCCACCTGGTCGGCGCGCTCGGCGTCAGTCATATAACGCATCTGCGCCCCGAGCCCGGCGCGCACCAAGGCGTGAAACGTACCGTCAAGAATGCTTGCGCGCGTCAGTTTGATCTGGCTCATGGGGCGCGCACATTCTGACATGCCGCTGGCGGTGCCGCGGCACTTGAAACGACCGGAGAGGAAACGTTGGCAAACACCAATGCTAGGCGAGCGATCTCAAAATCAGCGAAGTCCCGCTCACCAGTAGCATCAGCGACACCGCGCGCATCAGGGCTTCGCGCGAGATGCGCCGGAACAGGTGCCCTGCCGCCCACAATCCCGCCAGCCCGGCGGGAATGATGGCCGCGGCGTAGAGCCACACCTTCACCTCGAGCAGGAAGCCGATCGCCAGAAAGGCGATGGTCCGCAACGAGATGCTGGTCAAGGTCGCGAACCCCATCGTGGCGCGAAACTGCTCTTTGGAGAGTCCGCGGTGCGACAGGTACATCGCATAAGGCGGGCCGCCGGCACCGAACAGGGTGCTAGTGACGCCACCGGTAAATCCGGCCAGGAAGGCCCAGCGCCCCGAGAGCACCCGGCGCCCCGTCGGATGACTGAGGAGACTGTAAAGCGCGAAAGCGAGAATGAACACGCCGAGAGCGAGAGTCGCGGCCTGACGCGGCAGATTCACCAGCAGCGTAAGGCCAGCGAGCGTGCCGACGAGGATCGCCGGCGCCAAGCGCAGCCATTCGCTTTTCACCGCGTTCTTGGGATTCTCGAAGCCTATGCGAAAAGCGTTCACCAGATCCACCAACACATAGAGCGCCAGCGCGAAGGGCAGCGGCACGAAGTGCGTCGCCAAGGGCACCGTGACCAGGGCGGCGCCGAATCCGGTGACGCCGAAAATTACCGAGCCGGCGAAAGCGGCGGCGGCCAGCACCGCGATCTCCACGGGATCGATGACCATCTCAGCTTGCCTCCGGCGGCGGGATGAGGAGCAACTCGTCGGCGTTCCAGCGGTTCATCTTGCGCAAGCGCTCGACATAGCGCGGGAACGGCAGACCGTAGCTTTTTTCGAGTGCCGTGGCACGCGCGCGCAACACGTTCCATGCCAGCGCAGCGGGCACGCCCTTCAGGCCAATGACCACGATATTGGGGTCGCGCAGCGACTGGAAAGCGATCACCGCACCGCCGAAGGCACGCTCGATGCGCTGCAGGTTGCGGTCGAACTGCGGGTCATCGTCCATGAAATTCACCACCAGGACACCGGGTTCCTCCAGGGCCCACCAGGCGGCGTCGAAGAATGCCTGCGACACCATCGCCGCGGGTGTGGCCTCGTCTTCGTAGCCGTCCACCACCAGCAGGTCACAGCATTCCGGGGCCAGCGCCTCAACCCCGTCGCCGTGTTCGATCGAGAGCCGCGCATCATCCGCCGGCACCTGGAACAAAGCGCGCGCGGTGACGATCACCCACTCGTCGTACTCGAGCACATGGGTGTGCAGGCCATTGATGCGCCGGTGGAAGAACTTGGCGAGCGAGCCGCCGCCCAGGCCGATCATCAGCGCGCGCCGCGGCCGTGGATGGAACAACAGGAAAGCCATCATGCAACGCGTGTAATCGAGTTCGAGGGCAAAGGGATCGTCCAGACGCATGGCGCTCTGGATCGCCTCGCCACCGACGTGCAAATGGCGTACGCCGCGCTCTTCGCTGACGACCAGATCCGGGCGCCGCTTGCCGCGTTTGAAGCGCAATGCCATTGCGCTAGTAAAGGGCCCCGCGCGCCGTGATCGGCCACAGCGCTTCCACCACGCCGCCGCGTACGCAAACGTACCAGTCGTAGAGATTGACCGTGGGATCGCAATGCCCCGGCACCAGCAGCAGCTTGTCGCCCAGCGCCGGCAGCGCAGCGCTGGCTTGCGCGCCCGCATTGTTCCCGCCGGCCAGCTCCAGCCAACCGTGCTCGTCCGAGGCACGCGTATAGGCGAGCCCCGGGCGTTGCCACACGCCCGGCATGCCGGAATCGACACTTGAGGCCTTAAGGCCCGCATCCAGGATCGCAGCCTCCGGCCCCGGCCGGCTCATCACCGTGGCAAGCACGAACAGAGCATGTTCGAAGCGCGGCATCGGCGGCGCCCATTCATTGCGCGCGTAATCCGCGTCCATAAAGACGTAGGAGCCGGGCTGGATTTCGTCCCAGGCCTCCAGTTCGACTTCAAACATGAAAGTGCCGCTGCCCGCGCCGGTGACGGTGGGACAAGGTAGGCCGGCCTCCCGGAGCATCGCCCTGGTGTGCTGCACAGACAGCGCCGCAGCGCGGATCGCGGCGCGGCGCTCCGCCACCAACCTGAGGTGCTGTGCGCGGCCATGGTAGGCCTGCAGCCCGGCAAACCGCAGGCTGGGGGAACCCTGGATCGCGCGCGCCAGCGCCAACGCCGGTTCGCCAGGCGCGACACCGCAGCGGTGCATGCCAACCTCGAGCTCGACGTAAACATCGATGTGCGCGCCCGCCCGCTGCATCGCCGCAGCCAGGTCGCGCACCTGGTCCGCGTGGTCCACGCAGACTCCCAGCTTGGCGCGCCTGGCGAGCGCCGCCAGCCGCTCCAGCTTGGCAGCGCCAACCACTTCGTTGGAGACCAACACATCGTTGATGCCGCCCTCGACCATCGCCTCGGCTTCGGCGACTTTCTGGCAGCACAGGCCTACCGCGCCAGCAGCGATCTGGCGCTTGCCGATCTCAGGGCACTTGTGGGTTTTAGCGTGCCCGCGCACACGCACACGGTGCGGCACCGCCTGCGCCAGCCGCTTCAGGTTGGTCTCGAAAGCATCCAGATCGAGGATCAGCGCTGGCGTGTCCACGTCTTCAAGGCGCATGCCCACCGCCGCCGGAGCGCGCACTGTCATGCTGGCGCTTTCCTGAAATAAAGAAATACCAACGCCAGGATCACCACCGCGATGAGTGGCGTGGCGGCGTAATTCACCTTCTCCCAGCCGGCGTTGGTGACGATCATTCCAGAGCTTAACGACGAGATCGCCATCATCGCGAAAATTGCCATTTCATTGGCGCCCTGCGCCTTGGCCCGCTCCTCGGGTCGGTAGGTTTCGGTCAGCAGGGTAGTGGCGCCTATGTAGAGAAAGTTCCAGCCCACCCCCAGCAGCACCAGTGACCACCAGAAGTTCGCCACCGCCACGCCCGCCAGAGCCACGACGATGCACACCACGTTCAGCGCCGCACCGGCGAGCATTACCGGGATCGCGCCGAGACGCCTGATCAGTCCTCCGGTGAAGAAGGAAGGCAGGAACATGGCCACCACGTGCGACGAGATCACGAAAGCTGCATCGCCATAGGGATACCCACAGACCCCCATCGCGATCGGCGTCGAGGTCATGAGGAAATTCATCACCCCATAACTGACCGCCGCCGACAGGACCGCGACTATGTATTTCGGCTGCGCCGCGATGACCGACAATGGACGGCCGCTCGCCACCTGCTCCGCCGCAGTTGGATCGGGAATCCGGATCCGGCTCAGGATCGCCATGGTGACGAGCGCGCAGGCGATCAGCGCCAGATAGGCGCCGGCAAACTTCGGCCCGATCAAATCTATGGTGAATCTGCTCATGGTGGGGCCGAGGATGCCTCCCACCAGACCACCCGCCAGAACCAGCGATACCGCGGTGGCGCGAAAATCCGGCGCCGCCACTTCGGCCGCCACGAAACGATAGTACTGGCCGAACGCGTTGCAGGCGCCCCAGACCAGGGTGCCGAAACACAGCAGCCAAAAGTTCGCCTGCCAGATGGCGGTGGCGCAGAGCAGCGCGCCGAGTATCCCCACCGAGGCGCCGCGGATCAGGCCGCTGCGCCGCCCCACCTTTTTCATGTAAAGGGAAGCGGGCATGGTGGTGATGGCCGCGCCGATTACCCAGCAGGTCACCGGCAGCGTCGCCAGCGACAGTTGCGGCGCCAGCGCCAGCCCGGCCAGGCCGTTGATCGCGATCAGGGTTGCATTGTTGGTGAACAACATCGCCTGGCAGGCGGCGAGCAGTCCGACGTTGAACCGGGCATTGCTAGCAGTACTGGGCATGTATACAGTAGCGGGAAAGGAATGCAATTCTAGATTGAAATGACCAAGTTGCGCGCTGCGCTTTCACAGATTCAGGGCCGTTTCGAGACTGCGGCGCGCTCGCCGCACAACTGATGCGCATTCTTTTCGTCGCAGCAGGCTGGGGTATTGCCGCCATCATCGTCTGGCTGTCGCTGACACCGTCGCCACCGCACCTCGACATCGAGCAGGGCGACAAGCTCAGGCACTTTTTCGCCTACGGCACGCTGATGTACTGGTTTTGTCTGCTTTACCCGGGGCGCACATCGAGAATCGCCTATGCCCTGGTCTGGGTCGCGATGGGCATCGGCCTCGAGTTCGCCCAAGGCCAACTCGGCTACCGGACTTATGAGGTTTTCGACATGTACGCAAATACGCTGGGGGTGCTGATCGGCTGGACTGCCGCGCTCATCTTCCCCAAAGCCTTCAGTCGGGGAATGCGCTCAGCGCAATCAAAAGAACGCGATCAGCGCGTTGAGGGTCGCGTCCGGCGCCTCGGCCATGAGGGAGTGGCCGGAAGATCCGATGGTGACGGTCTTGGCGCCGGGAATCGCCTTTACCAGGTCCTGGGCCGCGCGGGGCGGCGTCATCATGTCGCGCGCGCCGAGGATCAAAAGCGCCGGACATTTCACTTTCGCGGCGCTTGCCATGCCATCCGCATAGGCATTGCAAGCGGCGAGGTCGGTATGCAGCACGCCGGACGGCAGGCGCGCCAAGCGCGCCAGTGTGTCGCCGTACATCCACATGCCGGGATTCGGATTGCCCGCCAGCGGCACTTGCGCCGCGTGGCCCCAGATCGTCTCCATGTCGTAGGCGGCCTGGTCGTTGCGCCGCGCCGCATCGAGAAATTCTGCCGACACCTTCATCGGATAAGCGGTGCCGATCAAGGCAATCCTGTCAGTTGATTCCGGATAGCGCGCAGCGAACTCCAGCGCGATGAGCGACCCCATCGAATGACCGACGACAATTGCTTTTTCAATTTTCAGGGCTTGCACGAAGGCGAAAACCCAATCCGCCATTTCCTCCACAGACGCCAACGGTGGCCCATCGGAGCGCCCATGCGCAGGCAGATCGAGCGCCAGCACGTTGTAGCCGTGATAACCGAAGTAACGGCTCTGCAATCCCCACCAGGAATGGTCCAGCCCCGCGCCGTGCACGAACAAGATGCTGCGTTGCGCGGGGTCGAATTCCTGCGCCGCGGTATAGGCGAACGCGGGTTTGCCGTTGATCTGCAGCTGCATTACTTCGACTTGGCGGCGACCGCGAGTGCACGCTCGAGATCCTGGATCAGGTCTTCGACATCCTCAAGACCGATCGAAAGCCGGATCGTCCCGGGACCGATGCCGGCTTTTTCCAGGTCCTCGTCCGACATACGATAGTGCGTCGTGGTGGCGGGATGGATGACCAGCGACTTGGCGTCACCGACGTTGGCCAGGTGCGAGAATACGCGCAATGCTTCGATGAAACGCCGGCCTGCCTGGCGCTTTTCCTCGCCCGTTGCGCCTTTGATGTCGAAGCAGAACACCGCGCCGCAGCCTTTGGGCAGCAGTTTCTTGGCGAGGGTGTGGTCGGGATGGTCAGGATTTTCCGGGTAAAGAATTCTTTCCACGACCGGGCTCGTAGCAAGAAAATCCACTATCTTCCTGGTGCTCTCGACATGCCGCGGCATGCGCAGGTGCAGCGTCTCGAGGCCCTGCAGGATATGGAACGCGGTCATCGGCGCCATGCAGGCGCCGAAGTCGCGCAAGCCTTCGCGCCGCGCGCGCAACAAGAAAGCCCGCGTGCCGGACTCTTCCTCGAAATCCATGTTGTGGAATCCGGCGTAGGGCGCGGTGAGCTGCGGAAACTTGCCGCGCTGCTCCTCGCTCCCTTCCCAATCAAAGCGGCCCGAGTCCACCAGCACCCCGCCGATGGCAATGCCGTGGCCACCGAGGAACTTGGTGGCGGAGTGATACAGCAGATCCGCGCCCAGCTCGAAAGGCTTCATCAGCCAGGGCGTGGTGAAGGTGGCGTCCACCAACAAAGGTAGGCCGGCGTCGTGCGCGATCTTCGACACCGTGGGAATGTCGAGCACGTCCAGACCCGGGTTGCCGAGCGTCTCGCCGAACAAGAGCCTGGTGTTCTTATGGATTGAATTTTTCCACGCGCTCAGATCGCGCGGGTTAACAAAAGTCGTTTCAATGCCAAACCGCTTCAGCGTGTAGCCGAGCAGATTGTGCGAGCCCCCGTAGAGCGCCGCGGACGCCACGATGTGGCTGCCCGCATCCATGAGCGTCGCGATCGCCAGGTGCAGCGCCGCCTGACCGCTGGCGGTGGCGATCGCACCGACGCCGCCTTCCAGCGCAGCCATGCGCTCCTCGAGCACCGCGACCGTGGGATTCGAGATGCGCGAATAGACATGCCCCGCGCGCTCCATGTTGAACAACGATGCCGCGTGCGCGCTGTCGCGAAACACATACGAGGTGGTCTGATAAATCGGCACAGCGCGGGCACCGGTCGCCGGATCAGGCGACTGCCCGGCGTGCAACGCCAGCGTGTCAAAGCCCGGATATTTTGGCCCCGCCACCTTTTGCCTTTTCTAAACGTTAGCAGGAACGCACGCGTGCGTTAGCAGCAGGCACTGACGCCGCAGCGCCGCGTTGATCTGTTAATGCAGATGTTTGCGCGAGGGCCTGGTCGCGATCTCGAAAGCGCGCTCGGGTTTCTTGACGCCCGTCGCATGCTCCTTCCAGTCCTGCTCGAACAAGCCGTCCACCACGGCGACCACTTCGGCGACGCGCTCCTTGCTGAACTGGCGTGCCAGCAGCGCGGAGACATCTTCGATCATGCAGCGGCGCTGCGCTTCGTGGATCGCCTGCGCTGTCGGGCCGACGAACAACAGCCGCGACTCCTGCTCATCGTTCTCCAGGTAGAGCGTGAGCTCCACTTCGACCGCCTCGTAGCACAGCGGCCCGAGGTTCTCGAGCGCCGAGTCGAGCACCGGATGAAAGCCACGGCCTATCTCCCCGGTCCAGCACATCAGGACCATCAGCTCCTTATCATCGAAGCGCAGGCCGGGCTCATCGGGCTCGAGGCTCTTGACGTCGGCGAGGCTCTCTGCATCGAGGTACTCGAGCAGGGGAGCGAGCGCCTGCTCGATCTGTTTTTTGGACACACCTTCCAGCATCGGAATGTCGGCGTGCAAGTGGACTTCCATGCGCATGGCGGCATTTACCGGGGATATGGATGTGCATTTTATCACGCGCAAAACAGCTGAACCCGACCATCGGCGCTCGTCAACCGACCCGCGGCACAGCGCGTTTCTGGAGACAGCCGGACAATGGGCTATCACGAACCAGAGATCAGTAGGGCGTTTGACTATCCTCAAGCCGCCGACGGAGCTAGCCATGAACGTGATGTACAACAGTGAGTATTACTACGTGGTCGACTTTCCCGACCGCCACGGCATCGAACTGGTGGACAAAACCAGGGGCCGCGCCGGGTTTCTTGAAGGCGCGGTCGAGGTGAAATTCCGCGCCTCGATGGCCGACTTTGCCGCCAACGAGCCCAGCGTCGAATCGGTGGACGAGTTTCTCGGCCACTACGATGCGCTACTGACCAATCCCATCGCCCTGCACTGAAATCCGCATCGTAATTCGGCTAATATCGGAGCGATGTCCAGTCCAGTGGTGGTGAAAACATGAAAACACGCGCGAACGGCATCGAGGTCAACTACGAACTGCACGGCAGGGAAGGCGCACCCTGGCTGGTGCTCAGCCACTCCCTTGCCTGCAGCGTACGCATGTGGGATCCGCAGATCGCGGCGCTCAAGGACCAGTACCGGATCCTCGCCTACGACACGCGTGGCCACGGCGCGAGCGAAGCGACCAAAGGCGCGTACACGCTGGAGCTGCTGGCGGATGACCTTTTCTTTCTTTTGCAGGAATTGAGAATAGAGCAGGCCCATTTCTGCGGACTTTCCATGGGCGGGATGATCGGCCAGACTTTCGCCCTCAAATACCCGGGCATCTTCCGGACGCTGACGCTGGCCGACACCACCTGTCACTATCCCGCGGCGGCCGCACCGGTCTGGACCGAGCGCATCAAGTTAGTGGAATCGAAGGGCATGGAGCCGCTTGCACAGCCAACGCTGGAGCGGTGGTTCACCGAGCCTTTCCGCAACAACAACCCGGCGGCCGTGGAAGCGATCCGAAAACTGATCCTGGCAACACCGGTGGCCGGCTATGCCGGCTGCAGCCACGCGATCCCGACCATCAACGTGAGCGCGCGCTTAAAGGAGATCAAGTGCCCGATCCTCGTCATCGTCGGCGCCGACGATCCGGGCACACCGGTGTCGATGGCGGAGGAAATCCACGCCAATGCGCCGGGCTCGAAACTGGTGGTGCTGCCGCAGGCCGCGCACCTCGCCAACCTCGAGCAGCCCGAAGGCTTTACCAACGCGCTGCGGGACTTCCTCAGGTCGAGCTGATCCCGGCGACGCCCCGGTCGATGAAATCCTGGGATTGCTGCAGCACTGCCTTGCGCCATTCCGGATCGGCCGGGTAGTAAGCCGCTTCATATTCGCGCCGCACCTGCGCGGCGAGTACCGGGTCGCGGGGCCCCTCGAAGCGCATCCAGCGCTGCGCTAGGCTGGCGCGCTGCATGTCGCGGCGCGCGAGCGTGCCGAATTCGACCACGATGCTGGTGACTTCCGCCCTGGGCAGCATCTGGGCGACCGCGTCGATGATGGTGCCACTGTAAGTCGCCAGCTTTTTGTGCGTCACCCCTTGCAGATTGACCGCGCGCTCGCCCCACCAGGCGCGGGCGCGCTCACGCGCGGGCGAGCCTTCGGGGTGAAAACACAGGTAGATGTGCTCGCACCACGGGCCGATGCCGGTATGCAGATCGAGGAAAGCGACACTGCGCGCTTTTTCGAGATGCGTCTCGACTGCGGCGCGGAACGCACGGTTGGCCCACTGCGGTCGCGCGCCACCATAGTAAATACCGTCGGCCTGCGTGTACTGGCCACCATTGAAGGCGTCCGAGTAAGCCTTTTCGCCAAGCTTTTCACGGTACGCGTCCAGCCAGCGAAAGATGTCCTTGAGCACCTCCTCGTCCCAGCGCGGCGTGGCGATCTGTGGATGGAGTTCCGCGTAACCCGGGTTGGCCGGCAAGGGCTTGGAGAAATCGATGAAATTCCTGTTCAGATCGACGTTCTCTTCGGTGGTGCGCGTCTTGTGCGCGAAACCCCACGGGTTCTGGGCGTGGAAAAAAACCACTGCGGTGTCCTTGGGCAGGCGCGGCTTGCCACGCAACCAGGCCCGCTGCGCGGCTGAACCGGAATAGCCCTCGATGCCGTGCGTGCCGCTGCCGACCACGAATACACGCGCTGCGTTGCCCGGGCCCAGCACGGACACATCCAGGTAGAGTGCCTCGCCGCCGGGCCCTCGCTGCGCCGGATGCTGGTAGCTCGTCAGCTTGGCCCCGACCAGACGCGCGGCCTCGAGGAACTTGCGCCGTGCTTCGGCGTAGGAATCGGAGAACGACGCAAGGTCAGTCATCGCCTCTAGCCTACATTAAAAGTCAGGCGGACTTGGCGGTGGTATCGTTGGCGCTTCTATGGCAAAGCATAAAGACATGAAACGCGTCGCAGCCGGCTTGGCTTTCCTCTGCGCGCTGCTTGCCATGAACGACGCCGATGCTCAGCGTCGACGGATGCCTGTGCGGACCGAGCCCATCCCGGAGACCGAAACGGCGGCCGAACGTGCGGCCAACAAGATGAAGGCGCCACCCGAAAATCCCAGCATGATGATTTACGGGCCGCCAACGCCGGTGCTGGGTGCGCCACCTGCACCGCCTAAGCCCGAGCCCTCAGCGGCGCCCGCGCCCGTTGCTACGCCGCCAGTCGCCGCACCAGCGCCCATAGTCACACCGGTCACGCCCATACCCACGACGCCGGCCCCAGTCGCCGTTCCGGTGCCCGTGCCCACTCCTGCGCCCGCAGCCATCGCAGTTCCGGCATCCGCACCCACTCCTCCCCCCGTACCCGTCGCTATTCCGGCGCCTGCGCCTGAGCCAGTTCCACTCCCAGCACCGCTTGCCATTCCTGCGCCGGCGGCGCCACTGGTCCCCGCACCGCCCCCCGTGGCGCCGCTCGCCATCCCTGCGCCTGCTGCACCGGCGCCCGCAACGCGCCCGCTTGCCGTCATCGCGCCCGCGCCAGCCCCTCTCGCCCCGCCAAAGCTAGACGCAAAACTGGTGGAGCAGATTTTTTCCTGCCTCGCGCCTGGCTTGCCGCAGGACTGGAAGCGGACCTGGATCGTGGTCACCAGCGCTGAGACTGCGACGGCGGCGAAGTTCTACGTCACCACTTCGTACCGTGACGAGGATGCCGAGGAATTCGTGCCCTGCAATGTGCAGGAGATCACACGCCGGATCACCGGCCTGAATGATGCGCTGCCGCCCGAACAGCGGCGCTGGAAATCTGCCCGGCTGGCGATCGATAGCGAAGGCGAGTACGAACTGAAGTATGACTACGCCAGGTAAACAGCCGTTCTAAGGCGGCGCGCTCGTCAAACTTTGCGCAGGAAATCGCCTTGCGGCCGTCAGATCGGCCGCAAGAAGTCAAAATCGCAGCCGTCTTCGGCCTGCAGCACATGATCCATATAAAGCTTGGCGTAACCCCGCGTGGGTGGTATCGCGGGCGGTTTCCAGGAATTTTTTCTCTTGGCTAATTCATTTTCAGGAACCAGCAAATCAATTTTCCGTTCCTTGACTGATAGCCTGATCCGATCGCCATTGGCTACCAGCGCCAACGGCCCTCCGATGGCGGCCTCCGGCGACACATGCAGCACAATAGTGCCGTAGGCCGTGCCGCTCATCCTGGCGTCCGAAATCCGCACCATGTCCTTGACACCGGCACGCGCCAGCTTCTGCGGAATCGGCAGGTAGCCTGCTTCCGGCATCGCGTAGCCGGATTTCGGTCCGGCGTTCTGCAGCACCATGAAGTCCTCCGGCGTTATGTCGAGCGCGGGATCGTCCACGCGCGCAGCGAGATCATCCAATGAAGTAAACACCACCGCCCTGCCTTCGCGCTCGAACAGATTGGCGTCGGCCGCCGAGCGCTTGAGAATCGCGCCGTTGGGCGCCAGCGACCCGAACAGCGCCACCAGCCCGCCCTCCTTGGCCAGCGGATCCGACAACGGCCGCACCACCGCTCTATCCACCCAGGCGCCCTCCTCGTGCGCCAGCCGCTCGCCTAGGGTCTCGCCGGTCACCGTCATGCACTCCAGGTGCAGCAGCGGCTTGAGTTCCCTCAGCACCGCGCCCACGCCGCCCGCAGCGTAGAGATCCGACATGTAGAACTGGCCGGTCGGCTTTAGATCTACCAGCACCGGCGTCGAGTCGGAGACTTCATTCAGGCGGTGCAGATCGATTTTCACCCCGACCCGTCCGGCAATGGCGGTGAGGTGCACGATGGCGTTGGTCGAGCCGCCGATCGCGAGCAGCACGCGGATCGCGTTTTCCACGGATTTTTGCGTGATGATCTGCGACGGACGAATGGGATGCTTCACCAGCTCCACCGCACGGCGACCGCTCGCTTCCCCGGCGCGCAGGCGGTCGGCATGCACGGCGGGGATCGCCGCACTGCCCGGCAGCGCCATGCCCAGCGTCTCGGCAAGCGCGGCCATGGTGGATGCGGTCCCCATCACCGCGCAGGTTCCTGCCGTGGTGGCGAGGTTTCCTTCGACATCGGCGATGCCTTGCGCGTCCACTTTCCCGGCCCGGTGCATGGCCCAGAAGCGCCGGCAATCGGTGCAGGCGCCCAGGCGTTCGCCCCGGTAAGAGCTCGGCATCATCGGCCCCGCCAGCAGCTGCACCGCAGGAACGTTGGCGCTCGCCGCGCCCATCAATTGCGCCGGCACGGTCTTGTCGCAACCACCCACCAGCACCACCGCATCCATCGGCTGGGCGCGGACCATTTCCTCCACGTCCATGGCCATCAGGTTGCGAAACATCATCGAGGTCGGGCTGAGGAACACCTCGCCCAAAGACGTAGTCGGGAATTCGATCGGCAGGCCACCCGCGGCGAGTACACCGCGCTTCACCGCTTCGATCAATTCCGGGAAATGCCGGTGACAGTTGTTGAAACCACTGCGTGAATCGGCGATACCGACCACCGGGCGCGCCAGCATCTCCCCCGAATAACCCATGCTTTTGGCAAACGACCGCCGCAGATACAGTGAAAAAGCCGGATCGCCGTAGTTGGTCAGGCCCCGAGCCAGGCCATGCTTCGAGTCTTGCGTCATGCGGGAGATTCTAGCCCGGTCCGGATAGCAACCAGCCTGACAGCGCCTGAAAAAGCTCCGCGGACCAGCGGCGCACGGCGCGGTTCTCCGTGCGACGGCCTCTACGCTCAGCTCATGCGCTGCCGGTCGCGTGCACGCATCGATGACGTTACGCGGCACGCGAGAAGTTCCAGCTGAGGACGGAATTCTTACGATCTAAGCCATTGATTTTTATGAATGGGCAGTTTCCCACATATTTATCACGCAGGTTTGTGGTTGCCTTCCCACTTTCCCGGCCGTAGTGTGGCGACAGGAGGCTTGAGTCACATCGAAGCGATCGCGGAGCAAGGCAGCAGCTTGCTCGAGGGCATCTCGGATTTCTGTCGCCACCACGGCATCGCTGAATCTACTTTCGGCCGCCGCGCAGTCAACGACGGCAAGTTCATGACGCGCTTGCGCGACGGCGCGCGCATCACGCCCGAAACCCTCGAGCGCGTCACCACCTTCCTCGAACGGCACGGCGGGAGCGCGCCCGCCGCACCCCCCGAATTGCGCCGCTTGATTCGCGTCGCCAGGCGCGCGCCTGCCCCCCGGGCAGCACACCAACGCGGCAGGCGGGCCCCAGCACGACGGCGCGCCTGCCCGCAACTTCCGCTTCTTCGACAACCGGCAGAAATACCTGTTGTTCGTCAACACTTGCGGCGAGAAGGAAATGGTGGCGCGTCGCGTCGGTATGGAGCTGGCGCACATCCATCCGCGTCCGCCGGCGATCCGCGTTTTCGATGCCGGCATGGGCGATGGCACGGTGCTCACCCGGGTGATGCGCGAAATGCACCGGCGCTTCCCCACTCGGCCGTTTTATTTCGTCGGCAAGGAGATCAGCCTCGAGGACGTGCGCTTGTCGCTCGACAAGATGCCGGATCGCTTCTACGAGCATCCAGCGACCGTCATGGTGGTCACTAATATGTACTACACGGAAGCGCCGTGGCTGACACCCAGGGTCCCGAGTGCCGCCACCTCTCTGGTCTGGCGTGAAGTCGGCCTCACCGGCACCACGGCGCACGAGTTCAGCGAGCAGATCGCCGCGCTAGAGCCGTTCCTCGCCAAGAACTGGCAGGCGCGCCACAGCGCGAAAACCGGCAATCCGATTTACGAACGCCCGGTGGCGCTGGTGCTCTACCGCGAAGATTTTCGCTTCGTGCTCGACGCGGCGATCCCGAAACAGGGCAAGCCGCGCGCCGACTACGATCTGGTGATCGCCTCACAGCCTTACCGCGCCCGCGTGCCGCTGGAATTCAAGACTAGCAAGATCATCGGGCCGCTGACCCGCGCCCTGGGGCCGGGCGGCCGGCTGCTCGGTATTCATTCCTGCGGTCGTGATCCGGGCATGGAAATCGTGCGCAAGATCTGGCCACAGGAAAATCCCTTCGCCACCGGACGACACGACCTGCTGCGCGCGCTGCGCACCGAGCTTGGCAAGGAAGCGCGGCGTTTCAATTTCAATTCCTATTCAGATGCGCGCGCGGTGTTCCGCTACGACATGCACACGCTGCCCACCGAGATCGCGGAAAGCATCGGCACCTCGACCCTATTCGCTGCCTGGAACGCCGCGGTGTATGTGGCGCAGATCGACGATGAACGCCTCGCCCAAGTGGTGGGCGAACGCAAATACCTGGAGGCCACGCGCGAGGTCCTGCAAGCGCATGGCGGCCTGTGGTTCCTGGATGAATCCTATGTCATCTCCCGAAAACGTGGCTGAGGGGCAGCCTTCCCTTGAGCGTCTGGCGGCTGGACGCGCCGCGTCCAGCGCCGCTGAACTCGTTTCTGGCGGCTCGCTGGAGATGGGCGCGCACCGACCGCAGGACGCGCGCGACATCGCCGCCTTGCTGCCGGCGGGCACGCCGGTCTACGTCAATCATCTGCCGCGCCACCGATTGCTCGACACCCTGCCAACGTTGGTCGCGGTGCGCGCAGCGGGCCTGGAGCCGGTGCCGCACATCGCCGCGCGCCGCATCAAGGATCGCGCCGAACTCCAGACCTTCCTCACCCGGGCAGTGAGCGAGGCGGGCGTGCGCAAGGCGCTGATCCTGGGTGGCGACGAAGCCCAAGCACTCGGCGCCTATGCCGACGGTGCTGCGCTGCTCCGCGAGGGTCTGCTCGCCGCTTCGGGGCTGCGCGAGATCGGACTACCTGGCTACCCGGAAGGGCACCCGCGCATTCCGCGTGCCGCGTTGGATCACGCTTTCACCGAGAAACTGTCGCTCGCGGCCGGGCAAGGCCTGGGCACTTTTATCGTCACCCAGTTCTCCTTCGCGCCGGGACGCGTGATCGAGTACTGCAGCGGCCTCGCGCGCACTGCCCCCAGCGTCCCGGTCTACGTGGGCCTCGCCGGCCCCACCAATCCACTCGCACTGTTGCGCTTCGCGCAGCGCTGCGGGGTGAGCGCCTCATTGCGGGCCTTGCGTACGCAAGGCATGGATGCGGTGCGCCTCGTGACCCACACGGATCCGGCCGATCAGCTGGCGGCGCTGGCGCGCTACTGCGCGGTACACGCCGAGTGCAACGTCATCGGCGTGCATCTGTTTACCTTTGGCGGGGTGACCTCTTCTGCGGCCTGGATGAACCGCTACATCGCCTCGCTCGGCAGTCCGGCCTAACCGCCGACAAACTTCGGCGCGATTTTGCGCAGCTTCTCCGGGTCAATGCGGCCGCTACGCTGGATGTAGCTCCAGGCAAATTCCCGCGGCGCCAGCTGCATGTGCTGCGGGAAGCGCTCGTACCAGTCGGCGCTCGCATCGGCAGCCGCGACCAGCTTCTCGACGATAGTGCGGCGCGCCGCTTCGAAACTCGCGAGCGCTAGCGGGATGTCGTTCTTGAATTCAAACAGGGATTTCGCCAGCGCGATGGCATCCTCCATTGCTAGGCGCGTGCCCGAGCCGATCGAGAAATGCGCCGTGCGCTGAGCATCCCCCAGCAGCACCGTGTTGCCGACCGACCAGCGCGCGTTACGCAGGTTCGGGAAGTTGCGCCAGATTGACTTGTTGGACACCAGCGGCTGGCCCTCCAGCGTGTCGGCGAACACCCGCTGGCAGTAGGCCAGCGTCGCTGCCTCGTCCATGGCCGCGAAGCCTGCCTGCTCCCAGGTCAGCGGATCGCACTCGACGACGAAAGTGCTCATGTGCGCCGAATGCCGGTAGTGGTGGGCGTTGAAAACACCGTGCTGGTTGGCGACGAAGGTCTGCGTAAGGGTGTCAAACAGTTTGGGGGTGCCGTACCAGGAAAATTTGTTCTGCAGGTGTTGCACGCGCGTACCGAATGCTTCGCCGCGGGAGCGCCGCACGAAGGAATTGGCACCATCGGCCGCGACCACCAGATCGTAACCGCGCAGTTGTTCCTGTTCTCCAATGCTTGTTTCATATTCCGGAACCACGTCAACACCCGCCAACTGCTGCTGTAGCAATTGCAGGAATCGCAGTCGGCCGATGGCGGCAAAACCGATGCCGTCGATGACCACCGGCACACCGCGGTGCACTACGGTAAGGTTGGTCCAGGCCTCCATCGCCGGGGTGATGCGCTCGAAGGTCTCGGCGTCATCGCCGCGCAGGAATTCCAGCGCACGATCGGAAAACACCACGCCGAAGCCAAAGGTGGAGTCGCGCGGGTTCTGCTCGACGACGCGCACCTGCCAAGCCGGCAACCGGCGCTTCAGCAGATAGGCGAGGTACAAGCCCGCTGGGCCTGCGCCGACGACGAGTATCTTCATGTCTTTCATCGCTTTGATTTGACATATGATAGGCGGACATTATTCCGGAGGAGGATCAAACCATGAATATCACCCGCTGGCTGACGGCCATTGCGTACTCGACCGCCGCCGCCTTCATCCCACTCCATGCCGCCGCACAGGAGCTCACGCTGCGTGTGGTGAGTGCGTTCGCCGAAAACACTACCTACGTCAAGAACCTCGAGCCCATGATCAAGAAGCTCAATGCCGAGGGCAAGGGCGTGCTGCAGCTCAACTTCATCGGCGGCCCAAAAGCGATGCCGCCCTTCGAGATCGGCAACGCGGTGCGCACCGGCGTGGTCGATATCGGCCTGACCACCGGGGCTTTCTACACCAACATCATGCCCGAGGCCGATGCGCTCAAGCTGACCCAGCTGCCCGCGCCGGAACTGCGCAAGAACGGCGCCACCAACCTGATCAACAAGGTCTGGAACGAGAAGGCCAACATGCAGTACTTGGGCCGCGTCATCGACTACACGCCGTTCCACATCTACCTCACCAAGAAGATCGACAAACCCGATCTCACGGGCCTCAAGCTGCGCATCACGCCGGTCTACCGCGACTTCTTCCAGTCGCTAGGCGCGACTGTGGTGCAGACCGCGCCGGGTGAGGTCTATACCGCGCTCGAGCGCGGCGTGGTGGACGGCTACGGCTGGCCGGTCAACGGCATCTTCGACTTCAACTGGCAGGAGAAGACCCGCTTTCGCGTCGACCCAGGCTTCTACAGCGCGGAAGTGTCGCTGGTGATGAACCTGGACAAGTGGAAAGCGCTGTCCCAAGGGCAAAAAGACCTGCTGATGCGCCATGTCCTCGCGCACGAGGCGGACGCTAGCTCTTGGAAGAAGGTCAACGAGGACGACGTCAAGCGCCAGGCGCAGGTCGGGATCCAGACCATCACTTTCGATCCTGCCACCGCGAAGCAGTTCTACGACAAGGCCTATGAGGTTGCCTGGACCAACCTCATCAAAGCGAGCCCACAGTACGGTCCGCAGTTGAAAAAGCTGTTCAGCAACTAGCAGAAAACCGCGCTGCCCACCGGCGAGCAAATGCAGCGTCTAGCAGAACTGTACGGCCGCCTGCTGACGGGCCTCGCGCTTGTCGGCTGCGCGGTGCTGCTGCTGATGATGCTGGTGATCTGCGTCGACGTACTGCTGCGCAACCTGCGCATTGTGCCGGGCATGCTCGGGGTGCCGTGGGCCAATGAGGCCACGGAATACGCCTTGTACTTCATCACCATGCTGGTCGCGCCCTGGCTGCTGCGCAGGGGCTTGCACATCCGCGTCGACGTCCTGCTGCGCGTCATGCCGCGCAGGCTGGCGTGGTACTGCGAATGGGCGGTCGATCTGATCGCCTTGCTGTGCTGCGGCGTGATTGCCTACTACGGCGTCAAAGCCGCGCTCTCCAGCCACGCCATCGACGGCATGGTTGTCAAGGTGCTGTCGGTGCCCGAGTGGTGGCTGCTCGCGCCGCTGCCTGCGGCTTTTGCGCTGCTGGCGATCGAGGTTCTGTTCCGCATGCACCGCCTTGCTGCCGCCCCGTGTGGACCGCGCACTGATGCGGTTAGCGCGGCCTAGCCGGCTGCACCCCGCATGCGGTGTCCTGGATAACGAACGCCATGTCCTGGCAATCCGCGGCCTGGCTCCTGCTCGGCGGCTCCACCGTGCTGATGTTCCTCGGCCTGCCGGTGGCGTTCGCTTTCCTGGCGATCAACCTGCTTGGCGCAGCGATCTTCCTTGGTGGCGAACCGGGGATGATGCAGCTCGCGCGCAACAGCGTACAGTCGGTGACCAACTTCGCACTGACGCCAATTCCGCTGTT
>SHXK01000031.1 GCA_009693335.1 Betaproteobacteria bacterium | reverse complement strand
TTCGTCACCGCCAACCGCTGGGCGGCGAAGAAATCGTCGAACCTCAAGAAACTCACTGATCTCAAGGGCAAAACCATCGTCTCCACCGCCGGCAGCACCAACATCAAGCAGATCACCGAAATCAACGCGGCGCAGAACCTGGGCATGAACATCATCTCGGCCAACGGCCACGCCGAAGCTTTCCAGATGGTCGAGACCGGCCGTGCGGTGGCCTTCGTCATGGACGACATCCTGCTGGCCGGACTGGTGGCGCAGTCGCGCGCGCCCAACGATTACGCCATCTCGGCCGACGCGCTATCCGTGGAACCCTACGGCATCATGTTGCGCAAGGACGACAAGGCGTTCAAAGCACTCGCCGACAAAGCCATCTCGAACGTCTACAAGTCGGGGCAGATCAACGCCATCTACTCGAAGTGGTTCGAGAAGCCGGTCCCGCCCAAGAGTGTCAACCTGCAGTTGCCGATGACAGCCGCGTTCAAGAAAGTCGTCGCCAACCCCACCTCCTCGGGCGACCCCAAGGTCTACGAATAGCCGGGACGCGAGCCGGGGGCCCTGACCAGGGCCCCCGCTTCATTACCGGTCCGGCATGAACTACAACTGGGAATGGGGCATCTACCTAGCTGCCGAGCCCGGCGGCACGGGAAGCTACCTGCAGTATCTGGTCGTGGGTTTGGGCTGGACGCTCGCCACAGCGCTCGTCGCCTGGGCGATCGCGCTGGCGATCGGCTTGGTAGTCGGCACCCTGCGCACCACGCCGCATAAATGGGTGGTGCGCTTGGGCAACGCCTATGTCGAAGTCTTCAGGAATGTGCCGCTCATCGTGCAGATGTTCCTGTGGTTCTTCGTCGCGCCGGAGCTGTTACCGAAGGACCTGGGCGACTGGGTGAAGCAAGTGCCTCCGCCGTGGGGCTCCTACTTGCCGGCAGTGTTGTGCCTGGGCTTGTACACCTCGGTGCGCGTCGCCGAACAGGTGAAAGCAGGCATCCAATCCCTGTCGCGCGGCCAGGCCATGGCCGGCACCGCGCTTGGTCTCACCTTGGGGCAGACCTACCGTTTCGTGTTGTTGCCGATGGCCTTGCGCATCGTATTGCCACCGCTCACCTCGGAATTCATGAACGTGATCAAGAATTCCTCCGTGGCACTGACCATCGGCCTGCTTGAACTCACCGGGCGCGCGCGCGCGATGCAGGAGTTCAGCTTCAAGGTGTTCGAGGCCTTTGCCGCGGCGACCCTGATCTACCTGCTGACCAACCTGGTGGTGGTGCTGGCGATGCGCGCGCTGGAGAACAAAGTACGCGTGCCGGGCTTTATCGGCCAGGCGCCGAGCACCTGAGGCCCATGAGTGATGTTCTCGGGCTACGACTTCGACGTCATCCAGCGCTCGGCCGGCTACCTGTTCCGCGACGGCATGACCTTTACGCTGACGCTGACGGTGCTGGCGATGCTGGGCGGCATTTTCTTCGGCACGCTGCTGGCGATGATGCGACTGTCCTCGTTGAGGGCACTGTCCTGGTTTGCCGGCGGCTATGTCAACCTGATGCGCTCGCTGCCGCTGGTGCTGGTGATTTTCTGGTTCTTCTTCCTGGTGCCCTACATCGGCGCCTGGTTGATCGGCGCCAAGGATCCGGTCAAGGTCGGCTCTTTCATGTCCTGCCTGATCACTTTCGTCATGTTCGAAGCGGCGTACTACTGCGAGATCATGCGCGCTGGCATCCAGTCCATCCCGCGCGGCCAAGTCTGGGCGGGCTATGCGCTGGGCCTGAACTACTTCGCTACCATGCGCCGCATCGTACTGCCGCAGGCGTTTCGCAACATGCTGCCGGTGCTGCTGACGCAGACCGTGATCCTGTTCCAGGACACTTCACTCGTCTACGTGATCTCGGCCACCGACTTTCTAGGTGCCGCCTCCAAGGTCGCCAACCGCGATTACCGTCTGGTGGAGATGTACACCTTTGTCGCAGTGGTCTACTTCATCATGTCCTATGGTCTGTCGACGCTGGTGAAAAATTTGCAGAAGCGCATCGCCGTGGTCCAGTAAGAAACGGGATAATCCACCCATGATCTCCATGAAAAACGTGAGTAAATGGTACGGCAGCTTCCAGGTGCTGACCGACTGCTCGACCGAAGTGAAGAAAGGCGAAGTGGTGGTGATCTGCGGCCCCTCGGGCAGCGGCAAATCCACCATCATCAAGTGCATCAACGCGCTGGAGCCCTTCCAGAAAGGCGAGATCACCGTCGACGGCATTTCGGTGGGCGACCGCAAAACCGACCTGCCCAGGTTGCGTTCGCGCATCGGCATGGTGTTCCAGAATTTCGAACTGTTCCCGCACCTCTCGGTCACCGAGAACCTAACGCTGGCCCAAGTCAAGGTGCTCGGACGAACACCGGACGCGGCGCGTGACAAGGGCCTGAAGCTCCTCGACCGGGTCGGCCTGATGGCGCACCAGGACAAGTTCCCCGGCCAGCTCTCCGGCGGTCAACAACAGCGCGTGGCGATCGCGCGCGCGCTGTCGATGGACCCGATTGCGATGCTGTTCGACGAACCGACCTCGGCGCTCGATCCGGAGATGATCAACGAGGTACTGGATGTCATGGTGGAACTGGCCAAAGAAGGCATGACCATGATGGTGGTCACCCACGAGATGGGTTTTGCCAAGAACGTCGCGCACCGCGTGATCTTCATGGACGCCGGAAAAATCATCGAGGACTGCGCCAAGGACGACTTCTTCGGCAGCGCGCGTTCCGAGCGCGCCCAGTTGTTCCTCTCCAAGATCCTGCATCATTAAATAAAGGACTTGCACATTTTTTCCTGGACTATGAACAAGAATTCGCTATTCGCGGTGCTGCTGCGCTCGCCGTGGTGGATCAGCATCGCCGTCGCCGCGGGGGCTTTTGCGCTGGCGCGTATGCTGCTGCCCGCGAGCTATGCGCCCTATGCGCTATTCACCGCGCTGCCGTTCTTCGTCATCGGCGGCTATGCCGGCTGGCAGCAGTTACGCGCTCCCAGCGCCACGCGCATCGAGGCGGCGCTGACAGCGATTCGCGCCCTCCCCTGGGATGACTTTTCCAGCGCCATTGAAGAGGCCTACCGGCGCGACGGCTATAGCGTAAACCGGCTGAATATCGCCGGGGCCGATCTCGAATTGACGAAATCAGGCCGCGTCTCCCTGGTGGCCTGCAAGCGCTGGAAGGTCGCTCGCGCTGGCGTCGAGCCGCTGCGCGAGCTGGAGGCCGTACGCCTTGGGCGCGCAGCCCAGGAATGCATTTATGTCAGCGCGGGCGAGATTACCGACAAGGCCCGCGCCTACGCGGTCGGCAACAACATCCGGCTGCTGCAAGGTGCCGAACTGGCGAAACTCCTTCCTGACGGAAAACACCCCCAGGCTGGTTAGCACCCAAGTTCAGGAATCGGACACAGGCGGAGCCGATAGTCGGGCGAGCGCCTCCCGCAGCAAGGCGGCGTCGGCCTGGTCTTTGGGGCGTTCGCTCTGTTGTTTGGTATCGAGCAGCCCCTGCAGATTGAGGACCGGGATCGGTTCACCGTCAATGAGCAGCTGTTCTGCGTGTTTCTCCAAACTGGCAAACGACATCCCCGCCACGCTCGGCATCACGTCCACGGTGAATTCATCATTGATGCGGATAGCGTGCAGCAGATCACCGCCAAAGGGATCGTCCTCGCCCGCCAGTTCCGCCGCGACGCCATCGGGCAATTCGGCCAACGCCGCCACCCAGCGCCGGTTGTTGTCCGGGTCCGCGGCAACGGCGATGTCGATGTCGGTGGTCATGCGAACAAGGCCGTGCGCGGCCAGCGCATAGCCGCCGACAAGAACGTAACGGGCGCCGTGACGATTGAGTCGGTGGGCGAGTTTGAGCACGTCTTCCCACAACGCGGGTCGCGTAAAGCGTGGTTCACTCATGGCTGCAGCCCGGCCGTGATGGCATCGGCCTGCCAGCGCTCCCACTGCGCGCTGGCCTCCTGCATGCTCCGGTAGCGAAAGATGCCCTTAGGCACGCGTGTTTGCGCAGGCGCCATACGCGCTACCCAGGCGCGCTCGTTTGCATTGGGCGCGCGCAGCGCGCCCAGGAGAGGCGTTTCCCGCTGTCCGATGATTCTTGAAAATTCGCTCACCGCACGTCCTTCCTATGCGCCAGATCGAGGTCGTACGCCATGCAACACGGTGTTAGCCGTTAACCCTCTATAAAGTAATCGCTGTCGATTTTTTTCTTTTATACGATGTGACCGGAGTAACCCCAACATTGTGGTCGATCATGAGTTGGGACAACTGCTCACCGCCTATTAGCACGATCTTGGAATCAATTTTCGCCACATAGTCCTCGGCTTCGCGGCTGAAGTCGGAAGTGGTGATAAATATTCCTTTCTTCGCACGGTGTCCTTGCAGAGCGCCCGCGAACTTTTGGATTTCGGGACGCCCGATCGTAGCCTGCCACCGCTTGGCTTGAATGTAGATGACATCGAGGCCAAGACGGTCTTCGTTAATGATGCCGTCAATGCCTTCATCTCCGCTGCGACCGATAGCTTTTCCGGCTTCCTTTCGAGAACCGCCATAGCCCATTTTCACGAGAACGTCGATGACGAGGCGCTCGAAAAAGGACGGGGAACATTCTGTAACGGTTTTTAGAAGTTCGGCAGAAAGGTCTTCGCGCAGTTTCTGATACGCCGTTTCCAGAAGCTCGCCAGGTGTTTGGCGGGTTTCTGTTTCAGTAGATTCTGTAGTTTCTTCCTGTTCTCGGTGTTTTGCCCTGAACTCTAGGAACTCGGGGAATTGCTCCAAGAATTTCACATTGATTCCAGATGGATTCTTGGATAGAACTTCGTAGCCCCGCTGTGTTATGCGGAAATACCCACGCCGGGTTGACTCCAACAATGCCGCCTTGCTCATATAGGATCGCGCCCACGCAACACGGTTGTTGAATCTTGGCTGTTGGCCGCTCGGCAGCAACTCTTTCTTTTCTGCGTCCGTAAGCCCGAACTGTTCGGACAAGCCCTCGATTGCTTCCCGCAGGGAATGTTCGTTTCCGTCCGTACCAAAACGAAGCAAGGGCAACATGATTGATTGGTAATCAGGTATCACCATGTACGATTCTTCTGTTGTTGACGGCTAATGCCGAGCTAAGCAGTGCGCGCCACTTTCGCACGAACCCGCGCTGAGCGCCGTGTTAAGTGCGATGTTTTCTCGGTCAATGCGAGAAGACTGGCCAGTGCTTTGTTTACCGCCCGGGAGGTGGGAAATGCCTTCGCGATGGTCGGCTCCAACAGCGCCACAGCAGTTCCCGCGGCGACTTCCGCATGGAACTTACCGCGCTCCATTTTTACGAAATCGGAACGCCTATATTCGGCACGCATCTCATCTTTAGCCTTCTTCATAGAGCTTCCTTTCGCCACGTGTGGCGCGGCGCACGGAGATGATCCGAATCGCGCCCGGCCGATAAGTATGGGACACGGCAAGTAGACGGCCCAGACTCGACATTCCAAACGTAATGTACCGCAACTCCCCCGCCGAGTACTCAGGGTCAAGACCGGACAGCGCGAGCGAATCCAGGAATACGGAGCCGGCTTCGTCAAACGATGCGCCGTGCTTGCGAAGATTTATCTCGGCTTTACGCGGATCCCACTCGAACTTCATAACCATTCAACCCCTTTAAGCCAACAAACGCCTCGATGTCCCTTTACTCGTGATTCAATTGGGCTCGATGCTCGCTTTTTCAAGCTCATCGATCCAGGAAGCAAGGTCGTCCTCCAGTAGCGCAACCTTGCTTGCGTGAACTTCGATGCAATGGCTGCCGCCAGCTGCGGACAGCAAATGAGCGTGCAGCTGGACTGCTCCGCCTAGCGTTGCGGCATAGAGCGCCACGAAAGTGGTCTCGTTCAAGCGCGTCTTGAAGACCTCAGAGGCCGGGGGCATGTCCGGCCTGGCCGCCATCACCCTGGTGATCGCGCTCGCACATTCGAAAGGCGTCATGCCTGCGGCGGCGACGGGCGTGAAAACCGCAACCGTGTAGGGTTCTGCAGAGCCCAGAAATCGCAAATGCGGCTGGGACGCGTTCAGAGGGTGCAACTCCATCCTGATCTGTGGCATGCCCGGTATGCTTATCTTGAACTTCGGTACCGCGACTTCGAAAACAAAAGCGTCCGCAGCGTCCGCCCTGCAAGACCAGCTTACAGACAGGATCAGGACGGTACCCCAACATAAAAACGCTCGCTTCATCAATCTCCCCCTTACATGCGGACGGCTTGCCGAAACGTTGGCACTCCGGGCCGTGCAAGAATAGCGGAAATACGAAACGACCCCACGAAAGGTAAATCATGAGCACGGTGGCATTCATTGGATTGGGCGCGATGGGTTCGCGCATGGCGATGAACCTGCACGCGGCGGGACACCAGCTGCGCGTCTACAACCGCGACCGGGCAAAGACCAAAGCCTTTGCCGACCTAGGTATCGAGGTTTGCGACTCACCCGCGGCGGCGGCGCAAGGGGCGGAGTTCGTGTGCTCGATCGTGTCGGATGACGTGGCGACACGCGAAGTGATGCTGGGTGCGTCGGGCGTCATTGGCGCAGCAGCGCCGGGGACCATCGTCCTTGATTCGAGCACCAACACGCCGGCGATGTCGAGGGAAGTGGCGAAAGCCGCGTCCGCGAAGGCAGTGATCTATCTCGATGCGCCGGTGTCGGGCTCGCTCGCGCAGGCGCAGGGCAAGGAGTTGGTGATCCTGGTAGGCGGTGACCAGGCCGCGTTCGACAAGGCGCAGCCGGTGCTGCTGGCGATGGGGCGGATGGTGCGGCGGATCGGCGATGTTGGCGCGGGTGCGACGTTGAAGCTAATCAACAACATGCTCTCGGCTACGCTCACGGCAGCGATCGCGGAGGCGGCGCAGGTCGCCGAAGCGGCGAATCTGGACCGTGACGCCGCGCTTGAAGTGCTCATCGAAGGCGCGGCGGGTTCGCGGTTGATGAAGACCAAGTTGCCGAAGATGTTCAAGCGCGACTTCACGCCGCAGTTCCAGCTAGAACTCATGGACAAGGACTTGCGCTACTTCCTCGCCCTGGCGCAGGAGCAAGACCGCCCGGCGCCCATTGCCTCTCTGGTGCGCAGCCAATACCAGGCCGCCCGGCGCGCACAGCTGGGCAAGCTCGATTCCTGCGCCGTGTTCCTGCAGACTGCGGGCGAAAAACTGAAAACCTAGTCAGCACCACTCAAGGCGCTCATCGCTTGACGTAGAATGCGCGCCTCTCCGAGCTAACCCCCTCACCATGACCAGCAAAAAAACCTACGACTGCAGCAAATGCCCCGGCTACTGCTGCAGCTATCCCCTGATTGAAGTCTCGAAGACCGACATTGCCCGCCTCGCCAAGCACTTCGATCTCGACTATGCAAGCGCCGAGCAACGTTTCACTCTGTACGACAAGGAAGAAAAGGTGCGTGGCCTGCGCAAGCACAAGGACGAGATCTTCGGCACCATATGCCGGTTCTTCGATCTCAAGGAACGCCGCTGCACCGTGTACCAGGCGCGCCCGCAAACTTGCCGTGGCTATCCCTACAGCAAGGGTTGCGGCTACTGGGAGTTCCTGAAATTCGAGCGCAAGCTCCAGGACGACAAGACCTTCGTGGCGATGACCCGCTAGCTATTTTTTCGCCAGCGCAGCGGCCCGCAGGCCGGAGAGCGTGGCCGAGGGCGTGATCGCCTCGGGATCGATCCTGAGTTCGATGATCGCGGGCTTGCCGGAGGCCACGGCGCGCTGGAAGGCGGGGGCGAAATCGGCACTGCGCTCGACCGTCTCGCCGTGACCACCAAAGGCACGCGCATAGGCGGCAAAGTCCGGGTTGACCAGTTCGGTGCCCGAGACACGGCCCGGGTACTCGCGCTCCTGGTGCATGCGGATGGTGCCGTACATGCCGTTGTTCACCACCAACACGATGATCGCTGCGCCGTACTGCATGGCGGTGGCGAACTCCTGCCCGTTCATCAGGAAATCACCGTCGCCGGCGATCGCAATCACGGTACGCCCGGGCGCTTCGATCTTCGCCGCCACCGCGGCAGGCACGCCGTAGCCCATCGAGCCGCTGGTCGGCGCGAGCTGGGTGCGCCAACCCTTGTATTGGAAATGCCGGTGCAGCCAGCTGGCGAAGTTGCCGGCGCCATTGGTAACGATCGCGTCCTCCGGCAGGTTCTGCGACAGCCAGGCGATCACCTCGCCATAGTGCAGCGCACCCGGCATCGGCAACGGCTGGTTCCAGGCGAGGTAATCCTCACGCGCCGACCTGGTTTGGTTTCGCCATTCATTATTGTTTGTCTTGATGGCCGATAAAGCGAAAACAAACTCCTCATAATTTGAATTGATCGGCAAAGCCGCCTGATACACACGCCCTAGCTCCTCGGCCCCCGCCTGCACGTGCACCAGCGTCTGCTTGGGTGCCGGTACATCGAACAGCGTATAAGCACCGGTGGTGATTTCGCCGAGGCGCTCGCCGATCACCAGCAGCAGGTCCGCATCCCTCACGCGCTGCGCTAGTTTTGGATTGACGCCGATGCCCACATCACCCGCATAGCTCGGATGCCGGTTGTCAAAGTAGTCCTGGCAGCGGAAGCCGCAGCCCACCGGGATGCCGGTGGCCTCGACCCAGGCGCGCAAGCCATCGCTCGCCTGCCTGGTCCAACCACCGCCGCCGATCAGCACGAACGGGCGTTTCGCCCCTGCCAGCAGGCGCTCAAGTTCCTGCATATCGGCAGGCGCTGGTGCGGCGCGGGCGCGACGAAAACGTGGCGCATCCGCCACTACCGCCTGCGAAAACAGCATGTCCTCAGGCAGAGCCAGCAACACCGGCCCCGGCCGGCCCGCGGTGGCAGTGTGAAATGCGTGGCTCACGTATTCAGGAATTCGCTCGGCACGGTCGATCTGCGCCACCCACTTGGTGAGCGGCCCGTACATGCGCCGGTAATCGATTTCCTGGAACGCATCCCGCTCGGCGCAATCGTTGCCAACCTGGCCAACAAACACGATCATCGGCGTCGAATCCTGGAAAGCGGTGTGCACGCCCACCGAGCCATTGGTCGCACCGGGGCCGCGCGTGACGAACAGCACACCTGGCTCGCCGGTGAGTTTCGCCCAGGCATCGGCCATGTAGGCAGCGCCGCCTTCTTGGCGGCAGATGACGAATTTCAGTCGGTCCTTCAGGTCGTGCAGGCCATCGAGCACCGGCAGGAAACTCTCGCCCGGTACGCCAAAGGCGACGCGCGCGCCGTGTCCGGCGAGCGCAGCGGCGAGTATCTGGCCGCCATGGCGTGAGAGCAGGCCGGCACTGGCGTCGGGCAAATCGGCTTTCATGCCACTCCCCAAACTTTGCGCAGTGCCTGCGCGCTATCGGCAAGCGCCGTGTTGGCGGTGTCCAGCACGCGGCCCATGGTGATGAAGCCGTGCACCATGTCCGCGTACTCGCGGTACTCGGTGGGCACCCCTTCGTTTTTCAAGCGCTCTACATAGGCGCGGCCCTCGTCCCGCAGAGGGTCAAACCCTGCCGTCATCACCAATGCGGGCGGCAACTTGGTCAAGCTTTTCGCCAGCAGCGGCGAAGCGCGCCAGTCGAGCCAGTCTTCCTGGCGCGGCAGATAGTGGCTGCGAAAATAGAGCATGCTTTTCTTGGTCAACAAATAGCCCTCGCCATTGCTGTCGATAGAAGGGTGACCCAGCCGCTGGTCGGTGGCCGGGTAGATGAGGAGCTGGCAGGAAATCGCCGGCCCACCCGCATCGCGCGCCATGAGCGCGATCACGGCGGCGAGGTTGCCGCCCGCGCTGTCGCCGCCCACGGCGATTTTGGACGGGTTGGTTTTTAACTGGCCTGCGTTATTGGCGATAAAAGTTACTGCGGAAAAACAATCCTCCACTGCCGCGGGAAACGGCGCTTCGGGAGCTTTCCTGTATTCCACCGAAAACACCGCGCAACGCGCCCCGTTGGCGAGCGTGCGGCAAATGACGTCGTGCGTGTCGAGATCGCCGATCACCCAGCCGCCGCCGTGGAAATACACCAGCGCCGGTAGCACCTCGTCGGTGCGAGCCCCCTGAGGGCGGTAGGCGCGCACCGGCACCGGCCCGCCTAGGCCGGGTACCAGCAACAATTGCACCGACTCGACCGTCGGCGGATCCGGCGTCAGCGCCCCGCGCGTGTCGCGGTACAGGCGCCGCGCCACGGCGGGGGGCACGTCGGCATAGGCCGGCAGAGGGGAGTTCGCTGCTCTTTGGAGCAGGGCTACAAGCTGCGGATGAAGCATCGTCTGCTTGCCTATTGCGCCGCCGCCAGCATTTTCTTCAACCGTTCGACGAAGAACGGGGCGCATTTCATGATGCGCGTGTCCTGCGACACCATCAGCGGTCGGTTCTTGGCGAGGTAGACCTTCCAATCGGGATCGGCCTGCATCGCGGCGCGGCATTTGTCGCGCTGGTTGAGATCGTTGTAGGCCCAGAGGTGAACCACCATGTTCAGGGACCCGGACTCGGTGACGTAGTAGCCAACCATGTGCGGCAGGTGCTTTAGCTGCACCTTGATACCGAATTCTTCGTAATTCCTGAAATATTCGGCAGTCGTGCCAATTTGCAGCGTATACATGCGCTCTTCGACGAACATCCCAGATTCTCCCCGGAAAAAGGATCGATTATAGTATCGAGCATGAGCGAGGCATACGGCGACGACCTCAACACCCTGCGCCGCATCCTGAAGGAAAACCGGGTGCTGGCGATCGTCGGCCTGTCGGCGAACTGGCACCGGCCGAGTTATTTCGCCGCCAAGTACCTGCTCGAACATGGTTACCGGGTGATCCCGGTCAATCCACAGTACACCGAGGTGCTCGGGCAGAAGTGCTACGCGTCGCTGCGCGAGATCCCCGAAAAGGTGGACCTGGTGGACGTGTTCCGCAAAACCACGGACGTGATGCCGATCGCCGAGGACGCGATCGCCATCGGGGCCAGGGTCCTGTGGCAGCAGCTCGGGGTGAAGAACGAGGAGGCGGCGGCCAAAGCCGGCGCTGCGGGTTTGGAAAATGTCATGGACCGGTGCGTGAAGATCGAGCATGGCCGCCTTTTCGGGGGACTCAACTGGGTCGGGGTCAATACGCGGGTGATCTCCGCCAAACGCCCCCGCTGGCTGGCCTACTGAGGCTTCCCGGCGGTGACGTTACGGCAATGTCAGCGGTTAGAATTCGCCGATGGCTGACCGCAAGTACGGCTTTGAAACCCTTTGCCTGCACGCCGGGCAAATTCCGGATCCGGCTACCGGTGCGCGGGCGGCGCCGATTTACCAAACCACCTCGTTCGTGTTCGATTCCGCCGAGCACGCGGCGAGCCTGTTTAACCTGCAGACTTTCGGCAACGTCTACTCGCGTATTTCGAACCCGACCGTAGCAGTGTTCGAAGAGCGGGTGGCGGCGCTCGAAAACGGACGCGCTGCGCTCGCTTGCGCCACTGGCCAGGCCGCCGAGGCCACGGCAATACTCACCCTGTGCCAGGCGGGCGATCACATCGTGTCGGCCTCCACGCTCTACGGCGGCACGCACACGCTGCTCGGCGTCAATCTGAAGAAACTGGGGATCGAGACCACCTTTGTAAATCCCGACGATCATGGCGCCTTTGAAAAAAGCATTCAGAAAAATACCAAGCTCATCTACGCTGAAACGCTCGGCAATCCGCTCATCAATATTGTCGACATCGAAGCCGTCGCACGCATTGCGCACGCCCATCAGATCCCGCTGGTAGTCGACAACACCGTGCCCTCGCCTTACCTGTGTCGCCCCTTCGACTGGGGCGCGGACATCGTGATCCACTCAGCCACCAAGTACATCGGCGGCCACGGCACCACCATGGGCGGAGTCATCGTGGAGTCGGGTAAATTCGACTGGGGCAACGGCAAATTCCCCGAGTTCACCACCCCCTCGCCCGGCTACCACGGCATCATCTTCCACGAAACTTTCGGCGATTTTGGCTTTACGATGAAAGCGCGCATGGAGATCATGCGTACCTTCGGCCCGACGCTCTCGCCGATGAACGCCTGGCTGCTGCTGCTGGGAGTGGAATCGCTGCCGGTGCGCATGGACCGGCACTGCGCCAATGCGCTGGCGGTGGCCAAATACCTGCAAGATCATCCGCGCGTCGCCTGGGTGAATTACCCGGGGCTGCCGGGCAACAAGTATTTTTCTTTAGCGCAGAAGTACTTTCCTAAAGGGGCCTCCGGGCTGCTCAATTTTGGCGTCAAAGGGGGCGTAAAAGCAGGAGAGAAATTTATCGACGCCGCCGAGTTCATGAGCCACCTCGCCAACATCGGCGACGCGAAGACGCTCATCATCCATCCGGCCTCGACCACGCACCGGCAGATGAGCGACGAAGAGCAATTGAAAGCCGGCGTCACCCCCGACATGGTTCGCCTGTCGGTGGGCCTCGAGTCGCTCGACGACATTCTCTGGGATATTGACCAGGCATTGGAAGCATCGGCACGGGCCTGACCCGCGCCTCAGCCAATCGGAGCAAGCATGATCAGCTATCAATTTCCGGAACACGGCAAGCCGCTGCAGAAGGTGATGCACGAGACGCCCAAGCCCAAGGGCACCGAAGTCCTGGTACGCATCACACACTCGGGCGTGTGCCACTCCGACCTGCACATCTGGGACGGCTACTTCGACTGGGGCAGGGGCAAGCGCTTCTACGTCAAGGAGCGCGGCTGTCTACCGCCCTTCACGCTGGGACACGAACCGTTTGGCATGGTGGAGGCTATGGGTTCTGCCGTCCCACGGATAGCCAGGAAACTGAAGGTCGGACAAAAGAAACTCGTCTTCCCCTGGATCGGCTGCGGCAAGTGCGCCCTCTGTAAATCCGGCCAGGACAACTACTGCGTGTCCGGCTCGAGGTTCCTCGGCGTCAACCGCCCCGGCGCCTACGCGAGTCACGTGCTGATTCCGCATCCAAAATACCTCGTCGATTCGAGCGGCATAGACGACGCTTTCGCCGCCACCCTCGCTTGTTCCGGCCTCACCACCTACAGCGCCAGCGCCAAGCTGCCGGAACTGGGGCCCAAGGACTGGGTCGCCGTGATCGGCTGCGGTGGCCTGGGCCTGGTGTGCGTCTCGGTGCTGCGCGCCAAGGGCGTGAAGAACATCATCGCCTGCGACATCGATCCGGGCAAACTCGAAGCGGCCAAGAAACTCGGCGCCAAGCTGACGTTGGACACGCGCGCGCCCGACGCCGCGCAGAAACTCGCGGCACTCGCGATGGGCAACCTCGCCGGCGCCATCGACTTGGTCGGCATGCCCGCCACCGCCGCGCTCGGCCTGGGCACGCTCAGGAAAGGCGGGCGCTACGTGCTGTGCGGCCTCTTCGGCGGCGAACTGGTGCATCCGCTGCCACCCTTCGCGCAGCGGGCGATCGGCATCGTCGGCTCCTACGTCGGCAATCTGCAGGAGCTGAAAGAAGTCGTCGCGCTGGCGAAAAAGAAAAAACTCAAGCCCACCCCGGTGACAACGTGCCCGGCGAGCGAAGTCACGACGGCCCTGGAAAACCTCAAGGCCGGCAAAGTGCTCGGTCGCGTGGTGCTCGCCTTCTAGGCGCGGGCCGGTATAGATGCGGTGGTTGGACGTCCGTCTCAGATCGCGAACATATCCTGAAGCACCGCAAGTGCAGCGGAGAGCGTGCTTACACTGATTCGTCCCAGCCGACGGACTACACGTTCTCGGTCGATGGTACGGATTTGATCAAGAACGATGTGACCAGACTTGCCTTGAAACCGGCAAGCAATGCGAAATGGATACGCGTATCCACCGGTGGTCAGGGGAGCGACTATGCATGTGCGAACGTGAGCATTCAGATCATCAGGAGAAACCACTAGACAGGGGCGGGTCTTTCGTAACTCGCCGCCCCGTGTAGGATTGAGTTCGACCAGAACGACGTCGCCTCGCTGTAGTTCTCCTTCTATCGCCATTTCCAGTCTTTGTTGTCGAAACGAGTTGCAGCCGGTTCATCAAGAAGACGGTCTTGATCGCGCTCGCGAAGCTCACGAGCAGCCTCGGCCCACCCAGAGCGAACACGGTGAGGGGAAGTAACTATCAGCGCCCCATCACGAACTTCCATTTCCACTTCCTCGGAGAGTCGGGCCTGTTCAATAATCGGTTTCGGAAGACGAATGCCCCGAGAATTACCTATCTTTACCAATCGTGCGCGCATGGTCGTCCTTGTCCTTTTGTGATCACATTGTAATCACATCTCGGCAACAAGGCCAATCGCGGCCTACGCGTATCGCAGCACCCTAGTGTGTCCTGACGTCCAACGCCGGCTGGGCGCGGCGAACCGGGACACCGGGCCGTTTACAATAGCGCTCCATGAGCCTGCCCTTTTCCTGGAAGAATCCTTACGCTTGGCCGCGCAAGCCGCTGCTGGCGCGCAACGTGGTGGCCACTTCGCAGCCGCTGGCTGCGCAGGCCGGCGTTGCCATGCTCGCTGCCGGCGGCAGCGCGGTGGATGCGATCCTCGCCACCGCCATCACGCTGACGCTGGTGGAACCGGTCTCCAACGGCATCGGTTCGGATGCCTATGCGATCGTCTGGGACGGAAAAAAACTGCACGGGCTGAATGCCTCGGGCCGCTCACCCGCGCTCTGGACGCCGGAGTTCTTTAGCAGCGCCGGAATGGCAACTGCGGCGGTTCCGGTGCGCGGCTGGAACTCGGTCAGTGTGCCGGGCTGTGTATCCGCCTGGGTCGAACTGCACGCGAAGTTCGGCAAGTTGCCCTTCGAGCGCTTGTTCGAACCCGCGATCCGCTACGGGCGCGAGGGCTTCTTGGTTTCACCGACCATCGCCGGGCAATGGGCCGCACAGGTGAATGAACTGAAGACGCAGCCAGGATTTGCCGAGGCTTTCATGCCCGGCGGTCGGGCGCCGGCCATCGGTGAAGTGTTCAAGTTTCCGGAACATGCGAAGACGCTGGAGAAAATCGCCGCCAGCAAAGGGGCCTCGTTCTACAGTGGCGAGTTGGCGGAGAAAATCGAGGCCTGCGCGAAACAGCACGGTGGCGCGATGCGGGTCTCGGATCTCGCGGCGCACCGCTGCGACTGGGTCGGCACGCTGCAGCGGGACTACCGCGGTTACACCCTCCACGAGATTCCGCCCAACGGTCAGGGCATCGTGGCGCTGATCGCGCTGGGCATCCTCGAACACTTCGACATGGCCTCGCTGCCAGTGGATTCGGCCGACAGCTTCCACCTTCAGATCGAGGCCATCAAGCTCGCTTTCGCCGACGCGCAGGCTTATGTCGCGGACATGGATTACATGCCGTTCCCGCCCAAGCAGCTACTCGATCCGGGATACCTGAAAGCAAGAGCGAATCTTATTGATAGAAAAAAGGCGCAGCCCTTTGCCGCCGGCACGCCGCCCAAGGGCGGCACCGTGTACCTCACCGCGGCCGACGCCTCGGGCATGATGGTGTCGATGATTCAGTCGAACTACATGGGCTTTGGCTCGGGCGTGGTGGTGCCGGGCACCGGAATCTCGTTGCAGAACCGCGGCGCCACTTTCGTGATGCAAGCAGGTCACCCGAACCGCGTCGGGCCGGGCAAGCGCCCCTACCAGACCATCATCCCGGGCTTCGTCACCAAAGACGGCAAACCGGTGATGAGCTTTGGCGTCATGGGCGGCACCATGCAACCGCAGGGCCACACGCAGGTGATGGTGCGCATCGCGGATTACGGCCAGAACCCGCAAGCGGCCTGTGACGGCCCACGCTTCCGCTGGGTGCAGGGCATGGATGTGAGCGTAGAGGACAACTTTTCGCCCCCGGTGATCGAGGAGCTGCGCCGCCGTGGCCACAGGATCGTCACGGTGAACGACTACAACCAGTTCGGCAGTGGCCAGATGATCTGGCGACTCGACAGCGGCTATCTCGCGGCGAGCGACCCGCGCAGGGACGGCCAAGCCGCAGGATTCTAGGGAGCAAGCATGCTGAAGATCTGGGGACGCGCGAATTCGGTCAACGTGAAAAAAGCGCTCTGGTGCCTGGAGGAGCTTGCCCTCCCTTATGAGCGCATCGACGCCGGCATGGCCTACGGTGTGGTCAACACGCCCGAGTACCTAAAATTGAATCCCAACGGCCTGGTGCCGACCCTGGACGAAGACGGCTTCATCCTGTGGGAGTCACATAGCATCATCCGCTACTTGTCGGCGAAGCACGGCAAAGGGGTGCTCTGGCCCACCGACGAGCACCAGCGCGCGCTGGCCAACCAGTGGATGGACTGGGCGTTTTCGTTCCAGAACGTGTTCCGCGACGTGTTCTGGGGGCTGGTACGCACGCCGCCCGAGAAGCGCGACCTGAAATTGATCGCCGAAAAGCAGGCAAAAGCCGGCGAGATGATGGGCATCCTGAATCACGCGCTCGCCGGCAAGCACTACGTCGCCGGCAGCTTCTCCATGGGCGACGTCCCAATCGGCTGCCATGTGCAGCTGTGGATGCGGCTGCCGATAGCGCGGCCACAGCATCCGAATCTGGAGGGCTGGTTCGAGCGGCTTTGCGCCCGGCCTGCTTACCAGAAAATCGTCGACATTCCACTCACCTGAGCGAACCGGCGGGCGCGTTAGCGGCCAGGGCTTTTATTTTCGCGTAGAAGCGCTCCAGATCCCCGCCCTCCTCCTCCAACAGACGCTCGAAAGTGGGCACCAGCTGAGTGTAGGTGGCGAAAGAAGCCAGCAGCGCATTGTTTGCTGCCACCTCTTTAAACCCCGGGATTTCTGCCAAGACCTTTTCCAGTTCCGCGAATTCCGCCCGCTTCCTTGCCCGCATGACTTCAGGCAGGAGCGGCATGGCGTAAAGCGTTTGCAAGCGCGTTCTGGATTGCCCCATGGCATCGATCAGTTTTCTACTTCTGTCTTGTGACTCAAAAAAAACCTTCAGCTCGGAGCTGCGTCCCGTCGCCGCGAGCCAGCGCTGCACCCCGGCGCGCTCTACCACGACCGCGAAGGATTCGTTGAACGTGGCCTCGCCTTTGAGGTACAGCAACTGGTGCGCCAGCTCGTGGAAAATGAGCCCCGCGAGCTCCGCGTCGGCATAGCGGATGAAGCTCGAGAGCAGGGGATCGTCGAAGCGGCCGAGGGTCGAATAAGTCGGCACGCCCCGTACACTGACATCGTTGCCCGCCCTGCGCAGACGCTCGGCGTGGCGCTCGGCGTCGTCCCGGACGAAAAATCCACGGTAGGGCACGCAACCGGCGACGGGGAAGCAGGACGCTAGCGGCACCAGCGAAAATTCGGGCGCCGCCACCACGTTCCAGACCACGTAAGGGCGCCCGAGATCGGCGTAGCTGCGGTAGCTGTGGTTGTCCGGAAGCTTGAGTTCCCGGCTCGCGTAGTCACGGATCGAGCGCGCGAGCTCCAACCGTTCGCGCAGCGCCTGTGGCGTGGCCGGATCGGCGAGCACCGATGCCACTGGCTGCGCTCGCGCCATCAGCTCGAGATGACCGCCGACCGCTTGCGCGTAATAGGCCAGCGTCTCACAGCCCGACAGCAGCAACGCGGCTATCACAGCAAAAAAGAGGTTAACGAGGGGGCGCACAAAACTGTCCCTCAGTGAGGATGAGGTCCTGCATCTATTCCGGGGTCATGGTCGCGGAGTTTTGATCAGCATCCAGACACCGACCGCCAGCGCCGGAACGGCGAACACCGCGTAGGCGGCGGCATAGGTTCCGGTGCTGGCCAGCACCGCATTGAAAATCGGCGGCGTCACCACCACGCCGAGGAAGGTGTAGAACAGACAGCCTCCGGTCGCCTCGCTCGCCCGCCCCGGCGCGAGGCGCGCGATCTCGGCGAGCCACACGCCGTTCCAACCGACCGCAGTGGCGCCGAACACCGCGGCATAGGCGAACAGCGCTTCCTGCGACCAGCCCGGTTCAGCGCTGAGCGCGGCGAGCGCCGAGACGCCCATGCCGAGCCCGAGCAGGCCCAGCATCGTGCGTCGCGCGAGCGCTCGGTCTGCGAGCACCCCCCAAAGCACGCGGCCGATGACGCTTGCCACTTGCGAGGCCGCCATCACCAGTCCGGCAAGGACCAAGGAAAGCGCAAAGCTCTCGACGAGGAAAGTAACCAGATAGGTGACCAGCGTGATCTGCACACCACCGTAGACGAAGCCCAAGATGCACATCTGCCGCAAGCGCTCATCGCCGAGCACCATACGCACCGGGGCGAAGGCGCTGCGCAGCGAAACCGGCGCACGCGGATTCAAGTTGATGTCGTAGCGCGCGCGCACCGGGTCAATGATCAGGGCCAGCGCCAGGCAGGCGACGCCGATCGCCACCGCCCCCCACTGCCAGCCAAAGGCGAGGATCAGCAGCGGCGCCAGAAGGCCGGCGAGCACACCCCCCGCGGGCACGCCGGTCTGCTTGATGGAGAACACCAGCGAGAAGCTGGCAGGCGGCGCGGCGCGCACCAGGATCACCGAGCTCGCCGGCGTGGTGGGCCCGTAGCCCATGCCGACCACGAAGCCGCCGAGCAGTACCAGGGGCGGCCACGCGGTGGCGGTCAAGCCAAGACCGGCCAGACACAAGGCGAGACCAGCCTGGCTGGCGCGGATCGGTCCAAAGCGCGCCACCCAGCCGCCCGCCGCGGCCGAACCGATCATGCTGCCGAGATAAAGGACCGCGATGTAATAGCCCACCGCCGAGGCGGCGTAGCCGAGTGCGGGTCCGGCCACCGGCGCCATCACCGGCGCACAGTAGACCGCCAAGGCAACCAGCGTCTGAACGGCAAACGTGACCGCAAGCGGCAGCGCGACGTGCCGGGTTTCACTCACCTAATTACTCACTTGGTTTTTCATGG